>NZ_LPNR01000124.1:0-14532 GCF_019266065.1 Nocardia sp. MH4 | reverse complement strand
CTCAGTGTGACGCATGTGGAGCTTTTCAGCGCGGCGGCTCGGGAAATGGATCCACCAGACCGCATCGCTGGATCTCGTACTTGGGCACCCGGTCGATCCGGTACTTCGCGAAACTCAGCGCATTGCGCAGGTTGTGCTTGAACCGGTCGAAGGTGAGCGGGTCGCGGGTGGAGATCAGCAGCGCCTGCGTTTGCGGGCACGCCATCGCCGCGCGCGCCTGGGTGACCCACTCCTCGTCCATGTACCAGGGCATCCACGGATGGATGTCGACCATGCCCGAGTCGACGACCACCCAGTCCGGGTACAGGCTCTTGTCGTGCCCGATGCGGCCGTCGGCGAGCCGGTCCGAGTGCGCGGCCAGCGGGTAGGCCAGGCCCATCGGATCGATGACGCGCACGCTCAGCGGCACGTTCATGCTCGTCATGCCCAGGTTCAGGAAGTAGACCGTGTGCCCGGCGCCGCCCTCGGGAATCGGCTGCGGCGGCGGATCCAGGTACCAGAACGTGAACGACGGCGAGTTCAGCAGCAGGCCGCCGTTGGGGTTGGCCGCGATGTCGTTGACCATCGCCCGCATGCGCGGGTAGTCGAGGTAGTCCTCGGCCAGGATCGGATGGTCCTTGCCGGTGTTGAGCACGTAGTACACGCGCTCGTCGACGATGCCCGACGAACTGATCTTGGTGCCGGTCTTGATCGCGGTGGTGCTCGCCGCGTACAGCGACCAGCCCGCGGTGCCGAGCAGCGCGACCAGCACGACCACCATGGACCAGTCACGGGGGGTGAACGCCCGCGGCTCGCTGTCCGCGTGGTCAGGCGAGCTACCGTCCGCCGGCGCTGACCGACCGAGGCGGGCAGGCAGCCGGATCGGCACGACCGCCACCGGCAACAGCAGCAGGAACAGCTGGGTCAGCAGCATCCGGCCGTGCATGAAGTCGCCGCCGACGCGGATCGCGTAGACGGTGAGCAGCAGGCCGCTGCCCAGCATCAGCGTGACGACCGCGCTCGGCGAGCGCAGCCAGGTCCGGATCGCGGCCACCGACCACCGCGGCCGCACCTCGATCCCGCGCGCCACCGCGGTGACCACCCCGGCGATCAGCAGCACGAGCAGCGGAATCCACAGGTAGTACGGGCCGACGAGGTCCCACAGGTACTTCATGCCCTGACCCCACTTGGCCCCGCCCGCGTCCTTGGCGACCGCGGTGTTCGGGTAGGGCAGGCCGTAGTAGCCCATCCGCCAGATCTGGTAGGCCACCGGCACGATCCCGGCGACGAACACGATCAGCGCGCGCAGCGCGATCGGGCCGTACCGGAACACCGGCATCGGGGTCAGGAAGATCATGCCGAGCGCGAGCACGCCGATCAGCGTGGCCTCCGGCCGGATCAGCGGCGCGAGACCGGCCAGGAAGACCAGCCCGAGCAGGCTCGGCACGCGCACGACCGCGGCTTGGCTCCACCGGATCATCAGCCACCACAGCAGCCCGACCCAGCAGATCACCAGACCGCTCTCCAGGCCGGAGGTGGCGTAGTCACGGGCGGGCGGCAGCGCGATGTAGACGAGCACGCCCGCCGGGATGAGCAGCTGGCCGCTCGTCCCGCCCCACAGCCGGGCGGTGCCGAGCATGGCGAACACGATGGCCAGCAGCGAGACCGCCAGCGCGACACCGAGCACCACGTACTCGAGCCGCGCCTGGGTCAGCCAGCTGAAGAACCAGACCAGGTAGGTCCACGCGGTACTGGTGTTGGCCTCGACCCGCTCGTCCATGTTGAAGACGGGGCCGTTGCCCGCGAGCAGGTTGCGCACCGTCCGCAACACGATGAGGCCGTCGTCGGCGATCCAGCGCCGCTGCCAGGCACCCACCGCGAACACGACCACGGCGAAGACCACCCCACCGACGAAGGTGGCGCGGGACAGGGTCGCGAAACGCGCGGTCGGACGCGCCGACTGCTCGTCGTCGCGTAGCCGCTCGTATTCGGTTGATTCCTGCTCCGCTACCACGATCTCGTCAGGTGAGATAGACAGCGACACCTACCGCTCCGATCCAGGCAATAGCGAGGAACTGCAGGATGCGGTCCCCCAGCGCGATCTCTTCGGGTTCACCGGCCTCGCCACCGTCGACGTCGACCGCGTAACGCAGGATTGCGATGGTAAACGGGATCATGGAGATCGAGTACCACTGGGTGTCACGAGCCGAGTCCTGCTGGAACGCCCAGAGGCCGTAGAACACCACGACGGCGGTGGCCGCGAGCGTCCAGATGAAGCGCAGGTAGGTCGGCGTGTAGTACTGCAGGGACTTGCGGATCTTCGCGCCGGTCTCCAGCGCGATCTGCAGTTCCGCGTAGCGCTTGCCCGCCGCCATGAACAGCGAACCGAACGCCATGATCAGCAGGAACCACTGCGACAGCGCGATGCCGGCGGCCGCGCCACCGGCGACGGCGCGCAGCAGGAAGCCCGACGACACGATGCAGATGTCGAGCACGGCCTGATGCTTGAGGCCCAGGCAGTAGGCCAGCTGGATCGCGATGTAGATCGCCATCACCACGGCCAGGTGCCAGGACGCCAGGAACGAACCGGCGATCGAACCGGCCAGCAGCACCGCGGCCAGCGCGTACGCCAGGTTGACCGGGACCACGCCCGCGGCGATCGGACGGAACCGCTTGGTCGGATGCGCCCGGTCGGCCTCGACGTCGAGCGAATCGTTGACCAGGTAGATGCCCGAGGCCGCCATGCAGAACACCACGAAGGCGATGGCGACGTGCACGAGCACGCCCGCGTCGCTGATCGCCTCCGGCCCGACGGCCAGCGGCGCGGCGAGCACGAGGACGTTCTTGACCCACTGCCGCGGACGGATGGCCTTGATGACACCGCCGACCAGAGTCTTCGGCGGGCCCTTCACCACGGCCTCGTCGAGGACGGCGGCGGACGGTTCTTCGCTCATCTCAGCCAAGGTTCTTTCGGTTGCGGTCACTGTCGGAGTCTCTTTTCGGCGGCTAGCACGGCGGCTGCCGACGCGGCCCCCAATGCGGAACCGGCGAGCACGTCGGAAGGGTAATGCACCCCGAGCACGACCCGGGAAAGGAGCATCGGCGGCACGAGCACCGCTGGCAAGGGTAGCCCGGTCAGCCTGCCGAGCAACACCGCAGCCGCCGTGGTCGACGTGGCGTGCGAGGACGGGAAGCTCAGCTTGCTCGGCGTCGACACGTTGACCTGCACCGTCGGGTCGTTCGGGCGCGGGCGCCGGACGATCCGCTTGATCACGATCGAGGCGGCGTGCGCGCCGACCGCGCCGACCGCGACCCCGGCCCACTGCCTGCGCCGCGGCTTGTCGACCAGCCAGCCCGCGGCGGCGATGCCGACCCAGCCCAGCGCGTGCTCGCCGAAGTGCGACATCCCGCGCGCGGCCGAGACCACGGCCGGGTTGGTGCCGATGGTGGTCTGCACGACGTTGATGATGCCGACCTCGAGCGGCACCTCCACGTACTCGCCGTCACCGCAGGCGCAGGCGCACTCGCCGCCGCAGCCCTCTTCGGCCAGTTCCAGTTCGGGCAGTTCCGGGTTGATCGCGTTCACTTCGCGGTTCCATTCAGGCTGTTGTCGTCGCGGCCGCCTTCGAGTCCGAAGACCTTCTCCCACGCCGCCGTACTGGTCAGCTCGGCGTGCGCGGCCCGGTAGCGCTGCTGCATCTCCGGGAAGCGAGCGGTGAGCTCTTTACGCAGGCGCAGGGCTTCCTTGAGCAGCTCGGCGGCCTTGCGCGGGTCGCGCTTGCGGTAGACGACGCCGCGGCCGTCGGCGGTCGTCACGGTGACGCCGTCGACCTGCGAGAGCAGGAACCAGCGCGCGTCCAGCGTCGGCACGTTCAGCTGCGGGGTCTCGTGCGCGGCCGGGTCGGCCTTGCGGAAGTTGTGCACCACGCCCTTGGCCAGGCGCGCGACCTTGGCGATCGGGTTGCCCGGCTCGCCGGTCGCGCCGACGCCGTGCCGGTTGGCCAACGGCAATTCGGTCGAGGAGGGCAGCACCACGGCGTCCGGGTACTCCTTGCGCATCGCGTGGATCTTGCCCAGCGCGCTCGGCAGCAGGTCGAACAGACCCTCTGGGCCGGCCAAGAAGTCGCGGATCGCCTCGTTCTGGATGGCGACCGTCGAGTACTCCAGGCACAGCAGGTGCTTGAGAGTGGCCTTGACCGTGTTCACGATCATCGGCTTGCCGTCGCCGGGCAGGTGCAGCGAGGCGACCACGAGGCGGTTGCGCAGGTGGAAGTACGCCTGCCAGTCGATCGCGTCGTCCTTGTCCGACCAGGCCATGTGCCATACGGCCGCACCCGGCAGGGTGATCGTCGGGTAGCCGGCCTCGCGGGCGCGCAGGCCGTATTCGACGTCGTCCCACTTCAGGAACAGCGGCAGCGGCTGACCGATCTGCTCGGCCACCTGCCGCGGGATCACGCAGGTCCACCAGCCGTTGAAGTCGACGTCGATGCGCCGGTGCAGCAGCTTGGAGTTGTCGCGATCCTTGAGCGGGTACTTCGAGAAGTCGTGGTCGTACTCGACGTTCGGCGCCGAGGACCACATGAAGATCCCGCGATCGACGACCTCGCCCATGCTGTGCAGGTGCGAACGCTCCTGCAGGTTCAGCATCTGCCCGCCGACCAGCAGCGGCGACTTGGCGAACCGGGAGAACGCCAGCGCGCGCAGGATCGAGTCGGGCTCGATCTCGATGTCGTCGTCCATGTAGACGATGAACTCGGCGTCGGTCGCGAGCGCCTCGTACATGACGCGGCTGTAGCCGCCGGACCCGCCCAGGTTGGGCTGGTCGTGGATGCTCAGCCGGTCACCGAGGGTCGCGGCGGCCTCGGTGAAGCCGGGCTCGTCGACGACCTTGCGGTTGCCCTGGTCGGCCACGATCACCGCGGTGACATTGCCGAGCACCAGCGGGTCCGAGCCCAGCGCGGCCAGCGTCTTGACCAGGTCGGTGGGCCGGTTGAAGGTGGGCATGCCGACCGCGATGGTGCCGGTGCCCGGCGCCTCCTGCGGGGCGTACCAGCCGCCGGCCAGCAGCGTCACCGCCGTGTCGGTGGTGATGTCGAACCAGATCCAGCCGCCGTCCTCGAACGGGCCCAGATCGGTCTCGAACTCCACGAACACCGAATCCGCGCCCTGCGCGACGGCGAACTCCTTGCCCTGCACGTGGATGCGCGAGCCGTCGGCCTTGGAGCGGTACACGTCGACGCGGCCGTGCCCGGCCAGCTCCAGCCGCAGCACCACCGAGTTCAGCACGCTCCAGCGCCGCCAATAGCTGGCGGGCAGCGCGTTGAAGTAGGTGCAGAACGACACCTCGGACTCGGCGCCGATCGAGAGCGCGGTCCGGCTGGTGGCGTGCGCGCGGCGCGCGTTGGTGGTGGATTCCTCCAGGTAGAGGGTCCGCACGTCGAGTGGCTCGCCCGGGCGCGGCAGGATGATCCGCTGTAGCAGCGCCTTGGCGCGCGTCTCGGTGGTCACGTCGTCGAGCACCGGCTGCGCGCTCACACTGCGTCCTTTCTGGCGTGCTCGGGCGCCCTGCGTTGTTACGCGGGCCGCCTCCTCCGGGCGCTGACCGCTCACGACTCCACCTCGCCGGCGCTCGGTTCCGTCGTGCGCGGTGCCGCGCTGTGCTTGTGGTTCACTCGCCAAGGCTCGCTCACGCCGGGTCCACCAGTGCCGCGCCGGACTCCAGGTGCGGACGCAGCACGTTCTCGAACATGCTCAGCGCCGAACCGATCGCCATGTGCATGTCCAGGTACTGGTAGGTGCCGAGACGGCCGCCGAAGAGCACCTTCTTCTCGGCGGTCTCCTTCTTGGCGAGCTCGCGGTAGGCCAGCAGCTTGGCGCGGTCCTCGGGAGTGTTGATCGGGTAGTACGGCTCGTCGCCGGTCTGCGCGAAGCGGGAGAACTCGCGCATGATGACCGTCTTGTCGGTCGGGTAGTCGCGCTCGGGGTGGAAGTGGCGCGGCTCGATGATGCGGGTGTACGGCGCGTCGGCGTCGTTGTAGTTCATCACCGAGGTGCCCTGGAAGTCGCCGATCTCGAGGACTTCGGTCTCGAAGTCGATCGTGCGCCAGCCCAGCTCGCCTTCGGAGTAGTCGAAGTAGTGGTCCAGCGGGCCGGTGTAGACGATCGGCGCGTCCGGGCTGGCCGCGACCAGCTCGTCACGCACGTCGAACCAGTCGGTGTTGAGCCGCACGTCGATGAGCTCGGAGGCGGCCATGTTCTCCAGCCACTTCGTGTACCCCTCCTTGGGCAGACCCTCGTAGGTGTCGTTGAAGTAGCGGTTGTCGAAGGTGTAGCGCACCGGCAGGCGGGTGATGTTGCCCGCGGGCAGTTCCTTCGGGTCGGTCTGCCACTGCTTGGCGGTGTAGTCGCGCACGAACGCCTCGTAGAGCGGACGGCCGATCAGCGAGATCGCCTTCTCCTCGAGGTTCTGCGCGTCGGCGGTCTGCACCTCGGCGGCCTGCTCGGCGATCAGCGCCTTGGCCTCCTCGGGGGTGAAGTACCGGCCGAAGAACTGCGAGATCAGGCCGAGCCCCATCGGGAACTGGTAGGCCTGCCCCTTGTGCAGCGCGAACACGCGGTGCTGGTACCCGGTGAACTCGGTGAACTGGGTGACGTAATCCCACACCTTCTTGTTCGAGGTGTGGAACAGATGCGCGCCGTACTTGTGGATCTCGATGCCGGTTTCGGGCTCCGGCTCGGAGTAGGCGTTGCCACCGAGGTGGTAGCGGCGGTCGATCACCAGCACCCGCTTGCCCAGCAGGTTCGCGGCGCGCTCGGCGACGGTCAGGCCGAAGAAGCCGGAGCCGACCACGATCAGGTCGTAAGCAGAATTATCGGAGTTACCCGGGGACGATGCGACGGTCACGGGTGCCCAGCGTATCGGAAGACGCCGGATTGTCCCGGCGGAGTCACCGACCTGCCCCTGAGCTGGGGTGATGCCACCGGCCTACCGGGCGGGATGATTCCGCCGTCGTGTCCAGGTCGCCGCCGCCGAGATCGGCAGGAGGGCGGTCAGGGGTAGGGCGAGGAGCAACCCGCTCCAGGCGATCCACGGTTCGAGCTGGTTCCCGTCGGCTGTCAGTACGTCCATCCCCTCGGCGTACTGCGACAGGTAGATCGCCGCGAGCGCGAAGACGAGTGCCCGGCTGTACCCGATCTGCTGGGCGAGCAGCAAGCCACCGATCCCCCAGAGCAGTACGAAGACCAGGTTGCCGCCGGCCTCGCTCGAGATCTGCTCACTCATCCCGGACCCGGCATGGGGCGCCGCCGCCCACAGGAATCCGTTGATCGCGGCGATCGCCGACAGGACGGCGAGGAGCAGCGCCAGCGTGCCCATCGTCCGGTGCAGCGGCACCCCCGAAGCGTCGGGACGACGGCGGCGCTCGAGGCGCGGGACCGGTGCCACCCCCTGGCGAACCCGGCCCGCGTCCTGCCACGGCTGGACCGCCTGTGGCACGGAGTACGGGTCGGCCCGAGGCGAGAGCCACCACTCCCCGTTCCCCGCGCCGGAAGCGCGGTGATCAGGGCCGGACAGCACCGCCGGTGCCGAGAGCGGCGAAAACTGCTGGGCGACACCTTCGTTCGGATCGTGGCCGGACGGATGGCTCATGCGTGTTCCCCCCTGGGCGCGCGTCAGTAATACGGGTAGGGAGGGTACGCGGGCTGACGAGCCGCGCGGATCCAGCGGCCCGTGGACGGGGCGGAAGCGCAGACGAGGATCAGCAGTGGGACGCAGGTGGCGACGACACTGCCGGCGACCAGGCCCGGCGGGGCTCCTTCGCTGGCCGAGACCGCGACCGAGATCGCGCTGATCAGCAGGCCGATCGTGGACAGGATGATCAGGATGACCCGGCCGGCGGTCTTGCGGCGGAACAGCAGGATCGAGCCGAGCAGCCACAGCAGGGCCGGGACCGCGGCGATCGCGAGGCCGGCGATCGTGCCTGCGCGGGCGTCGTCGCTGCGGCTGGATTCGGTGCTCAGCTCGGCGGCCGCGATCACGCCGAGGCCGATCAGCGCGACCAGCGAGATCAGCAGGGAGAGCAGGGCCGCGGTGATACCGGTGCCGCCGCCCGCCCGCTGCGGGGCGCCGTAAGCCGGTGCGCCGTAACCGTATTCGTAGCTGGGCGCGGCATAGGGCTGCTGCCCGTACCCGTACGGCTGCGCGGCGTAGCCCTGCTGCGCGTAGGGATCGGCCGCGTAGCCGGGTTGCGCGTAACCACCCGCGTACGGGTCGTGGCCCTGCTGCGGACCATACGGGTATCCCATGGTGTCCCCCTCCGAAAACGAGCGCGGCGTAGCGCCGCTGACCTGCCGAAACTATACGGCCGAACCGACCGCCCGCTCGGTCCGAGCGTAGGCCGCCGTCCACGGCAGCACCGCGGGCACCAGCACCAGCGCGCCCAGCGCGACGGCCGCCAGCGCGGCCGCCCAGCTGTGGTTCACGATCGCCGTCACGGCACCGGGTACCCCACCGAACCCGATCGGAATCGAACGAACGACCGACTCCTCGGCGAACCAGTGGATGCCGTACTCGGAGTCGTAATTCACCAGGGTGGCCAGCAGACCCAGCGCACCGAGCCCGATCTGCGCGACGCCCGCGACGATCAGCACCCACCGGCCGGTCTCGTCGCGGCGGGCCAGCAGCATGCCCCCGTAGCCGAACGCGAAGGCCGCCACCAGGGCGCCGAGAGTGGTGAACAGCGTCAGCGAGTCGTCGAGCCGTTGCGGCGCGTCCAGGAAGGCGCGCACCAGGATCAGGGCCCCGAGCAGATTCGCCACGGCGGCCACGCCGGCGCAGCACACGGCGACGATCACCGCCACCTCACCGACTGTCGACTTCGTTTCCCGCACGACCATGATCAAAACCTATCCCCTGCCGCGTTACCGCGTGATGGTCCAGCGCCGCGTCGGCTCGATCACGCTGAGCACCAGGATCACCACGTTGAGCGCGAGCCACCAGTCCAGCGGCCCGAACCGCAGCCCGTGCCCGGCGCCGTTGAGTACGACGACCAGCAACGTCGCTCCGCTCATCGCGCCCGTGATGGCCACCAGAATCCGCCTGCCGAGCATCCGCCGCCGCAACAGCAGCACCGCCCCCAGCAGATACAGCACCCCGAGCCCGCCGACGATCCCCGCACCCGCGTAATCGAGCTCGATCTCGCGCCCGAATGCCCGCACCAGCGCCGTCGCCGTGCCCACGATGATCCCGGCACCCCCGACCAGCACCCCGAGCCACCCCGCCACCAGCGCGGTCACCGCGCGAGAAGGCCGCTCGGGCTCCACCTGATCCACCACTGTCCCCTGCACGTTGTCGTCGTCGCCGTCAGTTATACGGCGAAACGCCCGATCCGGCGTGGTTCGCGTGGTCCACCCAGCGCTGCGGGGAGCCCGCGCGGCCCGCCGGAGAGAGCGCCGAGACCGGTGCGTACCGCCACGAGTCGGGGTGACCGGCCCGGATGCGGTCGCGGCATCTGCCCGATGGCGGCGGAAACCCCTGCGGGCCATGGTGATTGTTCATCGCTTCCCTTCGCGACCGCACCGGCACCGGGCAGCCTACGACGCCGAAAGCCGCGGCCGGGCGGGTGGCGTCCGGACGCGGCTGTCCTCTAGTTCCCGGTGCGGGGCCGGATAAACCGCGATCAGGCGTTTCGGCCCGCGACGTAGGCGCGGAAGGCCTCACGGATGTACTCCGCGGTGCCGTCGCCGTGCACGTCGTAGTTCTGCCGGAACCGCGGGTCGGCGACGTACATCTCGCCCAGGTTGAGCAGGTATTCGTCGGTCACCGGGCGGCCCTGGGTGCCGTCGCCGAGCCAGGCGCGGTGCCTGGCGACGATCGCCTGGACGGTCTCGCCCGCCACCGGCAGGCCCGCGGCGTGGGCCTTGCCGAAGTCGGCGGCGATGTCGAGCTGGGTCTGCTGGAACGACTTCTTCTCGGCATCGCTCAGTGAGCGCCACCAGCGGTCGCCGCTCTCGTAGGCCTCCTTGCCCCACCGTTCGGTGACCTCGTCCTTGTACTGGGTGTGGTCGAAGCCGTCGAAAACCTCTGCGGCCATGAGTGGTTCACCTCTTTCGGTCTTGCGCAACGTGGTCGACACCGATTCGATCTGGCGCGCGATCCGATCCTGTTGCTGCCGAAGCAGTTCCAGGTGGGTCCGCAGTGCGCCCGCGGTGTCCTGTTCCCCGGCGAGTACCTCGGCGATCACCGGAAGGCCGAGGCCGAGTTCGCGCAGCAGCAGGATGCGCTGCAGGCGGATCAGGGAGCTCTGGTCGTAGTAGCGGTAGCCGTTGGCGCCGATCCGGCTCGGTTCCAGCAGCCCGAGCTGGCCGTAGTGGCGCAGCGTGCGGCTGGTGGTGCCCGCGGCTTTCGCGAGGTCCTGGATGGCCCATTCACCCGCCATGACCTGCCCCTTTCTCGTCGGTGTTCCCAGCCTGCAAGTTGACGCTACGTCAAGGTCAACCCCGAAAGTCAGAACCCGATCTCGACGGTGTCGCGCTCGGCGGCCTGCGCGCGAAAGCCGCGCACCCCCTGCCGGTTCCGGCCCTCGCCGAGGACCAGTCGATGCAGGCGATGCGCGGCCGACCGTGCGCCCCGGGTTCAGCGGGCGACCGAAACCTTCTCCGGCGCAGGCAGAACGGCGATCTTGGTGATGGTCGCCCGCGCGGGCACCGGCTCGGCCACCGTCGCCGGCGCGACCTTCGGCGGAATCTGGCCGAGCACGGTGCCGCCGAGCGCGATCGCCAGGCCGAGGACCTGCGGCGGAGTCAGCGCCTGCCCGAGGGCGAGCCAGCCGATCACCGCGGCCGACATCGGGCTCAGCAGACCGAGGAAGGCCACCGACGTCGCGGGTACCCGCGAGATCCCCCGGAACCACAGCCAGTAGGCGAGCGCCGTGCCGATGACGCCGAGGTACAGGTAGCCGCCGACGGCCTGCGCGTCCATCGCCGGCGGCGCGCCTTCGATCAGGACGGCGAGCGGCAGGATGAACAGGCCGCCCGCGGTCAGCTGCCAGCCGGTCATCGCGAGCGGACCGACGCCCTCGGGACGTCCCCACTTCTTGGTCAGCACGGTGCCCGCCGACATCGACGCCGCACCGGCCAGCCCGGCGACGACACCGATCGTGTCCAGCTCGGCATCGCCGCGCAGCACGACCAGCGACACCCCGGCGACGCCGATCAGCCCGGCGATCACCTTGCGCCGCGCCGGCGCCTCCGACAGCAGGACCGCGGCGAAGCCGAGCGCGAACATCGGCGCCACCGCGCCGAGCACCCCGGCCACGCCGCCCGGCAGCCGGTAGGCCGCCAGGAACAGCAGCGGGAAGAACGCGCCGATATTGAGAACGCCGAGCACCGCCGCGCGACCGAGCCACCTGCCGTGCGGCAGCACCCTGGTCAGCGCGAGCAGGGCCACACCGGCGGGCAGAGCGCGCGTCAGCGCGGTGAACAGCGGCCGGTCCGGGGGCAGGAACTCGGTGGTGACGGCGTAGGTGGAACCCCAGACGATCGGGGTGAGAGCGGTGAGCGCGAGGGTGCCCGCGTAGCCGGTCGGGCGAGTAGCCGTCGTCATGTTCACTCCTGATTGATAATCTCAACATTGAAATATCTACCCGGCGGGATGCCTCACCGTCAAGTAGATGAACGTTAAGATTTTCAATAGAGAGGGATACGCATGCGGGACGCCGTCGATCTGATCACCGAGCACTGGGGGGTCGAACGACCCGATGTCGACGTGTCACCGATGGCGATCGTCGGCCGGATCACCCGGCTCTCGCGCGTCCTCGAGCAGGACCTCAAACGCTTCTTCGCCGGTTACGGACTGGAATTCTGGGAGTTCGACGTGCTCGCCACGCTGCGCCGCTCCGGCGGCGACACCGGCCTGACCGCGGGCTCGCTGAACCGGGCCGCGATGGTCACCTCCGGCGCGATCACCAACCGCATCGACCGCATGGCGGCCAAGAACCTGGTCCGCCGGGTGCCCTCGGCCGACGACCGGCGCTCGGTCTTCGTCCAGCTCACCGACGAGGGCAGGGAACTGGTCGACCGCCTCCTGCCCCTGCACATGGACAACGAGCAACGCCTGCTCGCGGCGCTGGGCACCGAGGACCGCGAACAACTCGCCGGGCTCTTGCGCACCCTGGCCATCGGCCTGGACGACACCACCCTCGACTGACCCCGGCCGCTACCCGTCGTGGGACACCCGGCGGTCATGGCCGGATCGGCGACGCGCCCCGGCAGCCCGGTTCGCCGAGCCCAGGCGCACCTGGCCGTCCGCCGGATCGACGCGGTCTCGACCGTCCCGGGCCGCTACTCGCCGTCGTGGATTCCCGGCGCGGTAGCCGGGCCGTGGGGCACGGGTGCCGGGTTCCGCGGCCCGGCAGCGGGAACTTGCTGACCGGTAGCGGGATCCACCGAACCACGCGGCGCGGCAACAGGATTCGCGGGTGCGTGTGGCGTGGCAGCGGGATTCACCGGACCGTGCACAGGTCCGACCTGGTCACCACCCGCGGCGGCCTGTGCCGGTACGGACGCCTGAGTCCCCGGCGCGACACCGCCGGGCGCCGTGCCCTCCGGCGTCGTCACCTTCGGCTGACCCGACGCCGACGGCGGCAGCTGATCGCCCACCTCCGGCACCAGCTGCAACAGCGTCGAGAAGTCGACGACCTGGGCGCCGAGCGTCTTGGTCGCCACGATCACACCGTTGGTGTACAGCCGATACGTGCCTGCCCGCTGCGGCAACATCATCTCCGGCCCGATCGGCGCCCCGATGGTGCTGTCCGGACCGCCGATCCGCCGGTACTCGGTGTCGATCGCGGTCTCGCCCGCGAGCGCCTCGATGGTCGGATCGGGGCGGGTCGGGGCGGTGGGCGCCGTCGGCGCGGGCGCGGTTTCGACCAGGTCGCCGGGCGCGGGGCCCACGGCGAAGGTCTCGATATCGGCCGGGCGGCCGCCGTCGGGCGCGGCGGAGTACTCCGAGCGCAGGATCAGTCCGTCGCGCAGCAGCACGGTGCCCGCGGTCGCCGCGACGGCCTCGGTGGTGCGGGCGTCCTCTTTCACGGTGCCGGGATACACCTGGCAGTCGGTGGTGTCGCAGGTCTGCGCGTAGTCGTAGCGGTTCTCGGCGAGCGCGTAGGAACGGGCCGCGATCGCCTGTGCGCGCAGCGCTTCGAACGCGCCCTGATCGGCCCAGTTCGCCTGCATCTCGGCGGGTAACAGGCCGGCGAGGTAGTCGTCGAGGTCGACCTGGTTGACGGTCCGGTACGCGCCGCCTTCCAGCGCGACCCCGAGCGCGCCGCGATAGGCGGTGCCGCCGCACAACGTCAGGTGTTCGGCGGCGGGTCTGCCCGGCCCCGGATCCAGCGGGTAGACGAACGGATCGTCGGTCGCGGTCTGCCACAGCACTTCGCCGTCGCAGCCCGTGGTCACCACGACGTTCGCGCCGCCGTCGGGCAATGGGGTGAGGTGGGCGGCCTCGCCCGGGCCGATCATCCGGCCCGCGACCTGCGCGCCCGCGGCGGCGAAGGTGTCGAGGGTGGCGTCGTCCTGGGCCTGCAGCCGGACACCGATCGTGGTCGGCCCGACCTGCCCGAGCTCGGCGCCCGGGTAGTAGTGACCGAGGATCTCCTCGGCGGACCAGCCCTCCCTGGCGCTGTCGAACGCGCCGACCTGGCTCATCCCGCGCCCGTGGCCCGCGCCCACGGTCGGGGCGACCTGGCCCGGCAGGATCTGCCACAGCCCGAACGCGCCGGTCAGCGCCAGCGCGGTGCCACCGACCAGCAACGGCAGCGGGGCGGTCTTGATCATCGGCACGGCGCGGCGCCTGGTGCCGCGGCGGGTACTGCGGTTGATCTTGGTGTCCGCTCTCATACTGCGCTCCCACGGTGTCGCGATTCGACCGGCGGAGCTCGCGTCGGCATGTCGTCGTGGCCGAGCGGGTTCCGAAGGCTACATTCGAGCAATCACATAATCCTCAAGTTGAGGTTTAGATGTGTGACGTATGTTAACTAGTGTGGTGTGTGAGACAAGAGGAAGCAAGCATCACTTGCCGGTGATGGCCTCGATGCCACCAAGGTCTACGAGCTCGACCCTGATTGGAGAAGGCACGTGCGATATCGAAAGCCGAAACGTTCCTACGTGCTCCCGGTGGTCACAACGCTCGCCGTCGCCGCACCCGTCGGCGCGTTCGCGCTGAGCGATTCGACCGACTACCGCAGCACCAACGAATCGCAGGTCGCGGCGGTCCCGACCCAGCTGGCGGAGGTCGCGCTGACCTCGGTCCCCGACATCACGGTCCCGCTGCGTGACCTGACCGGCCTCGATCTGCCGGATCTGCGCCTGTCGGATCTGCAGATGCTGCCGCTGCCGACCTCGATCCCGGTGCCGCCGGGATTGCCCGTTCCGCCGGGCGTGGCGCTGCCCACCGAGATCCCGCTCCCGGCGATCCCGACGAAGGCGCAGCCCACCACGACGACGGCCGCCCCCGCGCCCGCGCAGCAGGGCAACGCGCCCGCCGCGCGTCCG
>NZ_LPNR01000123.1:246-44200 GCF_019266065.1 Nocardia sp. MH4 | reverse complement strand
GGCTGGTCGGCGGGCAGCGGCAGCGGGCGTGGCTGGCCGAGCTGGCCGCCGCGATGCCCGCCGCGCTGCGCGTGGCCGGGTCGCCGTCGGCCGTGCTGGACGACCTCGTCACCGAGCTCACCGACCCGATCGCGCGCGAGTACCTCGCCCACCGCACCATGACCCACCCGATGCTGCGGGCGCTGGTCGGCGACACCCCGCTCGAGGCGGGCTCCTACCGGCTGGCCGAGACCCTGGGGCAGTGGCGGGCCGGCTACGCCGCCGACGAGCCGGAACTCGTGCTGCGCCTGTGCGAACCCGACGGTGAGTTCGGCGCCGTCGACGAATCGGTGGCGCTGTGGCGCTTGCAGGTGTGCCTGCGCCCGGTCGACGACGCGCCCAAACCCGTTGTCCTCGACGATGACCCGGTCCTGGTCCGGACCGCCGCGGAGAAACTCGGGCACGCACGCAAGGCGTATCCGCGCCTGCGCGACCTGCCCACCGACCCGCGCGGACTCGACCTGCTGCTGCCCACCGCGGTCGTCGCCGACCTGGTCGCGCACGGTGCGCACGCTCTGCAGGAAGCCGGTATCCGCCTGCTGCTGCCGCGCGCCTGGAACATCGCCGAGCCGAGCATGCGGCTGCGGGTGAGCAGTCCGGCCGCCGCCGAGACCACGGTCGGGCTGAGCGGATTGCTGTCCTACCGGTGGGAACTGGCGCTCGGCGACCTGGTGCTGACCAAGGCCGAGATGGAGCGGCTGATCCGCAGCAAGTCCGATCTCGTGCAGCTGCGCGGGGAATGGGTGCAGGCCGACCATCGGGCGCTGGCCGCGGCCGCCCGCTATGTGGCCCTGCACGCCGACGACACACCGATCACCCTGGCCGACATGATCGGCGAACTGGCCGCCGAACGCGTCGACGATGTGCCGGTCACCGAGGTCACCGCCGTCGGCTGGGCGGCCGAATTGTTCGCCGGGGAAGGCGAACCCGAGCCGGTCCCGGTGCCGGTCGGCCTCAAGGCCGAGCTCCGGCCCTACCAGGAGCGCGGGCTGAGCTGGCTGGCCACGATGAGCAGGCTCAACTGCGGTGCGATCCTGGCCGACGACATGGGCCTGGGCAAGACGGTGCAGGTGCTGGCTCTGCTCGCGCACGAGCGCGAATCGGCCGCGGTCGGCACCGGACGGGCCGACCCGGGAGATCGGGTCGGCCCCACCCTGCTGGTGTGCCCGATGTCGGTGGTCGGCAACTGGCAGCGGGAAGCGCAACGGTTCACCCCCGATCTGCGAGTGCTCGTCCACCACGGCCCTTCGCGGCTCACCGGCCCGGAATTCGCTGCCGCCGTGGCCGACGCTGATCTGGTGGTGACCACCTACGCCCTGCTGGCCCGCGACGCGACCCTGCTCGGCGAGCAGCGGTGGGAGCGGATCGTGCTCGACGAGGCCCAGCACATCAAGAACGCCGCCACCCGCCAGTCGCGCGCGGCGCGCGCGCTCACGGCGCGACATCGGCTGGCGCTCACCGGAACCCCCGTGGAGAACCGCCTCGAGGAACTGCGCGCGCTGTTCGACTTCGCCATGCCGAAACTGCTGGGCAGTCCGCAGTCGTTCCGGGCCAGGTTCGCCGTGCCGATCGAACGCGAACGCGATCAGCAGGCCGTCGAGCGGTTACGCCTGATCACCGACCCGTTCGTGCTGCGCAGGCTCAAGACCGATCCGGCGGTCATCAGCGATCTGCCGGAGAAGCTGGAGATGACGGTGCGGGCCAACCTCACCGTCGAACAGGCCGCGCTCTATCAGGCGGTGGTCGACGACATGCTGGCCAAGTTGAAGGACGCGAAGGGCATGGCCCGCAAGGGCGCGGTGCTCGGCGCGCTGACCAGACTCAAGCAGGTCTGCAATCATCCCGCGCACTACCTCGGCGACGGTTCGCCGATCCTGCGTCGCGGCAGTCACCGCTCCGGCAAGCTCGCCCTGGTCGAGGACGTGCTCGACGCGGTCGTCGCCGACGGTGAGAAGGCCCTGCTGTTCACCCAGTTCCGGGAATTCGGCGACCTGGTGCTGCCGTTCCTCACCGAGCGCTTCGGTACCCCCATCCCGTTCCTGCACGGCGGAGTGTCCAAGAAGGGACGCGACGAGATGGTGACCGGGTTCCAGAGGGAGAACGGGCCGCCGCTGATGCTGCTCTCGCTCAAGGCGGGCGGCACCGGGCTCAACCTCACCGCCGCCAATCACGTGATCCACCTGGACCGCTGGTGGAACCCGGCGGTGGAGAACCAGGCCACCGACCGCGCGTTCCGGATCGGTCAGCAGCGCGCGGTGCAGGTCCGCAAGCTGGTCTGCGTCGACACCATCGAGGAGCGCATCGACGAGATGATCAGCGGGAAGAAGCAATTGGCCGACCTGGCCGTCGGTGCGGGCGAGAACTGGATCACCGAACTGAGCACCGACGAACTGCGTGACCTGTTCACCCTCGGTGCCGAGGCGGTGGGCGACTAGTGGCCGATTTCAGTCAGTTCGGACCGCGCCGACCGGTCACCGGCGGCGCCCAGGCGCGCGGCGGGTTCGGCCGGACCTGGTGGGGCCGGTCCCTGCTGGAGGCGGTGGAGAAGGTCGCCGACGCGGGCAGGCTCTCGCGCGGGCGCACCTACGCCAGGGTCGGCCAGGTGGTGAACTACCGGATCGAGCGCGGTGCCGTCACCGCCGAGGTGCAGGGCAGCCAGCCCAGCCCGTTCACCTCGGTGCTGGCGCTGCGGCCGTTGCGTGCGGAAGAGATCGAGCTGCTGCTCGCCGAGATCAGGGAGGCACCCGGCATGCTCGCCGAGATCGCCTCCGGCGCACTGCCGCCCGCGTTGGGCCCGCACCTGCTGCCCACCACGGCGTCCGAACTCGACTTCTCCTGCAGCTGCCCGGACATGGGCTGGCCGTGCAAACACGTCGCCGCGGTCTGCTACCTGCTCGCCGAACGCCTCGACGAGCAGCCCAGCGAAATCCTCACCCTGCGCGGCCTCGACCTGGACACCCTTATCGGCGGCGTCGAGAAGTCCACCCGCACCACCGAATCCGCCGACCCCTACGGCGACGACCTCGACCTCCCCGAACTGCCCCGCATCGAATTCCGCGCCGTCATCGAGGACCTGGACCCGGTCCCCCTCCGCCGGGCCCTGCGCATGTCCACCGAAGACGAACAGACCGCGGCGACCGGCCTGCGCGAATTACGTTCCCTGTACCAGGAATTCGACAGCTGAGTCAGGGCAGGTCGTAGTCGAACCAGATGTGGTGGCCGCCGGTGGAATCGACGTAGAGGGCGCCGGTGCCGGTGATGCCGGTGAGTTCGCCGGTGCCACTGGCGGGGACGATGTGGAAGAACTCGTCGGTGCGATCGGTGCCGCCGGTGGTGGCGGAGTGGACGAAGTTGAACGCGCCGGATTTGCCCGCCAGGGTGCCCTCGAAGGACTCCATGGCGATGTAGGTGCCCGCGCCGGTGGACATGTCGAACGCCGCGGTGAACAGGGTCGCCGAGGTGCCGGTGATCTCGCCGGCGTAGACCTTCGTCATGAGCGTGACGCCGACCGGGAGCCCGGTGCCGATGGGCGGCTGGGGCTGCAGGTCGGTGGGGTCGAACGCGGTGACTTCGAACGTGCCGGTTGCTTTCATGCGGCGATGCTAAACCGGGCCACCGACACCGCGGTCACCGCTGCGCTGTCGTGTCGATGCGGTAGATCCGGACGGCATTGCCGCCGAACACCTTCCGCAGGTCCTCGGTGCTCGCCCCGGCGTCGGTGAGCACGCTCGCCACGGTCTCGACCGCGCCGGTGATGCTGGTGATCGGCTTGTCGACCGGGAAGTTGGAGCCCCAGATCAGCCGGTCGGCGCCGAAGGCCGTCAGCGCGTGGGTGAGCAGCGGTCGCACCCGGTCGATCAGGGTGGGCACCGGTGTCGGGACCCCGCGCGGCGGCACCGGGTGCCCGAGGACCGGCATCATCAGGCCGCTGACCTTGGCCACCACATTCGGCTGGGCGGCCAGATCGGTGAGGTCGTCGCGCCAGCGGTCGAACAGGGCGCCGCGCTGGGCGGCGGTGTGCCCGGTGTCCTTGCCGACCGGCCCGAAGATGCCCGCGGGCGTGCCCAGGTGGTCGAGCACGATGGTGACCTCGGGGAATCGCTCGGCCAGCGCCGTCACCTCGGCCAGCTGTCCCGAATAGACCCAGGCGTCGAAGGACAGGCCGCGCTCGGCGAGCAGGCCGAAGCCGTTCAGGAAGGCGGGGGCGGTCAGGTGGCCGTCGTGCGCCGCGAACGACTTCACGGCCGGGTCGGGGTGGTGGGCGACCATGGTCCTGATGCCGCGCAGCAGCGGCGAGGCCGACTGATGCGCGTCGAGCACCGCGCCGAAGTCCGCGGCGGCCGGATCGGCCGCCCCCACGATGAGGCTCAGCGGCGGGGTGTCGACGCCGAACGGCAGGCTGGCCACCCACCGGGTCTCGTCGGGCTTCCAGCCGGTCCATTCCACTTCGCAGTGCCCGATGCCGCGCACCGCCGTCGTCCCCAGGTCGGTGCGGTAATCGGCGGGCAGATAGGGGCCGGTATAGGCGGTGGGATCGCCGACGAATTCCCGGTCACGGCGGGGCGCCAGCTTCGCCGCGATATCGATCGACAGCGGCAGATAGCGCAGCAGGGTGGCGAGCTTGCTGAATTCGCGCGGGGTCGTGCGCGGGTCCCACTGATGGATGTGCGCATCGATGATGTCGAGGTCGGTCAGGTCCATTGCTGTACGTCCCATCGCCGCCGCTGGCAGTGTGCTGGCGGCAATTGTCACACGCGGGTGCCGGGTGTGGCTGGATTCGTGCTCGCGGCGATCGCTTCAGACGGTCCGTCGATACTGACCACCGACAGCGAAGAACGTATCGGTGACTTGCTGTAGGGTGCACACCCGCGCCGCGTCCATCAACACCTCGAAGATATTGCCGTCGGTATGGGCGACCTCGGCCAATCGCGCCAGCGCGCGATGGGACTGTTCGGCATTCTCCTCGACGAACGTGCGCAACCGGTCCAGCTGGGAGCGGCGCTCCCGCTCGGTGCCGCGGGCCAATTCCAGCGGGCCGTGCGCGGCGTCGTCGCCGTGACCGCGGAAGGTGTTCACTCCGACGATCGGCAGGGAACCGTCGTGTTTGCGCTGTTCGTAGCGCATCGACTCGTCCTGGATGCGTCCGCGCTGGTAGCCGGTCTCCATCGCGCCGAGCACGCCGCCGCGTTCGCTGATGCGCTCGAATTCCAGCAGGACCGCCTCCTCGACCAGGTCGGTGAGCTCGTCGATGACGAAACTGCCCTGCAGCGGATTCTCGTTGACCGCCAGCCCCCATTCCTTGGCGATGATGAGCTGGATGGCCAGCGCGCGCCGCACCGAATCCTCGGTGGGCGTGGTCACCGCCTCGTCGAAGGCATTGGTGTGCAGGCTGTTGCAATTGTCGTAGACCGCGATCAGCGCCTGCAGGGTGGTGCGGATGTCGTTGAACTGCATTTCCTGTGCGTGCAGCGAACGGCCCGAGGTCTGCACGTGATACTTCAGCTTCTGCGCGCGTTCGCCCGCGCCGTAGCGGTCGCGCATCGCGACCGCCCAGATCCGCCGGGCGACCCGGCCGATCACGGTGTATTCGGGGTCCATGCCGTTGGAGAAGAAGAACGACAGATTCGGCGCGAAGTCGTCGATCGCCAGTCCACGGGCGAGATAGGTCTCCACATAGGTGAATCCGTTGGCCAGCGTGAAGGCGAGCTGGCTGATCGGGTTCGCGCCCGCTTCGGCGATGTGATACCCGGAGATCGACACCGAATAGAAATTGCGGACGTCGTTGCGCACGAACCATTCCTGCACGTCGGCCATCATCCGCAGACTGAACTCGGTGGAGAACAAGCAGGTGTTCTGCCCCTGGTCCTCCTTGAGGATGTCGGCCTGCACGGTGCCGCGCACGGTCGCGAGCGTGCGCGCCCTGACCTCGGCGGCTTCGTCCGGGGTCGGCGGCCTGCACTCGGCCTCGGTGAAGCGGTCCAGCGCCTGGTCGATCGCGGTATTGAGGAAGAACGCGAGGATGGTCGGGGCCGGTCCGTTGATGGTCATCGACACCGAGGTCGTCGGCGCGCACAGGTCGAAACCGTCGAACAGCGTGCGCATGTCCTCGATGGTGGCCACCGAGACTCCCGAGGTGCCGACCTTGCCGTAGATATCGGGGCGCTCGGCCGGATCGTGGCCGTAGAGGGTGACCGAGTCGAACGCGGTGGACAGCCGGGTCGCCTCGGCGTGGGCGCTGAGGACCTTGAACCGCCGGTTCGTGCGCGCCGGATCGCCCTCGCCGGCGAACATCCTGGCCGGGTCCTCGTTGTCGCGCTTGAACGGGAAAACCCCTGCGGTGAAGGGGAATCGGCCGGGCAGATGTTCCGCACGCAGGAAACGCAGCAGTTCGCCGTCGTCGGTGTAGCGGGGCAGGGCGACGCGGGGGATGCTCGAGCCGGACAGTGACTCGCGCCGCAGCGGGGTGCGGATCTCGCGATCGCGGACCCGCACGATCTGCTCCTCGCCCGCGTAACTCGCGGTGACGGCGGGCCATTCGGCCAGCAGCGCGGCCGACGCGGGGGAGAGGTCGCTGCGCGCGGCTGTCAGCAGGTCGGCGACGGCGGCGTCGTCGGGCAGTTCGTCGTGCACCAGCCGCAGGCGCTGAATGCGCTGGGCCGCGGCCACGTCCCGGACGGTGTCCGCGTGGTAGTCGCGCACGGTCTCGGCGATCTCGGCCAGGTAGCGGACCCGTGCCGGCGGCACGAGCTGGGCGAACCGGGTGGAGACCTTGGTGTCGACGCGGGGCAGCGCGCCTTGCTCGAGCGGAAGTCCGTGTTCGGCGAGCAGCACGGTCAGGTGCTGATAGAGAGCAGTGACGCCGTCGTCGTCGAAGGTGGCCGCGCTGGTGCCGAAGACCGGCATATCGGCCGGCTGCGCGCCGAATTCGGCCCGGTTGCGGATCAATTGGCGCGCCACGTCGCGGACCGCGTCGGCCGCGCCACGGCGCTCGTACTTGTTGATCGCGACCACGTCGGCGTAGTCGAGCATGTCGATCTTCTCTAGCTGGGAGGCGGCGCCGAACTCGGGCGTCATCACATACAGCGCCACGTCGACGTGGTCGACGATGCCCGCGTCGCCCTGGCCGATGCCCGGGGTCTCCAGGATCACCAGGTCGTGGCCCGCGGCGCGGCAGGCGGCGATCATGGTGTCGATGTCGTCGGGCAGTTCGTGATTGCCGCGGGTGGCCAGCGAACGGAAATACACGTGGTCGCCGTCGAGCGCGTTCATCCGGATGCGGTCGCCGAGCAGTGCGCCGCCCGCCCGGCGCCGAGTCGGGTCAACGGCGAGGACCGCGATGCGCAGCTTGTCCTGCTGGTCGGTCCGCAGCCTGCGCACCAATTCGTCGGTGAGCGAGGACTTTCCGGAGCCGCCGGTGCCGGTGATGCCGAGCACCGGCACCCGGCGCTTGCTCGCCGCCGCGAGGATCGCCGCCCGGTCCGGCGTGGACAGCGCGCCCTGCTGCAGACAGGTGATGGTGCGCGCCAGGGCATTCCGGTCGCCGGTGTAGAGGGCATCGAGGTCGGGCGGGGTGGCGGCCCGGTCGACATCGCACACCCGGACCAGCTCGTTGATCATGCCGGGCAGACCGAGGCGCTGGCCGTCCTCCGGGGAGAAGATCCGCACGCCGACGCGCGCCAGCCGCTCGATCTCCTCGGCGACGATCACGCCGCCGCCCCCGCCGAAGATCCGCACGTCGCCCGCGCCCGCCTCGCGCAGGGCCGTGGCGAGGTACTCGAAGAACTCGATGTGCCCGCCCTGGTACGAGCTGACCGCGACGCCTTGGACGTCCTCCTCGATCACCGCGTCGACGATCTCGCGCACCGATCGGTTGTGGCCGAGGTGGATCACTTCGGCGCCCTGGGCCTGCAGGATGCGCCGCATGATGTTGATCGCCGCGTCGTGCCCGTCGAACAGAGCCGCCGAGGTCACGAATCGCACGGGATGGACCGGCACATGCAGGGCGCTGGACTCGCTCATGACTGCCTCCGCAGCAGATAGTACGACCAATACTAGGACGTCCAACTAATTGTAGTATGAACTGCGTCACTCCGGCGCGAAACGCGGCCCGCGGGATTCGGCCGAATCGCGCACCCCGGTCGACATACTCGACGGATGGTTCGCGAACACAGGGTGGGCGTGGCGTTGGAGCGGCTGGTGGCGGCGGGCGTGATCAGCGGCGACCAGCGCGGGGCGGTATTGCGGGCCGTGGAAGCCGAGGAGCGGGCGGGCCGGGCGAGTGCGGGCCGGATGATCGCCGAGATCGTCGCCTATCTCGGGGCGGGCCTGGTGGCCGCCGGGGTGGCGCTGTTCCTCGGGCTGGCCTGGTCGGACGTGGCGCAGACCGGGCGGGTGGTAT
Source organism: Nocardia sp. MH4 (assembly GCF_019266065.1). Taxonomy (GTDB): domain Bacteria; phylum Actinomycetota; class Actinomycetes; order Mycobacteriales; family Mycobacteriaceae; genus Nocardia; species Nocardia canadensis. Next base: position 35,763 of record NZ_LPNR01000123.1, on the reverse strand, counting down.
TGCTGCTGGTCGTGGCCGGGTGCGCGGTCACCGGCGCGGTGCTGCTGGCCGGTGGGTGCGACGGGATCTTCCGACGGGTGCCGATCGCGTCGGCGGGGCGCAGCAGGCTCGCGGCGGTGCTGCTGGTGCTGGCCGCGGTCATGGTCTGCGGCGCGGTGGTCACGGCCTTCGGAGACGACGCCGAGATCGCGGCCGCGATCGCGGGACTGCTCGTCGCGATCCTCGGATATCTGCTGGTGCCCACCGTGCTCGGCATGGTCGCGATGGGCGGGTTCGGCGTCGCGAGCGTGGTGACCACGGCTTCGGCGGTGCTCGACTACCGCTCCGCCTGGCCCGGCGTGGTGCTGATGCTGCTCGGCGCGGTGTGGGTCGGGCTCGCCTGGGCCCGGCTGTTCGTCGCCGACTGGGCCGGGTACCTGATCGGCGGCGTGATCCTGGTGAGCGGGGCGCAGTCGGTGACGCCCGGGGAGTCGCTGTGGCGGCCCGCGCTGACCGCGCTGGTCGGTGTGGCATGCCTGCTGCTGTACGCGCTGCGGCGCGAGCCCGTTCTCGTGCTCGGCGGCGCGGCGGCGGTGGCGATCGCGGTGGGGCAGACGGTGGCCGAGCGGACCGATGGCGGGCCGGTCGCCGCGAGCGTGGTGCTGGCCATCGGCGCTGTCGTGCTCACCGTCGGTGTGGTCGTGCTGCTCGCCGGATCGAAACAGCCGGACTGAGTCAGCGGATCAGCGTGGTCTCCTGTGCGCGGATCGTGCGGAAGAACCGCGGGCCCACGTCGGAACCGTTGTGGTTGTAGCTGTCGATGATCTCGGCGAGTTCGTCGGCCAGGCGGCGCAGGTCAGCGGTCGCGGTGGTGCGGTCGAACTCGTCGGACTCCCAGCCCCACGCGGGCGGGATGTCGGTGATGGTGACGACGATCTGATCGGCGAACAGCGTGCTCACCGCCACCGTGAGCTCGGCGGGCGCGGCCGCGCGTGGGCTGTGCACCGTGAGCTCGCCCGGACCGCCGATGACGGCGAACGTGCGGGCGAAGGCGATGTCGTCGCGGACCGACTCGACGATCGACGCGGTGCTCGCGTGCCTGCCCGGCCGGTGATGCCTGGCGCCGTACACCCGATCCGGCGCCGCGGCGGACACGGTGTCGCCGTGCGTCTTCCGCAGAATCCGGTCGAGCATGCGCTGGGCTGTGGCCCGCTCGTCCGCGCCGGTGTTCTCGTGCTCGATCAGCGCGCGCAGGCGGCTGATCCGCGCGAAATGGTCGGTGCCCATGCCCCCGATTGTGCCGCAGCGGATCCGGAATATCGGGCACTGCGCCACGCCTACTTGCGGGTTTGCCCGCGTGGCCGGTGGGCGGCCGGGCTCGGTATCGTCTGCACCATCCGTGACCACTGAAGAACAAGAGGGTGCCTGGTGACCGATTTCGAGACGATTCTGCTGGAGCGCAAGGGCGGCGGCGAGGGCAAAGGCGGGGTCGGCTGGATCACGCTGAACCGGCCCAAGGCACTCAACGCGCTCAACGCGCAGGTCCTCGCGGACGTCATCGCCGCGCTCGACGAGCTCGACGCCGACGACTCGATCGGTGCCGTCGTGATCACCGGATCGGAGAAGGCCTTCGCGGCCGGGGCCGACATCAAGGAGATGGCGGACAAGTCCTACATGGACATGTTCGCGTCCAACGCCTTCGCGGGCTGGGACCGGCTGGCCAACTTCCGCAAGCCGACCATCGCCGCGGTCGCGGGCTTCGCCCTCGGCGGCGGCTGTGAGCTGGCGATGCTGTGCGACATCCTGATCGCCGCCGACACCGCCAAGTTCGGTCAGCCCGAGATCAAGCTCGGCGTGATCCCCGGCATCGGCGGCTCGCAGCGGCTGACCCGGGCGGTCGGCAAGGCCAAGGCCATGGATCTGATCCTGACCGGCCGCACCCTGGGTGTCGAGGAAGCCGAGCGAGCCGGGCTGGTGTCGCGGATCGTGCCCGCCGACCAGCTGCTCGACGCCGCGCTCGAGACCGCCCAGACCATCGCCTCGATGTCGCTGCCGGTCGCGATGATCGCCAAGGAAGCGGTCAACCGGGCCTTCGAGACCACCCTCACCGAGGGCGTGTTGTTCGAGCGCCGGGTGTTCCACTCGCTGTTCGCCACCGACGATCAGAAGGAAGGCATGGCCGCCTTCGTCGAGAAGCGCACACCGAACTTCACCAACAGCTAGTTCTGTCTCAGCCGCAGCGAACCATCGGTGAGCTGGGCAGTGGTCGGCGCGGTTCCCGGTTCGGGGGACCGCGCCGACGAGTCGTCGGTGCCGAGCAGTCCGGCGACCGTGCCGCCGAGCGTGGCCGTCACCGCCATCGCGGCGAGGAGTTTTCGCCGGCCGGGTCGCGGCCGGGCCTCGCGGGTGACCACCGCGCTGCCCGGCCGCAGCCGCGGCATCCGCAGGCGAGCGGGGCGCTGCGCGGCCAGCAGGACCGCGCCGCGCGCCGAGACGTAATCCGGCTCGGGGTCGTAGACGATCGGCAGCCCGATGCGGTGGGCCAGATCGGCGCGCAGCGACGGATTGCGGGTACAGCCGCCGAGCAGCACCAGCGCACCCGGCCGCATCCCCGTCTCCTCGACCACCTGACGCACGAACGAGGCCGAATGATGCAGACCCGCCTCGCACAGCTCGGCCAGATCGCTGCGGGTCACCACGGCGCGGCCGCCGGTATCGGCGTCGGTCGCCGTCACCACCCTGGCCCGGCTCAGCGACTCGCGATGCTCCCTGGTGGTGCGCGCGTCGGCCAGCACACCGCCGCGCGCGAGCTGCCAGCGCAGCAGCGCGTCGTAGCCGTCGCCGCTGAGTACCGTGCTGCGCCTGCTCGCCAGGATCGTGTCGGTGCGGCAATCGGCATGGGTGACAGTCAGGCCCGAGCAGCCCAGGTCGTAGAGGATCACCGAGTCGGAGTCGGGCAGCATGCCGGTGAAGCGCAGATAGCGCAGCTGCGCCAGCGGCTCGTCGACGATGCCGACCTCGGACTTACCGACCGCCGCCCGGATCGCGTCGGCGTGCGACTCACTGCGGCAGGTGACCGCCGTGGCGGTGACACACTCACCGCGCGCCAGTGCCGCGACCCGCATCCGGCGGATCACCGACAACACCGCTTCGTCGACCGAGCCGCCCGCCCTGCGCGGTAGCCGGAGCCGGTCCACCGGTGGCAGGTGCGGCTGATCGGAGTGGGTCAGCACGGCGCGGGCACCACCCGCACCCGCCGATACCCCCAGGACCAGCACCATGCGCTACATCGTGGACCAATTTCGGCTAGCTGCCAAGCGAGTCGCGCGGTGATTCGCCCGTCGGTTGCCAGGTCGCGTGGAATGCGAGGTTTTCGGTGTCGGGAGCCTCGTAGTCGCCCGCCTCGTGCCGGAATTCGGCGAGCAGGGTCAGCAGGGCGCGGATCCGGTCCGGCGGCAGGCCGGGCTCGGCGAACACCTGCGCGTTCAGTGCCGCGGTCGCCTCGGCGACCGATGTCCTTCCCGCATCGGTGATTTCGATCAGCGTCGCGCGCCGGTCGCTCGGATGCGGCACCCGGACCACCAGGCCTGCCGCCTCGAGCCGGTCCACGGTATTGGTCACGCTGGTCGGATGCACCTGCAGGCGCGCGCTGGCCTTGGCCATCGGCAGCGCGCCCGTCTTGCTGAAGCTGAGCAATTGCAGCAGCTCGTAGCGGGAGAACGTCAGCCCCGACGGTTTGAGCGCCTCGTCGACCCTGGCCATCACGATCTGCTGGGCCCGCACCAGCGACGTCACCGCGGCCATTCCGTCGGCCACCGCGCCCCAGCCGTGCCCGGTCCATTGCCGGTGCGCTTCGGCGATCGGGTCATGCGGAAGCGGTCGTGGCCGAGACATGGCATTGATCATCGCATAGGGCCAGGTCGCTGCCGCCCAGTCGGCGAACCGGCATTTCGCTCATGCCGAGCGCAACCCTGGGCAACGTGGGCCGAACCGGGCACTCTCTAGGACGAGGCGGGCGTGGCTGAGTGGTTGAGGCAACGGTCTGCAAAGCCGTTCACGCGGGTTCGATTCCCGCCGCTCGCTCTGGTCGGAATAGGCGTTTCACCCGCACGGGTGGAGCGCCTATTTCTCGTAGGCCGTCCCGGAACCCTGCACGGTCAGGCGCACGCGATCGCCGCGCGCGGGTGCCGCGATGCCGGTGCGGCGGACCGTGACGGTCCCGGCGCCCTCGGCCAGCTCGATGGTCAGGATGACATCGGGACCGCGGAAGTCGACCTCGGTCACCGTCCCGCTGTGCTCGGCGGTGACGACCTCGGCGGTGAGTTGTTCGGGCCGCAGCATCAGGGTGGTCTCGCCGGTGGGGGCGTCGCGCTGGACCGGGACCGCGCCGAGCGCGGACTTGGCGACGTCGGCCTCGCAGAGTGCGTCGAGCAGAATGCAGTCGCCGAGGAAGCGGGCGGTGAACAGGTCGGCCGGATGGTGATAGACCTGCTCGGGCGGGCCCACCTGGGTGAAGCGGCCGTCGCGCATGACGGCCACCTGTTCGGCGAAGCTCAGCGCCTCCTCCTGATCGTGGGTGACCAGGATGCTGGTCATGCCCGCGGCGCGCAGGGTGTCGGCGACCGCCTGGCGGGTGGTGGCGCGCAGGCCGGTGTCGAGGGCGCTGAAAGGCTCGTCGAGCAGCATCAGGTCGGGCTTGCGGGCCAGTGCCCGGGCCAGCGCCACCCGCTGCTGCTGGCCGCCGGAGAGCTGGTGCGGCGTGCGATCGGCGTAACCGGGATCCAGCGACACCATCGCCAGCAGTTCGACGACGCGGTCGCGGTCGCGGTGACGGCGCAGCCGATCGCCCAGCCCGCGCCAGCCGGTGTGCAGGCCGTAGGCGATGTTGTCGGCGACGCTCAGGTGCGGGAACAACGCACCGTCCTGCGCGACGTAGCCGATCCGCCTGCGCTGTGGTGGCAGGCAGACATCGTGGCGCACAACGGTTTCCGCGCCCAGCTGCACGGTGCCCGTCTCGGGCGCCTCGAAGCCGGCGATCACCCGGAGCAGCGTCGTCTTGCCGCAGCCCGACGCGCCGACGACGGCCGCGGCGGTGCCGTCGGGGACGTCGAGATCGATGTGGTCGAGGACCCGCGTCGAGCCGAAGGTCTTCGACACCGCGCGCACGAGAAGCCGACTCATACCCCGGCCGCCTTTCTGGACTGGGTGAACAGCACATAGGTCACCGGGATCGCGGCGACGATCATGATCAGTGCGTACGGTGCGGCGCCGGCGTAGTCGAGTTCGCCCGACAGGCCCCAGAACTGCATGGCCAGCGTGCGAGTTCCATTGGGCGCCAGCAACAGTGTCGCGGTGAGCTCGGTGGACACGGCGACGAACACCAGCGCCGCGGCCGAGGCGGCGGCGGGCGCGGTCATCCGCAGGGTCACCCGGAAGAACGTGGCCGAGGCCGATTCGCCCAGCGAGCGCGACACCTCCTCCAGTCCGACCGGCACCTGCGCCAGCCCGGCCCGCACGCTCACCAGCGCGCGGGGCAGGAACATCAGCGCGTAGGCGATCACGACCAGCGTCACCGTCTGATAGAGCGGCGGGGTCCAGCGGATGGTGACCGTCACCAGCGCGAGCGCGATCACGATGCCGGGCAGCGAGCTGGTGATGTAGTTCGCGCCCTCGATCACCCGGGCGAACCTGCTGGTCGAGCGCACCGCGATCCACGCGACGGGGAACGCGCACAGGGTGGTGATCAGCGCGGCCGCCGCCGCCAGACCGATCGTCTGGCCCAGCGCCTGCCCGATCACCGCGGTGTCCCAGACCGCCGCGCCGCCCAGCCACAACCAGCGCCCGATCGTCCACAGCGGCACGCCGAGCGCCCCGCCGACCACCGCGACCAGCACGCCGAACAGCGGAATCCGCCACCAGCCCAGGGCGATCGGCCGCGCCGCGCGCTGCGCGCCCGCGCCCAGCCTGGCGTAGCGCGCGTTCCCGCGCAGCAGCGCCTCGCCGCCGAGCAGCGTCAGACAGCACAGGACGAGCACACCGGCCAGCATGCTGCCCGCGGGTCCGGCGAAACTGCTCTGGTACTGCTCGAAGATCGCGGTGGTGAACGTGTCGTAGCGCAGCATCACAAACGCGCCGTACTCGGCGAGCAGGTGCAGACCGATCAGCAGCGCGCCGCCCAGGATCGCCAGCCGCAACTGCGGCACCACGATGCGCCAGAACACTTCCACCGGCCCCGAGCCGAGGGCGCGCGCCGACTCCTCGACGGCCGGATCGAGGCGGCGCAGCGTGGCGGCCACCGGCAGATATACCAGCGGGAAGTACGACATCGTGGCCACGATGACCGCCGCCGACAGCCCGTACATCGACGGGAACGCGCTCACCCAGCCGTAGCTGTTGACGAACGCGGGCACCGCCAGCGGCGCGACCAGCACCGGACCCCACCACGCCCGGCCCGGCACGTCGGTGCGCTCGACCAGCCAGGCCAGCCCGACCCCGAGCACCACACACACCGGAACCGTCCACAGCACGAGCGCGACGGTATTGGTGAGCAGCTCGCCGACCCGTGGCCGGAACACCAGCGCGGCGGCTTCACGCAGGCCGGTGTCGAACAGCACCGAGACGATGTAGCCCAGGGGAATGAAGGTCGCCGCCGTCAATGTCAGCGCGACGAGCGTGACGAACACCCCGGGCCTGCCGACCCGGGGTGCTGTCGTCGATGCGGTCCGCAGGGCCACTTACAGCAGTCCCGCCTCGGTCATCAGCTGGGTGACCTTCTTCGAATCGAGCTTGCTGGGATCGATCGCCGGCGCCTGCAGGTCGGCCAGCGGTGGCAGCGCGGGGTTCGCGGCGACATCGCTCGCCACGGGGTACTCCATCGACGTGCCGTCGCGCAGGATCTCCTGGCCCTGCTTGCCGGTGATGTAGGCCAGGAACTTCTGCGCGGCCTCCTGCTTCTTGCTCGACTTCAGCACGCCGCCGCCGGACACGCTGACGAAGGCGCCCGGGTCCTGGTTCTTGAAGTAGTGCAGCGCGGTGTTCGCGCTGCCTTCCTTGGTGTTGGCCTGATCGCGGTACCAGTAGTAGTGGTAGATCACGCCGCCCTCGGGATTGCCCGAGTTCACCGCCTTCATGGTCGCGACGTTGTTCTGCAGCGAGGTCGCGTTGGCCTTCATGCCCTGCAGCCAGGAGCGGGTCACGTCCTCGCCCTTCAGCGCGAGCAGGCCCGCGACGATCGCCTGGAAGTCGGCGCCGGAGGTGCCCGCGCCCCAGCGGCCCTTCCACTGCGGCTGCGCCAGGTCGAGCAGCGAGGCGGGCAGGCCCGCGGTCGGCAGCTTGTCCTTGTTGTAGACGAAGACCGTGGCACGCGCCGCGACACCGGTCCACTTGCCGGTCGACGGGCGGTACTGGGCGGGGACCTGGTCGAGGGTGGCCTTGTCGACGTCGGCGAACAGGCCCGCGTTCTCGACCAGTGCCATGGCCGGGGAGTTCTCGGTGAGGAAGGCGTCGGCGGGGGAGTTGGCACCCTCGGCGACCAGCTGGTTGCCCAGCGCGGTGTCGCCACCCTGGCGCAGGACGACCTTGATCCCGGTCTCCTTGGTGAACGCCGCGGCCCACTCCTTGGTGAGCGACTCGTGCTGGGCGTTGTAGACGGTGATCTCGTCGGCGTCGCCCGAGGAGGACGAGCAGGCGCTCACACCGAGCGCCGCCACCGCGATCGCCATCAGCCCGGCCAGGGGTTTCCAACTACGCGACGTCATCGGCGTCCTTCCACACAGGGTCCCCATCCTATGATGAGGCTTACCTAAGCAAGATACCCCGCGTGAAATGCGTGGATGCGATCGACCGGCGTTTCAGGGCAAACCGGAGAAATCCCGTGCGGCAGTGCGGTTCCGGTCGTCGAGCATGCTGAGCGGGCAGCCCCACGCCGCGCCGGAATACCCCCGATGGCGGGCGGCGCCACCGGGGGTTCGATCAGTGTTTGGTGGCCGGCGCCGAGCAGATCTTCCAGGTGCCGTCTTCCTTCTTCAGATGCTCTTCGGTGCTGTCCTCGGTGTCGGGCTCCTCGCCCGCGACCGAGAGTGTCAGCTTGCCGACCACCGTCGCCTTGGCGGTGTCACCGGTGATGACGATGTCCTCGACGTTGTCGATGATCACCGAGACCGTCGCCGAATCGAACTGCTGCCGCTGCTCGGGCGAGAGGTTGGCGATCTCGGCCCGGTCGGCCTCGCAGGCCAGCTCCGCCGCGGCGATGAACCCGTCCGCGTCGAGCGTGTCGTAGAAATCGCGGATCGCGACCTCGATCTTCTTCTCGTCCGAGGACAACGGGGTGCGCCCCTGGAGCGTCAGCACCACCCCGGCGACCAGCGCGCCGATCACCACCAGCGCGACCACGCCCAGCGCGATGAACAACCCGGTCCGCTTCTTCTTCGGCGGCTGCTGGGGCGGGAATACGTCCGGCGCTCCGGGCGGCCCCGGGGGCGGCGTCTGTCCCGGCCCGAACCCGGCGTGCGGGTACCCGGGCGGCCCCGAGGGCATCCCGGGCGGCTGCTGCCCGAACGGCGGTTGCTGTCCTTCTGGCGGATTCGTCAAGCCTCGCTCCTATGTCATCGGGGCGAGGCCCCGAAACCTGTGGAACCGTGCGTGAACAACCTGATCTCAAACGAACGAGGCCCCGACCGAACGGACGGGGCCTCGAAATGTGCCCTCGGCAGGATTCGAACCTGCGGCCTTCTGCTCCGGAAGCAGCCCCGGCCCGTCCAGGCGAGTCCTGCGAACGTCGACAGCGTACCGTCACCTGCTGGTTCGGTTCGGCGGGGTCCGGGGTTGTCTGCCCTGCTTGTGACAGCGTGGTGACACTCAGTCCCGGGCGTACAGTCCCTTCCTGTGCACGAACGCGACTCCGGCCAAGACTGGGAAGCTGACCCGCTCATTGCGGACGGGAAGCCGTCCACCTGGGAGGAGTTCGCCGAGGACGCGCGTGCCGGTGACAGTGGCTGCGCACCCCCACAGCTAGGCCCGTATGCGGGAGATCCCTCAGTCGATGAGAACGGCATCGCGGTGCTTGACGCGACCGTAGATGAGCAAGGGCCGGTAGACCGCTGACTGGACCGCGTCGGCCCTGGTCTGGGTTGGGGTGCGTATCCCGGGGCTGGTTCACCGCCTGCTTCGAGGACTTTGGGTGAGGTTGTGACAACTCGTGACATCGAAGCGAGCTGAGGATGCAGATCAGAAAGGCCCCCGACCGCTTGTGTGCTGGTCGGGGGCCTTTCTCGTGTGTGCCCTCGGCAGGATTCGAACCTGCGGCCTTCTGCTCCGGAGGCAGACGCTCTATCCCCTGAGCTACGAGGGCGGGATAGATGCCGGTCGCGGTGAGGCGATCGGGCAGCGACAGCGTATCGCATCGAGTGCGGTGCGCCAAAAACGGTGCCGGACCGGGCGGTTGACCCGGTCCGGCACTCGATCAGCTCAGTGGGAGCGGGCTGGCGCCGCGGGCGGCCAGCATGCTCTCCATCAACTGGGACTCGCCCGCTTGGGTCTTGGACATCTGCGCGGCCAGGGTGCGCACCTCGGTGGTGTCGGCGTGCTCGGCGGCGTAGTCGAGCATCGGCACACCGCCCTGGTGGTGGCGCAACATGAGCTGCAGGAACAGGGTGTCCATCGCGGCGCCGGTGGAGCGGCGCAGCGTCGTCATCTCCTCCTGGCTGGCCATGCCGGGCATCGACGTCATCGGGCCCGCCATCGCGTGCCCGGTGGTCGTCGCGGCACCGTGGCCGTGCGCGCCCGCGCCGTGGTCGGTCATCCAGCCCATGTAGCCGTCGACGTTCTGGTTCGGCTCGCCCCACAGCTGCAACCAGCCCTGCATCCGGCCGATCTGGTTCTGCTGGGTGGTGAGGATGTCGTAGGCGAGCCTGCGCACGTCGTTGTCGGTCGAGCCGATCAGCGCCGCGCCCGCCATGTCGACGGCCTGCGCGTGATGGGCCGACATGTCCTGGCTGAACCCCACGTCGACAGGGCCCGGCGCCGGAGTATCGGCCTCGTTCAGCGGCATCCGCAGCAGCACGCCCGCGACGGCGCCCAGCAGCAGCAGGCCGATCGCGCCGAGCACCAGGATCGCCCCGGCCGGGCGACGCGCGCCCGCCTCGGCCGCGGCGTCCTCGGGCTCGGGCGCGGTGTGGTCGGGGTCGACCGCGCTGTCGGTTCCCACTACTGGCCCGCGGGCTGGGTGCCCGGCATCTGGAAGCCGTCGGGCAGACCGGGCAGACCCGCGCCGCCGGGCAGACCGGCACCCGCGCCGAGCTCGGACTGGTCCTGGGTCAGGCCCTTGCCGTCCATCGGCACGGCCTCGGGGCCGTAGGGCGCCGGGTCGAACGGCGGCGGGTTGTTGGCGTCGAAGATCGGGTTCGAGCAACTCGCGCCGACCTCGGGGTAGGCGTAGGGGTTCTCGCGCAGGGCGGAGATGAACTGCTTGATCCGCGCGTCGTCGGCGGAATCGAGCTTGAGCTGGTGACCCCACGACTGCAGCGCGATCGGCGCGTCGAGGCCCGGGTAGGGCGACATCAGCGAGTACTGGCGGCCCTTGACGTAGTTCGACAGCTTCTCCACGCCCGCCGCGTCGACCTTGTCCGGGTTGTAGGCGATCCAGACCGCGCCGTGCTCGAGCGAGTGGACCGCGTTCTCCATCCGGATCGGCTTGGCGTAGACGGTGCCGGTGCAGTTGGCCCACGCGCCGTCGTGCGGGCCACCGTAGGCGGGCGCCTTGTCATAGGCGACGCGCTGGGCCGCGGTCACGTGCAGACCGGCCGGGTACTCCTGCTTGACGACGCCGCTGATCTTGGCCGAGGGGTCCTGGTTCTCCTTGGACGGCACCCATTCCTTGAGGTCGGTCTGGGCTTCCCGGATCGCGGCCTGGTCCAGGTACTTGGGCACCAGGCTGTAGGCCAGCAGGCCGATCAGCGCGACGATCGCGACACCGGCGCCCAGCAGGGCCCAGGGCACGTCGCGCTTCTTGTGCGGAAGGTTGCCCTTGCCGGGTTTGCGGGACGGAGACGACTTCCCCGCGGCCCGGACGGCCTTGGCTGATGTGGCGCTGGTCCTGCTCGGCATCGCTCGTTGTGCTCTTTCGACGTGTGGATCGGGACGTTCGTACCGGGCGGTCGTGGTTGCGAGGCGCCCAGCCAATAGGATAGAGACTCGTGACTCCAGCTGACCTTGCAGATCTCCTTCGCACCACCGCCGCGAAGGTGCTTGTCGAACGCGGACTGGACTCGTCGGTCCTGCCCGAGCAGGTCACAGTGGAGCGTCCGCGCAACCCCGAACACGGCGACTATGCCACGAATGTGGCGATGCAGGTGGCCAAGCGCGTGGGAACCAATCCGCGCGAACTCGCGGGCTGGCTGGCCGAGGCGCTCTCGGCGACCGATGGCATCGATGTGGCCGACGTCGCGGGTCCCGGCTTCCTCAACATCCGCCTGGCCGCCTCGGCGCAGGGCGCGATCGTCGCGCAGATCCTGGCCGCGGGCGAGAAGTTCGGCACCGGCGCCGCCCTGGCCGGCACCAAGATCAACCTCGAGTTCGTCTCCGCCAACCCGACCGGCCCCGTGCACCTCGGTGGCACCCGCTGGGCTTCCGTCGGTGACGCGCTGGGCCGCATCCTGGCCGCGCAGGGCGCCGACGTGACCAGGGAGTACTACTTCAACGACCACGGCGCCCAGATCGACCGCTTCGCCAAGTCGCTGGTCGCGGCCGCGCTCGGCGAGCCGACCCCCGAGGACGGCTACGCGGGCGAGTACATCCAGGAGATCAGCGCGAGCATCGTCGCCGCGCACCCCGATGCGCTCACCCTGCCCGCCGACGAGCGGCACGAACTGTTCCGGCGCGAGGGCGTGCAGCAGATGTTCGCCCAGATCAAGCAGGATCTGCACGACTTCGGCACCGATTTCGACGTGTACTTCAACGAGAGCGAACTGTTCGCCTCCGGCGCCGTCGAGCGGGCCGTCGAGGAGCTCAAGAACTCCGGCAACCTGTACGAGAAGGACGGCGCCTGGTGGATCGCGTCCACCGAATACGGCGACGACAAGGACCGTGTCGTCCTCAAGAGCGACGGCAACGCCGCCTACATCGCCGGTGACATCGCCTACTTCCAGAACAAGCGCGCGCGTGGCTTCGACCTGGCCATCTACATGCTCGGCGCCGACCACCACGGCTACATCGGCCGGTTGAAGGCCGCCGCGGCCGCCTTCGGCGACAACCCCGACACCGTCGAGGTGCTGATCGGGCAGATGGTGAATCTGGTCCGCGACGGCCAGGCCGTGAAGATGAGCAAGCGCGCCGGCACCGTGGTGACCCTCAACGACCTGGTCGAGCAGATCGGCGTCGACGCGGCCCGCTACTCGCTGGTGCGCTCCTCGGTGAACTCGAGCATCGACATCGATCTCGACCTGTGGACCAAGGCGAGCAGCGAGAACCCGGTCTACTACGTGCAGTACGCGCACTCACGGACCAACAGCATCCTCGGCAATGCCGCCAAGTACGCCGAGTTCGCCACCGTCGCACCGGATTTCGCGCTGATGACCTCGGCGCGCGAAGGCGACCTGATCCGCACCCTCGGTGATTTCCCGCGCGTGGTCGCCACCGCCGCCGAGACCCGCGAACCCCACCGCATCGCCCGCTACCTCGAAGAACTGGCCGGTGTCTACCACCCCTTCCAGTCCGACGACGACATGCGCGTGCTGCCCAAGGGTGACGACGCCGTCACCCCGCTCAACGCCGCCCGGCTCGAACTGGTCAAGGCCACCCGTCAGGTGCTGGCCAACGGTTTGGCCCTGCTCGGCGTCAGCGCACCGGAGCGCATGTGACCACCGGCAAGCTTTTCAGGAAGGACGCACAACTGTGAGTGGTGCACACCCGGCCGGTCCCCGGCACGCAGAGATCCCGCACGCCCCGAGCCTGCCCGAGCGCCCGACCGATCCGCGCGAGATGATCGACCTGCCCGCCAACGTGTGGCCGCGCAACGCCGCTCGTGGCGAGGACGGCGTCGTGCGGGTGGCCGGGGTGCCGATCACCGAGCTGGCCCAGCAGTACGGCACCCCGCTGTTCGTCGTCGACGAGGACGATTTCCGCTCCCGCTGCCGCGACATGGTGCGCGCTTTCGGGCCCAACGCCCGCGTGCACTACGCGTCCAAGGCGTTCCTGTGCGGTGAGATCGCGCGCTGGATCCGCGACGAGGGGCTGTCGCTGGACGTCTGCTCCGGTGGCGAGCTGGCCATCGCCCTGCACGCCGGGTTCCCGGCCGAGCGCATCGCGCTGCACGGCAACAACAAGTCGGTGCCCGAGCTCGAGGCCGCGGTCGCCGCGGGCGTCGGCCACGTGGTCGTCGACTCGCTCTACGAGATCGAGCGGCTCGAAGCGGTCGCCGGTGCCGCGGGCGTGGTGCAGGACGTGCTGGTCCGGGTCACCGTCGGTGTCGAGGCGCACACCCACGAGTACATCTCCACCGCGCACGAGGACCAGAAGTTCGGTTTCTCGATCGCCGGTGGCGACGCCATGGAGGCGCTGGCCCGCGTCTTCGAGGCCGACAACCTGCGCCTGGTCGGTCTGCACAGTCACATCGGCTCGCAGATCTTCGAGCTCGACGGCTTCGAGATCGCCGCGCGCCGCATGCTCGGCCTGCTCCGCGAGGCCATCGACAAATTCGGTATCGAGCGCACCGCACAGATCTCCACCCTGGATCTGGGCGGTGGCCTCGGTATCTCGTACCTGCCGAGCGACAACCCGCCGCCGCTGGACGAGTTCGCCGCCAACCTGCGCGGTCTGGTCGCCGCCGAGGCCGCCCGCGCCGGGCTGCCCGAGCCGACCATCGCCGTCGAGCCGGGCCGCGCCATCGCGGGGCCGGGCACCGTCACGCTCTACGAGGTCGGCACCATCAAGGACGTCGAGCTCGACGGTGGCGCGCGTCGTCGCTACGTCAGCGTCGACGGCGGCATGAGCGACAATATCCGTCCCGCGCTGTACCAGGCCGATTACGATTGCCGTCTGGTCTCGCGCTCGTCGGACGCCCATGCGGTCGTCGCGCGTGTGGTCGGAAAGCATTGCGAGAGTGGCGATATCGTCATTCGTGACACCTGGATGCCTGCCGATGCGGGCCCCGGTGACCTGGTCGCCGTCGCGGCGACCGGCGCGTACTGCTACTCGATGTCGAGCCGCTACAACCAGCTCACCCGGCCCGCGGTGGTCGCGGTGCGCGACGGTGCGTCGCGACTGATTCTGCGCCGGGAAACGGTGGCGGACCTGCTCAGCCTGGAGGTGGAAGGATGACCGTGAACAACGGGACCAAAGACGCGGGGCGCCCGCTGGGTGTCGCCGTGCTCGGCATGGGCACCGTGGGTACCGAGGTCGTCCGCGTGCTGCGCGACCACGCCGAGGACCTGCGCTCGCGCGTCGGCGCGCCGCTGGTGCTGCGCGGCGTGGCCGTCCGCGACCTGAGCAAGGACCGCGGCCTGCCCGCCGAACTGCTCACCACCGACGCCGAGGCGCTGGTCGCCCGCGACGATGTCGACCTGGTGGTCGAGGTCATGGGCGGCATCGATCCCGCCCGTGCGCTGATCGGCGCCGCCCTGAGCGGGGGCAAGTCCGTCGTCACCGCCAACAAGGCGCTGCTGGCCGACTACACCGGTGAGCTGGCCGCCGCCGCCGAGCGCAGCCGCGCCGACCTGTACTTCGAGGCCGCCGTCGCCGGCGCGATTCCGGTGGTCCGTCCGCTGATCCAGTCGCTGTCGGGTGACCGGGTGAACCGCGTGGTCGGCATCGTCAACGGCACCACCAACTTCATCCTCTCCGCGATGGACGAGACCGGCGCCGCCTACGACGACGTGCTCGCCGAGGCGACCGAGCTGGGCTACGCCGAGGCCGACCCCACCGCCGACGTCGAGGGCTTCGACGCCGCCGCCAAGGCCGCCATCCTGGCCTCGCTGGCCTTCCACACCCGCGTGACCGCGGCCGATGTGTATCGCGAGGGCATCTCCAAGATCACCGCCGAGGATCTGGAAACCGCCTCCGCCGTCGGCTGCACCGTGAAGCTGCTCGCCATCTGTGAGCGCGTCGCGGCCGGTCCGGGCGAGCCCACCTCCGCCGAGGGCGGCAAGGACCGCGTCTCGGTGCGGGTGTACCCGGCGCTCATCCCGCGCAAGCACCCGCTGGCCTCGGTCAACGGTGCGTTCAACGCCGTCGTCGTCGAGGCCGACAACGCCGGTAGGCTGATGTTCTACGGTCAGGGCGCCGGTGGCGCGCCGACCGCTTCGGCCGTGCTCGGCGACCTCGTGATGGCCGCCCGCAACAAGTTCTACGGTGGCCGCGCTCCCGGCGAGTCGGTCTATGCTGAGCTGCCGATCGCGCCGATCGGGGACACCCCCACCCGCTACCACGTGAACCTGCAGGTGGCGGACCGGCCCGGCGTGCTCGCCGCGGTGGCCGACACCTTCGCTCAGCACGGGGTGAGCATCTCCACCGTGCGTCAGCAGGGGCACGGCGACGGCGCCCGGCTCGTGGTCGTCACCCACCATGCGGTGGAGTCCTCGCTGGCCGATACTGTCGCGGCATTGGCGGACATGGATTCCGTCACCTCCGTGACCAGCGTTCTCAGACTGGAAGGCACCGAAGAATCATGAGCACCACTGGCATCGCCCCCCAGCTCGGCGTGCACTCGCGCTGGCCGGGTCTGATCGCGGCCTACCGCGACCGGCTGGCCGGTGCGGCCGACTGGGAGCCGGTCACCCTGTTCGAGGGCGGTACCCCGCTGGTCCCCGCGACGCACCTGTCCGAGCTGACCGGGTGCGGGGTGTACCTCAAGGTCGAGGGTGCCAACCCGACCGGTTCCTTCAAGGACCGCGGCAT
Organism: Nocardia sp. MH4; assembly: GCF_019266065.1. GTDB lineage: Bacteria > Actinomycetota > Actinomycetes > Mycobacteriales > Mycobacteriaceae > Nocardia > Nocardia canadensis. The sequence continues at coordinate 19,896 of NZ_LPNR01000123.1, read as the reverse complement.
GACGATGGCGATGACCGACGCGAAGTACCGCGGCCAGAAGGCCGTGCTGTGCGCCTCGACCGGCAACACCTCGGCCTCGGCTGCCGCCTACGCCACCCGCGCGGGCATGGAGTGCGCGGTGCTGATCCCGCAGGGCAAGATCGCGATGGGCAAGCTGGCCCAGGCCGTGATGCTGGGTGCGAAGATCATCCAGGTCGAGGGCAACTTCGACGACTGTCTCGAGCTGGCCCGCAAGGTCACCTCGGACTTCCCCGAGGTCGGGCTGGTGAACTCGGTGAACCCGGCGCGAATCGAGGGGCAGAAGACCGCGTCGTTCGAGATCTGCGATGTGCTGGGCAAGGCGCCCGATGTGCACGTGCTGCCGGTGGGCAACGCGGGCAACATCACCGCCTACTGGCGTGGGTACCGCGAGTACCACGCCGACGGCATCACCTCGGGGCTGCCGCGCATGCTCGGCGTGCAGGCCGCCGGTGCGGCCCCGCTGGTCAACGGCGCGCCGGTGCGTGACCCCGAGACCGTGGCCACCGCGATCCGGATCGGCGCCCCGGCGTCGTGGAACGGGGCGATGGAGGCCAAGGAGCAGTCCGGTGGCGCGTTCCGCGCGGCCACCGACGAGGAGATCCTGGCCGCGTACCGGCTGGTCGCGGCGACCGAGGGCGTGTTCGTCGAGCCCGCGTCGGCGGCGAGCGTGGCCGGTCTGCTGGCCGCCCGCGCGGAGGGCTGGCTGGATTCGGGCCTGACCGTGGTCTGCACGGTGACCGGCAACGGTCTCAAGGACCCCGACAACGCGCTGGCCGGCATGCCCGAGGTCAAGCCGATCGCCGTCGACCCGGTGGCCATCGCCCACGAGCTCGAGCTGGCCTGAGTTGAGCGCACGCGAGAGCAGGCTGATGACCGCTACCCTGCCCGCCGGTCTCGAAGTGACCGTGCGCGTTCCCGCTTCCACGGCCAACCTCGGTCCCGGATTCGATTGCCTGGGAATGGCATTGGGTCTCTACGACGAGATCGTGGTGCGCACCACCGATTCGGGTCTCGAGATCCGGGTCGAGGGTGAGGGCGCCGACGACGTGCCGTGGGGCCCAACGCATCTGGTGGTGCGGGCGATCGAGCGCGGACTGGAATCACTCGGTGTCTGGGCCGACGGCCTCGACGTGGTGTGCCGCAACGTGATTCCGCACTCGCGCGGCCTCGGTTCCAGTGCCTCGGCCGTGGTCGGCGGCCTGGCCGCCGGCGCCGGGCTGGCCGCCAAGTTCGATCCCGACCTGCGGCTGGACGGCGCTCAGCTGGTGCAGCTGGCCTCGGAGTTCGAGGGTCATCCCGACAACGCCGCGGCCAGCGTGCTCGGTGGAATCGTCGTGTCGTGGACCGAATCCGATGCCGAGCAGAATCGCGCTTATCGGGCCGTGCGGCTGACCCCCGCCGCGGCGCTGCGCCCGGTGGTGCTGATCCCGCAGGAACGCTCGTCCACCGCGCACACCCGCGGGCTGCTGCCCGAGCAGGTGCCGCACGGTGACGCCGCGTTCAACGTCAGCCGGGCCGCGCTGGCCGTCGTCGCGCTCACCGAGCGCCCCGATCTGCTGATGCCCGCCACCGCCGACCGGCTGCACCAGACTCAGCGTGCTCCCGCGCTACCGCTCACCACGACCTGGATCGAGCGACTGCGGGCCGCGGGAATTCCGGCCACCGTTTCCGGCGCCGGTCCGACGATTTTGGCGCTCGCCACCGAGGATTTCCCTGATGACCTGCGCAAACAGGCGGAAGCGGACGGGCTGCGAGTGGTCGAACCCGGCATCGCCGACGGCGTCGCGATCGACTGACGGCGTGCCTGCCTTGCCGTTGTTCGCAATTGGCAGCTATTCTGTGCAAGTCCGTACATCGTGCGCATCAGACGCCGGTGCTTCATCAGGGCAATCGCTCCAGCAGGCTCCAGGCTCGAGCCTCCACACCATGGAGGTGCTGCGACGCCGAGAAGCCGCTCAACTGGAATGATCTCTCCTCACCACTGTCTTCTGGTGGCGAAGCCTCCGGTCCGGCGGGGCGGGTAGTACGGCACAGGCGTCCGGTCGGACGCATAATCCGAGCTCGGCACAGGGTGCCGGGTCTACGGAACGAACCCTCGATTCAGCACACGGCATTCGAGGGAAGGAAAGGATTTCCGTGACAGATACGGACCTGCTCGCGACACCCGGGGTGGAATCCAACCCTACGAACTCGGGCGGCCGCGAAAGTGAATCCGGACAGATTTCGAAAATGAGCGAACACACCGACGTCGCACGATCGGGGCTGACTGGAATGCTGTTGCCGCAGTTGCGCGCATTGGCGGGGGAGCTCGGTATCCGAGGCACCTCCGGTATGCGCAAGGGCGATCTCATCGCCGCTATCAAGGAAAACCAGGCCGGAGCGCCTGCGAAGGCGGGTAAGCCCGCCGAGGCCGCCGCCGTGACGGCCGACGCGCCCGCCGCCAAGAGCGAAGCGCCCGCCAAGGCGGAAGCGCCCGCCAAGACCGAGGCGCCCGCCAAGGCCGACAAGCCGGCCAAGGCCGACAAGGCCGAGCCCGCCGAGAAGCAGGCCGCCGCGGTCGTGACCGAGCAGGCCCCGGCCGAGCAGGGGACGGCCGAGACCAAGACCGCCGAGTCGACCGAGGATTCCGGTCGAGAGGGCGGTCAGCGTGGCCGTGGCAGGCAGCGTCGTGGCCGTGACCAGGCCCGTTCCGGCGGTGGCGAGAACGCCCAGGCCGAGAACCGCGCCGAGGAGACCAAGCAGGCCGACAAGGCCGACGGTGGCGAGCAGGGCGAGCGCAGGCGTGAGCGTGGCGAGCGCAACGGCGGCGACCGGGGCGAACGCGCCGGTGGCGACCGTGGTGAGCGCACCGGTGGCGACCGTGGTGAGCGCAACCAGAACGAGCGCAACCAGAGCCAGAACGGCAACAACGCCGGGAATCGCGGTCCCCGCGACGACCGCGGTGGCGACGACGAGGAAGGCGGCCGCGGTCGCCGGGGTCGCCGGTTCCGTGAGCGTCGTCGTGGTCGTGACCGCGACGGTGGCGCCGGTGGCGGTGGCGGCGAGGCCCGCGACTTCGAGATCCGCGAGGACGACGTCCTGCAGCCGGTCGCCGGCATCCTGGACGTGCTGGACAACTACGCGTTCGTGCGGACCTCCGGCTACCTGGCCGGCCCGAACGACGTGTACGTCTCGATGAACCTGGTGCGCAAGAACGGCCTGCGCCGCGGTGACGCGATCACCGGTGCGGTGCGCGCCCCGCGCGACGGCGAGCAGAGCAACCAGCGCCAGAAGTTCGACCCGCTGGTCCGCCTGGACACCGTCAACGGCGGCGAGGTGGAGGCGGCCAAGCGTCGTCCCGACTTCCAGAAGCTGACGCCGCTGTACCCGAACCAGCGTCTGCGTCTGGAAACCACCCAGAACAAGCTGACCACGCGTGTGATCGACCTGATCATGCCGATCGGCAAGGGCCAGCGCGCGCTGATCGTGTCCCCGCCCAAGGCGGGTAAGACCACGATCATGCAGGACATCGCCAACGCGATCGCGATCAACAACCCCGAGTGCTACCTCATGGTCGTGCTGGTCGACGAGCGTCCCGAAGAGGTCACCGACATGCAGCGTTCGGTGAAGGGTGAGGTCATCGCCTCCACCTTCGACCGGCCGCCGGCCGACCACACCTCGGTCGCCGAGCTCGCCATCGAGCGGGCGAAGCGCCTGGTGGAGATGGGCAAAGACGTTGTCGTGCTGCTCGACTCGATCACCCGATTGGGCCGCGCGTACAACAACTCCTCGCCCGCCTCGGGCCGCATCCTCTCCGGTGGTGTCGACTCGACCGCGCTGTACCCGCCCAAGCGGTTCCTCGGCGCGGCGCGCAACATCGAGAACGGTGGCTCGCTCACCATCATCGCCACGGCGATGGTCGAGACCGGCTCCACCGGTGACACGGTGATCTTCGAGGAGTTCAAGGGCACCGGCAACGCCGAGCTCAAGCTCGATCGCAAGATCGCCGAGCGGCGCGTGTTCCCGGCGGTGGACATCAACCCGTCCAGCACCCGCCACGACGAGTTGCTGATGTCGCCCGACGAGATGGCCGTGGTGCACAAGCTGCGGCGCGTGCTCTCGGGCCTGGACTCGCACCAGGCGATCGATCTGCTGATGGATCGGCTGCGCAAGTCCAAGAACAACCTCGAGTTCCTGATGACGGTCTCCAAGACCGCACCGGGCGCACTCGACGAGTGACGCGACGGGGGCCCGCTACGGCGGGCCCCCGCTGCGTTTCCCGGCCGGGAACAAACCTGTGGCCGGGGGTGTTTTCGGAGGGTGCGGCCAGGTCTGGCATACTGGATCGCTGTGTGTCTGCGAGTTCGCAGACATCCCGCCTAGTCGGTTCCGGTTCACGTATCCCGCGCTCCAGCGGTGTACGACCCGGCGACCATTATCGAGAGGACGCCCATGAAGGCAGGAATCCACCCCACGTATGTCGACACCACCGTTGTGTGTGGTTGCGGCAACACCTTCCAGACTCGCTCCACCAAGGAGTCCGGCCAGATCACCGTCGAGGTCTGCTCGCAGTGCCACCCGTTCTACACCGGCAAGCAGAAGATCCTCGACACCGGCGGCCGCGTCGCTCGCTTCGAGGCTCGCTACGGCAAGCGCGCGGGCAAGAAGGCCGACGCCAGCTAGTTGCCTCACCCGACGCCCGGTTCTGCTTTCGCAGGCCGGGCGTCGGTATTTTCGGCGGCGCGGGCGCCGCGGGGTCTCGGCCTTTCGGCCTCGATTCTTCCCTCCTCCGCTCAGTCGCTTCGCTCCTTCGCTCCGTCAGTCCAGAATCGAGGCGGCCGAGACGGGCCTTCGGCCCACCAGACTCCGCAGCCGCTACCTCCCCAGTAGGAGTTCACCGACATGGCCGATCAGACGGCCCCTTCCGCCATCGACGACATTCTGGCCGAGTACGCCGGCCTGGAGACGCAGCTGGCCGATCCGTCGTTGCACAACGACGCCGGTGCGGCCCGGCGGGTGGGCAAGCGATTCGCCGAGCTGGCGCCGGTGATGTCGACCTACCGCAAGCTCGAGTCGGTGCGCGACGATCTCGAGGCGGCCCGTGAGCTGGCCGCCGACGACGCCACGTTCGCCGCCGAGGTGCCCGGCCTGGAAACCCAGCTGGTGGAGCTCGAGCAGGCACTGGCCGATCTGCTCGCTCCGCGCGACCCGCACGACGGCGACGACGTGGTGCTCGAGGTGAAGTCCGGTGAGGGCGGCGAGGAATCGGCGCTGTTCGCCGCCGACCTGGCCCGCATGTACATCCGCTACGCCGAGCGGCACGGCTGGAAGGTGGAGACGCTCGACGTCACCTACTCCGACCTGGGCGGCTACAAGGACGCGACGCTGTCGATCAAGAGCAAGGACGCGGCCCGCGACGGCGTGTGGTCGCGCTTCAAGTTCGAGGGCGGGGTGCACCGCGTGCAGCGCGTGCCCGTGACCGAGTCGCAGGGCCGCATCCACACCTCGGCCGCCGGCGTGCTGATCTACCCCGAGCCCGACGAGGTCGAGCAGGTGCAGATCGACGAGACCGACCTGCGCATCGACGTCTACCGGTCCTCCGGCAAGGGCGGCCAGGGCGTCAACACCACCGATTCCGCGGTCCGCATCACCCACCTGCCCTCCGGCATCGTGGTGACCTGCCAGAACGAGCGGTCGCAGCTGCAGAACAAGGCGCGCGCGATGCAGGTGCTCGGGGCTCGGCTGCAGGCGCTGGCCGAGGAGCAGGCCGAGCAGGAGGCGGCGGCCGGTCGGGCCAGCCAGATCCGCACGGTGGACCGTTCCGAGCGGATCCGCACCTACAACTTCCCGGAGAACCGGATCGCCGATCACCGCATCGGTTTCAAGGCGCACAACCTCGACGCCGTGCTCGACGGTGACATGGACGCGCTACTCGACGCGCTCGGCAAGGCCGACCGCGACGCCCGGATGGCAGCCGAGTAGCCGGGATGAGCGCTCAGCGCCCGGACCGGGCAACGCGCGCCACGCTCGCCACCAGGGAGGACGCTCGCGCATGCCGGACGACACGGTGACCGAGCGGGTCCGGTTGCGTCCGCTGATCGTCGCGGCCGCCGAGCGACTGGCCGCGGCGGGCGTGGCCTCGCCCCTGCCCGATGCGGAGAACCTGGCCGCGCACGTGCTCGGGATCGACCGGATGCGGTTGGCGCTGCATCCGATGGTCGAGCCGGACGAGGCCGCGCGATTCGCCGCGCTGGTCGATCGGCGGGCCACGCGAATCCCGTTGCAGCACTTGACCGGCACGGCCGCGATGGGCGAGATCGACCTGGCCGTGGGTCCCGGGGTGTTCGTGCCGCGCCCGGAGACCGAGCTGCTGTTCGCCTGGGCACTGGCCTGGCTGGAGACGCTGCCCCACGACCACGCGCCGCTCGTCGTCGACCTGTGCACCGGGTCGGGCGCGCTGGCCCTGGCCATCGCGCACGCCCGCCCGGATGCCGAGGTCCACGCCGTCGAACTCGACCCCGACGCCCTGACCTGGGCCCGCCGCAACGTCGACGACCGCATCGCCGACGGCGACACCCCGATCACCCTGCACGCCGACGACGTCACCGACCCGGCCCTGCTCACGGCCCTGTCCGGCCGCGTCGACCTGGTCGTGTCGAACCCGCCCTACATCCCGGAGGCGGCGGTCCTCGACCCCGAGGTCGCCGACCACGATCCGCACCGCGCCCTCTTCGGCGGCCCCGACGGCCTCGATGTCATCCGCCGGATGGTCCCCACCATCGCCCGCCTGCTGCGCCCCGGCGGCGCCACCGCGATCGAACACGACGACACCAACGGCGGGGGAGTGGCGGCCCTGCTCGCCGCGGCCGATTTCACCGGCATCGTCGAACACGCCGACCTCGCCGACAAGCCCCGCTTCGTCGTCGCGACAATGCCCAGCAAATCCTGAGTCCTGATCGAACGACGTGCCAGGGCCGACGAGGTCGGCCCCCGAGTCCCGGCAGCACACTTCCAGCAGGAAACGAATTCCGTGCTCGCGCATGCGCCGCGGGCGTATCCCGGGGACGCCCAAAAGTCCCCCCACATTCCGCCGTCGGCCCGACAGCTAGACTCTTGCCGCATCCACAGACCAGCAAGAAACGCGGAGAGGCGGACAAGCCGTGAGTACCGTCTATGACTGTGCCGAGCAGGATTCGCGGGCCGCTGGGCTGACCGCGGCGACCAGCGCGCTGAAGTCGGGGCGGCTCGTGGTCATGCCGACGGACACGCTGTACGGCCTGGCGGCCGACGCGTTCGACGCCGACGCGGTGGGCGCGCTGCTGGCCGCCAAGCGGCGCGGTCGCGATATGCCCGTCCCGGTGCTCGTCGGGTCGTGGCACACCATCGATGGACTGGTGTTCTCGGTGCGCCCGCAGGCGCGCGAGCTGATCCGGGCGTTCTGGCCGGGCGCGCTGAGCCTGGTCGTGCAGGCCGCGCCCTCGCTGGCGTGGGACCTGGGCGATACCCGGGGCACGGTGATGCTGCGGATGCCGCTGCATCCGGTAGCGCTGGAACTGCTGCGCGAGGTCGGTCCGCTGGCCGTGTCGAGTGCCAATGTGTCGGGGCAGCCCCCGGCCAGCACCGTCGAGCAGGCGCGCGAGCAGCTGGGTTCGCTGGCGAGTGTGTATCTCGACGGCGGTCCCGCCGAGCACGCGGTGGCGTCGACGATCGTCGATCTGACCGCGGATCAGCCGCGGGTGTTGCGGGAAGGTGCGGTGGCGGTGGCCGATGTCGCGGAGGTTCTCGGTATGGCGCCGGATGCCCTGATCAGCCCCGCGCAGCGGTGATCGCACGCATCCGATGAGCACGGTCGTTCCCCTGCGCGAGCTGGTGCTCGTGCTGCTCGTCTCCGCCACGGTGACGTTCCTGGCCACCGGCGGCATCCGGGTGCTCGCCATCGCGTTCGGCGCGGTCGCGATTCCGCGTGAGCGCGATGTGCACGTCACGCCGATTCCGCGGATGGGCGGTGTCGGCATGTATGTCGGCGTGGTCGCCGCGGTGTTGTTCGCACACCAATTGCCCGCACTGCGGCGGGGTTTCGATTACGCCCCCGATATTCCGGCGGTCCTGGTCGCGGCGACGATCATCGTGCTGGTCGGCATCGTCGACGACCGGTGGGGCCTGGACGCGCTCACCAAATTCGCCGGGCAGGTGACCGCCGCGGGCGTGATGGCCGTGATGGGCTTGAGCTGGTACGTGATCTACGACCCGTTCAACGACACCACCGTCGTCCTGGACGCGCTGCAGGGCGGCCTGGTGACGGTGGGAATCACCGTCACCCTTGTGAACGCGATGAACTTCGTCGACGGCCTGGACGGTCTCGCCGCGGGCCTCGGCTTGATCTGCGCCGGCGCGGTTTTCGTGTTCTCCGTCGGTTTGCTCTATGACCAGGGCGGTTCGGTCGACACCTATCCGCCCGCGTTGCTGGCCGCCGCGCTGGCCGGTGCCTGCCTGGGATTTCTGCCGCACAATTTCTCGCCCGCCCGAATCTTCATGGGTGATTCCGGCTCGATGATGATCGGATTGATGCTGGCCGCGGTTTCCACTGGTGCCTCGGGTCGAATTCCGCTGCAGGGCTACGGCCCGCGCGACATTGTGGGTTTGCTCTCGCCGCTGTTGCTGGTGGGTGCGGTGATGTTCATTCCGGTGCTCGATCTGTTGCTGGCGATCGTGCGCCGCGTGCGCGCCGGCGTGAGTTTCTCCACACCGGACAAAATGCATCTTCATCACCGATTGCTGCAGATCGGACATTCACAGCGACGCGTTGTGCTGTTGATCTATTTGTGGGTCGGCGTGCTCGCCTTCGGCGCGGTGGGGACCTCGCTGATGGATCGGCGCCTGGTGGTGCTGCTGGTGGCGGGTGGATTGGTGTTCGCCCTGGTAGTGACCGCGATCCCGTCGATGCGCCGGATGGAGTCGGCCAATCGCTGAGAAGCGGCCGAAGGTAAAGTACGGCCCGTGAGCTTTACACCCACCCCCGTGCCCGGACCCGACGCCCCCCTGCGCACCGCGCTGCGCTACGGCCTGATCGGGCTCGGTGTCCTCGTGGTCGTCTCGGTGGTGATCGGCACCCTCGTCGCGGGTATGCCGGGTCTGTGGGGCGCGCTGCTGGGCGCGGCGATCGGCGGCGGGTTCATCCTCACCACCGTGGTGGCCGTGCTGCTGGGCGCCAAGCTGCCGCCGAGCACGGCGGGCCTGGTCATGCTGGTCAGCTGGGTCGGCAAGCTGCTGATCGCGCTGGTGATCGTCGGCGTGCTGAACCAGTTCGACTTCTACAGCAGGCCCACGCTGTTCTTCACCGTGGTCGGAGCCCTGCTCATCGTGCTGGGGGCGGAGACGTATGGCGTTGTGAGCGTGAAGGTTCCGTATGTCACGACACGCGCGGGAGACGACGAAACGGCTTCCGAGCAGGAATAATCCCACCCAGCTACACACTGTCGTAGATAGCTTGGTAAAGTGTTGGTAAGCAAGCACCCAAGCTGGAGGCGCTGCCCAGGATGACTCGGGGCATTGCCTCGGGTTACCAGGGGGGATCGCCAAGATCCTGCCCGGTGCCGCTATGCTTACTGCCGATCCGGGTGGAATGTGCCCGGTTGAAGCATGTCGACGATGTCGCCGACGCCCGAACAGAAGCTTTACGGGGTTACACCGTACGAGCAACTGTCGAATTTCGAGCCGACCAGAGTCGACCCCATTGATCGTCAATGTCCGATCGAACCGCGGGAATGACCGTCGTACCCGCGGCCCGAACACGGGAGAGAACGCTGAGCGTCATCACTTTGGCGGCGGGCGAGTTCCACGCGCCATCGCTGTCCGACTTCTTCCCTCCAGCAGTGCTGTTCGAGGGTACGCCGTTCGAACTCGACCGCCTGATGCTGATCCGGCTGCTGATGACCGCCGTTGTGGTGCTCGTCTTCGTGCTGGCTTTCCGCTCGCCGAAGATCGTGCCGCGCGGCCTGCAGAACGTGATGGAAACCGCGGTGGTTTTCGTCAAGGAGCAGATCGCCGACGAGGTACTCGGTAAGGAAACCGGTAAGCGGTTCCTCCCGCTGATCGCGACGATCTTCTTCACGGTTCTGTTCCTGAACTTCTCCAGCATTGTTCCGTTCCTGAACATCTCGTCGAATGCGCGAGTCGGCATGCCGCTGGTGCTCGCCGCGATCGCGTACATCGCGTTCAACTACGTGGGCATCCGCAAGTACGGCTTCTTCAAGTACATGCGCTCCAGCATCGTCGTTCCGGATGTGCCGCCCGCCCTGCACGTGCTGCTGATCCCGATCGAGTTCGTCTCGACGTTCATCCTGCGCCCGTTCACGCTGACCGTCCGACTCATGGCGAACATGCTGGCCGGCCACATCATGCTGGTGCTGTTCTTCAGCGCCACCTGGTTCTTCCTCTTCGATGCCACCGCGTGGATGAAGGTCTTCACGCCCTTCTCGCTGCTGGCAGGCATCGGCTTCACGCTGTTCGAGCTGCTGGTCATCTTCCTGCAGGCGTATGTGTTCGCCCTGCTGACCGCGGTGTACATCAGCCTCGCGCAGCACGCCGCCGACCACTGACCTGAATCCACACCAGTACTGCCAAACCTGCTACACACGCCGACCGGCGGGTGAGCAACAGAAAGGGAAAGAAGACTCATGAGCCTCGCTTACCTGGCCCAGGAAGCCGCGACCACCGAGAGCACCTTCAAGGGCTTCGGCGCCATCGGCTACGGTCTCGCCGCGATCGGCCCCGGCATCGGCGTGGGTATCGTCGTCGGTAAGGCCATCGAGGGCTTCGCCCGTCAGCCCGAGCTGGCCGGCCAGATCCGTACCAACATGTTCCTCGGTATCGCGTTCACCGAGGCCCTGGCGCTGATCGGCCTCGTCGCCGGCTTCATCTTCTGATTCCGATGCGCGAACTCATCACGCTCGCTGCCGAAGGGGGAGAGGATGTGAATCCTCTCATTCCCGAAACGTACGACATCGTCTGGTCGATCGTCTGCGTCGCCATCATCGGCGTGCTCTTCTGGAAATACGTGATCCCGCGTGTGACCAAGACACTCGATGAGCGTGCCGACAAGATCGAAGGCGGTATCGCCAGGGCCGCAGCCGCGCAGGAAGAGGCACAGCAGACGCTGCAGCAGTACCAGCAGCAGCTTGCCGACGCCCGGCTCGAGGCCGCACGTATCCGCGAGGATGCGCGCACCCAGGGTCAGCAGATCCTCGCGCAGATGCGCGCGGATGCCCAGGCCGAAAGCGACCGTATCGTCGCCGCCGGTCACTCCCAGCTGGAAGCCCAGCGCCAGCAGATCCTGACCGAGCTGCGCTCCGAGGTCGGCCGCACGGCCGTCGACCTGGCCGAGAAGATCATCGGCCAGTCTGTCTCGGACGAGGCCAAGCAGGCGGCGTCGATCGACAAGTTCCTCAGCGAACTCGACGACACCGACGCCATCGGGGTCGGAAGGTAACGACGCGAAAGTGAGAAGCATGTACGCAGCGAGCCGCGAGGCCAGCTCCCGGTCCCGGGAGGCGCTTCGGGCCGCTCTGACCGGAAGCGAAACTGTTGCGGCCACAACGGGGTCGGAACTGTTCGCCGTTGTCGCCGTGCTGGACGACCAGCGTTCGCTGCGTGTGGCGCTCGCGGACGTGTCGGTGCCGGGTTCGGCGCGCGCTGAACTCAGTGAGCGGATCTTCGGCGGCAAGGTCAGCGCTGCCACGCAGGCAGTGCTGACCACCGCGGTGGCCCAGAACTGGTCGCGCACCCGCGATCTGGTCGACACCCTGGTGCTGCTCGGGCAGGAGGCTCTGCTGGAGTCCGCTGCCGACGGCGGCCGGCTGGACGCGGTGGAGGACGAGCTGTTCCGGCTCGGTCGCATCATCGCCGACAACCCGCAGCTGGAGCAGGCACTGTCCGATCAGGGCAAGCCGGCCGCGGCGCGGCGTGAGCTGATCGAGCGGCTGCTGACCGGCAAGGCCGAGCCGATCACCCTGACGCTGGCCGAGCAGGCGGTGACCCGACTGCGGACCAACAACATCGGCGTCGCCTTCGGCGCCCTGTCCGATCTGGCGGCGGCCCGTCGTGACCAGATCGTCGCCCACGCGCACGCCGCGGTCGAGCTGTCCGATCAGCAGAAGGAGAAGCTCTCGGCTTCCCTGCAGCGGATCTACGGCAAGGCGGTCACCGTGCACGTGCAGGTCGACCCGACGCTGCTGAGCGGCGTCGTCGTGCGCGTCGGAGACGACGTCATCGACGGCAGCGCCACCGGCCGACTGGAGAAGCTGCGCCGGGCGCTGTCCTGATCAAGGACAGCTCACCGCAGTAATTCTCCAACCCCCGACATTCGAGACCACAGCGAGAGCAGGAACAACATGGCGGAGCTGACGATCTCCTCCGACGAGATCCGTAGCGCGATCGAGAGCTACACCCAGAGCTACACCCCGGAAACCTCCATCGAAGAAGTCGGCCTCGTGACCGACACCGGCGACGGCATCGCGCACGTCAGCGGTCTGCCTTCGGCGATGGCCAACGAGCTGCTCGAGTTCCCGGGCGGCGTCCTGGGCGTCGCGCTGAACCTCGAGGACACCGAGATCGGTGCCGTCATCCTCGGCGAGTACGCCTCGCTGGAAGAGGGCCAGCAGGTCCGCCGCACCGGCGACGTGCTGTCGGTTCCCGTCGGCGACAAGTTCCTCGGTCGCGTCGTCAACCCGCTCGGCCAGCCGATCGACGGCCTGGGCGAGATCGAGGCCGACGACCGCCGCGTGCTGGAGCTGCAGGCCGCGACCGTGCTGGAGCGCCAGCCGGTCGAAGAGCCGCTGGCCACCGGTATCACCGCGATCGACGCGCTGACCGCCATCGGCCGCGGCCAGCGTCAGCTGATCATCGGCGACCGTAAGACCGGCAAGACCGCCGTCGCCGTCGACGCGATCCTGAACCAGAAGGCGAACTGGGAGTCGGGCGACCCCAGCAAGCAGGTTCGCTGCATCTACGTCGCGATCGGCCAGAAGGGCTCCACCATCGCGGGCGTCAAGACCGCGCTCGAGGAGCACGGCGCGATGGAGTACACCACCATCGTCGCGGCCCCGGCCTCCGACTCCGCCGGCTTCAAGTGGCTGGCTCCGTACACCGGTTCGGCCATCGGCCAGCACTGGATGTACCAGGGCAAGCACGTCCTGATCGTGTTCGACGACCTGACCAAGCAGGCCGAGGCGTACCGCGCCATCTCGCTGCTGCTGCGTCGTCCGCCGGGCCGCGAGGCGTACCCCGGTGACGTCTTCTACCTGCACTCCCGCCTGCTGGAGCGTTGCGCGAAGCTGTCCGACGAGATGGGCGGCGGCTCGATGACCGGTCTGCCGATCATCGAGACCAAGGCCAACGACGTCTCGGCGTTCATCCCGACCAACGTCATCTCCATCACCGACGGCCAGGTCTTCCTCGAGTCCGACCTGTTCAACAAGGGCGTCCGCCCGGCGATCAACGTCGGTACCTCGGTCTCCCGTGTCGGTGGCGCCGCCCAGACCAAGGCCATGAAGAAGGTCGCCGGTTCGCTGCGTCTGGAAATGGCGCAGTACCGCGAGCTGGAGGCGTTCTCCGCCTTCGCTTCCGACCTGGACGCCGCCTCGCTGGCGCAGCTGGAGCGCGGTGCCCGCTGGGTGGAGCTGCTCAAGCAGAACCAGTACTCCCCGGTCGCCGTCGAGGATCAGGTCGTCTCGATCTACCTGGTCGACGCCGGCTACTACGACTCGGTGCCGGTCGGCGACGTGCGTCGCTTCACCGCCGAGCTGCTGGAGCACCTGCACAGCGCGACCCAGTCGTCCTTCGACGCGCTCGAGGGTGGCCGCAAGCCGCTCGACGGCGAGGCCGCCGACGCGATCAAGTCGGAGACCGACAAGTTCAAGGAAGGCTTCCTGGCTTCCGACGGCAGCCGTGTCGTGAACGAGGCCGCTGCCGGCGATCTGGACCACGAAGAGGTCGAGTCGCTGTCGGTCACCCGCAAGCACGTCGACAAGTAAGCCGGGTCAGGACTGATGTCGGCATATTCCGATCTGGCGAATGAAGGGAGTGTGAACCGCTAGTGGCAAGTTTGCGTGAATTGCGCTCCCGCATTCGTGGTGTGAATTCGATCAAGAAGATCACCAAGGCTCAGGAACTGATCGCGACCTCGCGAATTTCCAAGGCCCAGGCCAGGGTTGCGGCGGCCAAGCCGTACGCCGAGGAGATCACCAAGGTCCTCGGTGAGCTGGCGAGCGCCTCGAAGAACCTGTCGCACCCGCTGCTGACCGAGCGTCCCAACGCTCGTCGGGCCGCTGTCCTGGTGATCACCAGTGACAGCGGTATGTGCGGTGGCTACAACTCGAACGTGCTCAAGCGCGCCGAGGAGCTCATGACCACGCTGCGTGGCGACGGCAAGGAGCCGGTGCTGTACGTGATGGGCAACAAGGGCCTCACGTACTACAAGTTCCGCAACCGTCCGTTCCAGGCGTCGTGGACCGGCTTCTCCCAGCAGCCGAAGTACACCGATGCCTCGGCCGCGTGCCAGCACCTGGTCGAGGCCTTCATGGCCGGCTCCGACAACGAGGTTCCCTCGCTGGACGGCACCGGGACCATCGCGGGCGTCGACGAACTGCACATCGTGTACACCAAGTTCGTCTCGATGCTGACCCAGACCCCGGAGGTGCGCCGCTTGGCGCCGATCCAGGTGAGCTTCGTCGACGAGAAGTACGAGCTCGGCGAGGACATCGTCTCGGATTCGCCGAACGCGGTGGTCACGGCGCAGTACGAATTCGAGCCGGACGCCGATGTGCTGCTGGGCGCTCTGCTGCCCAAGTACGTCAACACGCGTATCTACGCATCGTTGCTCGAGGCAGCGGCATCCGAGTCCGCGGCTCGGCGCACCGCAATGAAGGCGGCGACCGATAACGCCAACGAGCTGGCCAGTGTGCTCCAGCGCGAGGCGAACTCGGTGCGTCAGGCCCAGATCACGCAGGAAATCAGCGAAATCGTCGGCGGCGTGAACGCGCTGGCGTCGAGCTCGGACCGCGACTAGAAGCGCAGGAAGAGAACCAATCTAATGACCGCAGCTGTCACTCAGGACAACGCGACCAAGGCGGGCGCAACCGCCGGCCGCGTCGTCCGTGTCATCGGCCCCGTCGTGGACGTCGAGTTCCCGCGTGGCGCCATCCCCGAGCTGTTCAACGCTCTGCACGCCGACATCAAGCTCCCGTCGGTGGCCAAGACCCTGACCCTCGAGGTCGCGCAGCACCTCGGCGACAACATCGTGCGCACCATCTCGATGCAGCCGACCGACGGCCTGGTCCGTGGCGCGAGCGTCACCGACTCGGGCAAGCCGATCTCGGTGCCCGTCGGCGACATCGTCAAGGGCCACGTGTTCAACGCCCTCGGTGACTGCCTCGACTCGCCGGGCCTCGGCCGCGACGGCGAGCAGTGGGGCATCCACCGCAAGCCCCCGAGCTTCGACCAGCTCGAGGGTAAGACCGAGATGCTCGAGACCGGCGTCAAGGTCATCGACCTGCTGACCCCGTACGTCAAGGGCGGCAAGATCGGTCTGTTCGGTGGTGCCGGTGTCGGCAAGACCGTTCTGATCCAGGAGATGATCACCCGTATCGCTCGCGAGTTCTCCGGCACCTCGGTGTTCGCGGGCGTCGGTGAGCGTACCCGTGAGGGCACCGACCTCCACCTGGAAATGGAAGAGATGGGCGTCCTCCAGGACACCGCCCTCGTCTTCGGCCAGATGGACGAGCCGCCGGGCACGCGTATGCGCGTGGCCCTGTCCGCGCTGACCATGGCGGAGTACTTCCGCGATGTCCAGCACCAGGACGTGCTGCTCTTCATCGACAACATCTTCCGTTTCACCCAGGCCGGTTCCGAGGTCTCGACCCTGCTGGGTCGTATGCCCTCCGCCGTGGGTTACCAGCCGACGCTGGCGGACGAGATGGGTGAGCTCCAGGAGCGCATCACCTCGACCCGTGGTCGCTCGATCACCTCGCTGCAGGCGATCTACGTCCCCGCCGACGACTACACCGACCCGGCGCCGGCGACCACCTTCGCCCACCTCGATGCGACGACCGAGCTTTCGCGCCCGATCTCGCAGAAGGGCATCTACCCGGCCGTCGACCCGCTGACCTCGACCTCTCGTATCCTCGAGGCGTCGATCGTCGGTGAGCGCCACTTCCGGGTCGCCAACGAGGTCAAGCGGATCCTGCAGAAGTACAAGGAGCTGCAGGACATCATCGCCATCCTCGGTATGGACGAGCTCTCCGAAGAGGACAAGGTCCTCGTCGGCCGCGCCCGTCGTCTGGAGAAGTTCCTCGGCCAGAACTTCATCGTGGCCGAGAAGTTCACCGGTCAGCCGGGTTCGGTCGTGCCGCTGGAGCAGACCATCGACGACTTCGATCGCGTCTGCAAGGGCGAGTTCGACCACTTCCCGGAGCAGGCGTTCAACTCCTGCGGTGGTCTCGACGACGTCGAGGCCGCTGCGAAGAAGATCGCCGGGAAGTAGTCCACCATGGCGGAAATGACAGTTGATCTCGTCGCCGTCGAACGCAAGCTCTGGTCCGGCCAGGCGACGTTCGTCAGCGCGCAGACCACCGAAGGTCAGATCGGCATCATGGCGGGCCACGAGCCGCTGCTCGGTCAGCTCGTCGAGGGCGGCACGGTGACCATCGTGTCGACCGACGGCGATCGGATCGTGGCCGCGGTGCACGGCGGTTTCTTCTCGGTCACCGCCGACACCGTGCGGGTGCTGGCCGAGTCCGCGGAACTCGCGGGTGAGGTCGACGTCGACGCGGCGCGCAAGGTGCTGGCCGACGCGAGCGCCACCGAGGTGGAGCTGCGGGTCGCTCAGGGCCAGGTGCGCGCGGTCGAGGCGACCGTGACTGCCTGATCTGTTCACCGAACGACACACTGTCGGCGACGAACTCCGGTTCGTCGCCGACAGTGCTGTTTCCGGCCGTATTACCGATCCCGCCGGAGTGGCCCACAACGGGCGTGATTGAATGACGGCGGGGGTGTCTTCGACACCAGCTGAGCGAAAGGGCGTACGGCATTGCAAACCGGGATGGTTCTCCTGATCATTCTGGTGCTGACGCTCGTGTTCGTAGCAGGTGCTTCGACTTACCGGCTGGTGATGCTGCGCCGGGGCGGCACGGCCGCGCTCCTGCGGGTATTGCCCGCGCGCGGCGGCCAGGGCTGGCGGCACGGTCTCATCCGCTACGACGAGGATCGCCTCGTCTTCTTCAAATTGACCAGCCTCAAGTTCGGTCCGGACTCCACCGTGCACCGGCAGGGCCTCGAGATCGTCGAACGCCGCGCGCCACAGGGCGACGAATTCGACATCATGAGCGAGGACATCGTGGTGGTAGCCGTCACCGATCCGCACAGCAGCTTCGAGCTCGCGCTCGACCGCGGATCGATGGCGGCTTTTCTGTCGTGGGTGGAGTCGCGGCCGTCCGATCGCGCCCGCCGGACCAGGGGAGGCCAGGCATGAGCGTCCATCTCACCCGGATCTACACCAGGACCGGCGACGACGGCACCACCGGTCTGAGCGATTTCTCGCGCGTCCCCAAGACCGATCCCCGGCTGGTGGCCTACGCCGACTGCGACGAGGCCAACGCGGCACTCGGCGTCGCGGTCGCGCTCGGCGCGCCGGAGCCCGCGGTGCTCGCGGTGCTGCGCCAGGTCCAGAACGACCTTTTCGACGCGGGCGCGGATCTGTCGACCCCCGTGGTGGCCGAGCCGAAGTACCCGCCGTTGCGCATCACCCAGCCCTACATCGATCGGCTGGAGAAGTGGTGTGACGAGTTCAACGAGGGCCTGGCACCGCTGAATTCGTTCATCCTGCCCGGCGGCACGCCGATTGCCGCACTGTTGCACACGGCACGCACCGTGGTCCGGCGCGCCGAGCGTGCGGCGTGGGCGGCGGTCGAGGCCCACCCCGACGACACCAGCGTGTTGCCCGCCAAATACCTCAATCGCCTGTCGGACCTGCTGTTCATCCTCAGCCGTGCGACCAATCCCGAGGGCGACGTGCTGTGGCAGCCGGGTGGCGGAGCCGAGCGCTGAAAGCCACTCGGTGGCGCCAGGATCGGTCGGTTTGGCGTCGGGGGGCGTGTCGTCGGGCAACGGTCGATAAGCTGGCGGGGTGAGCGAACGGTTTCTGGTCTCCGGCGGTAATCAGCTCGTCGGCGAGGTCGCGGTCGGCGGCGCGAAGAACAGCGTGCTGAAGCTGATGGCCGCCGCTTTGCTGGCCGAGGGTACGACCACCATCACCAACTGCCCGGACATCCTCGATGTCCCGCTGATGGCCGAGGTGCTGCGTGGTCTCGGCTGCGACGTCACGATCTCCGACGACGAGAGCGGAGACCGCTCGGTCTGCACGATCGTCACCCCGCCGGAGCCGAAGTATCACGCCGACTTCCCGGCGGTGACCCAGTTCCGCGCCTCGGTGTGTGTGCTCGGTCCGCTGATGGCGCGCTGTAAGCGCGCGGTCGTCGCGCTCCCGGGCGGTGACGCGATCGGCTCGCGGCCACTGGACATGCACCAGCAGGGCCTGCGGCTGCTCGGCGCGACCAGCGAGATCGAGCACGGATGCGTGGTCGCCCGCGCCGACGAGCTGCAGGGCGCGCGCATCCGCCTCGACTTCCCGTCCGTCGGCGCGACCGAGAACATCCTGATGGCCGCGGTGCTGGCCGAGGGGGAGACGGTCATCGACAACGCGGCGCGCGAGCCCGACATCGTCGACCTGTGCACCATGCTCGTGCAGATGGGTGCGCGGATCGACGGTGCCGGTTCCTCGGTGCTGACCGTGCAGGGCGTCAAGAGCCTGTCACCGACCACGCATCGGGTGATCGGCGACCGTATCGTCGCCGCCACCTGGGGTATCGCCGCGGCGATGACCACCGGCGATGTCCGGGTGACCGGGGTCAACCCCAAGCACTTGGCGCTGGTGCTGGACAAGCTGCGCTCGGCCGGCGCGCGGATCTCCTACGAGCCCAACGGTTTCCGTGTCGTGCAGGCCGAGCGCCCGCGCGCGGTGAACTTCGCGACGCTGCCGTTCCCGGGCTTCCCGACCGACCTGCAGCCGATGGCGATCGGCCTGGCCGCCATCGCCGACGGCACGTCGATGATCACCGAGAACGTCTTCGAGGCGCGGTTCCGCTTCGTCGAGGAGATGATCCGGCTCGGCGCCGATGCCCGCACCGACGGTCATCACGCGGTGGTCCGCGGTATCCCGCGGCTGTCCAGCGCGCCGGTGTGGTCCTCCGACATTCGCGCCGGCGCCGGTCTCGTACTGGCCGGTCTGGTCGCCGACGGCGTCACCGAAGTCCACGATGTCTTCCACATCGACCGCGGCTACCCGAAGTTCGTCGAGCAGATGCAGGCGCTGGGTGGACAGGTCGAGCGCGTCGATACGCCGAAATAGCCTGTCTGACCAGGCGATTTGACTTCGCGTTCGTCGGTGCGTAACTTTATTCGAGTCAGAGCGACGCGGTGACGCTGAGCGCCTGATTGATCATCTAGCCAGACTCACTCCTTCCGAATTTGCTTCGGTCGGGTTGTCTGCGCTAGGTTGGAACAGTTGCCCTGCGGAAGCCCCTACGAAATGTTGCGGGT
>NZ_LPNR01000123.1:0-237 GCF_019266065.1 Nocardia sp. MH4 | reverse complement strand
ATTATTATTGGTTCCGGCCTCTCATACCCCCCGGTTGACGAGGTCGGACATTTTGAATGTCAGCAAACTTTTGCTGGTGTTCGGCATTGCTAGGTTTTCGGACTCTAGTTTAGATATTTCTGATTCGCTCTTCGGAGTGTTTCAAGAGTCTTCAACGGAGAGTTTGATCCTGGCTCAGGACGAACGCTGGCGGCGTGCTTAACACATGCAAGTCGAGCGGTAAGGCCCTTCGGGGTA
>NZ_LPNR01000122.1:13681-75634 GCF_019266065.1 Nocardia sp. MH4 | reverse complement strand
GCCGTGGTCAGCGGCCCACCCGCCGCCGGGAGTCCGGCGGCCCCGGTGACGAGCGCGGCGCGATCCGCGACCGGGCCGCCGCGCGCAAGTCGGCCACCAACGCCCCCCGCGAGGAATGGGTGATGGCGGGCACCGGCCGAGCCGTGGAGTACGTGGCGGGCCGGCGCTGGGAACTGGCGGCCACCGGCTTCTGGCAGGCGCATCGCGGTGCCGCGCAATGCTATTCGGACCTCGTCGCGCAGTGGTCGGGGCTGGCTCCCGGCGGTTCGGGCTGGGATCTTTACGCCGGCGTCGGCGTGTTCGCGGCGCGGCTGGCCGAGCAGACCGGCCAGACCGGTGCGGTCGCCGCCGTCGAATCGGCGCGCTCGGCCGTCGCCGACGGCACCGCCGCGCTGCGTGATCTGCCCTGGCTGGACCTGCGCGCCGATCGTGTCGAACGCTGGGTGCGTGCCCACGCCGACGGCGACGGACCCGATGTCGTGGTGCTCGATCCGCCGCGGGCCGGTGCGGGCAAGGAGGTCGTGGCCGCGGTCACCGACGCCGATCCGCGCCGGATCGTCCACATCGGGTGCGACCCGGCGTCTTTCGCGCGCGATCTCGGGTTGTATCTCGACGCGGGCTATCACCTCGCCGACCTGCGCGCTTTCGACGCGTTCCCGGCGACCCACCACGTCGAATGCGTCGCCCTGCTCGACCGCTGAGCGAGGACGGTTCGGGCCGCCGGATCACCCGGCATCGACCGGTGCGGGACGTCGGCAGCGGCGCCTCCGCGCTCGGCGAGCACTCCGCCGAGGCGTGCCGGGGCTCCGCTGCCGGGCGACCCGGTTCGGATCAGTCCAGGGCCCAGGTGACCCGGACGGTGGCACCGACCTCGGTCTCCCCGGGAACCACCGGCACCGGCGAAGCGGCCCTGGCCATCAGCATCGGCGCACTGTCCATCTCGGCGCTGATGTCGTAGGCGCGGGGGAGCGGCACGGCGGTGTCCTCGGTGATCTGCACGACCGCGCCCAGCGTGACGCCCGCGCGCTCGGCGTACTGCGCGGCCTTGGTCTTCGCGTCGTCGAAGGCGGCGTCGCGGGCCTGGGCGAGCAGCGGCTCGGGGTCGGCGATCCCGCGGGTCAGCCCGCCGAGGCGGACGTCGTCGCCGCCCGCGGTCACCGCGGCCGCCACCGTGTCGGCCGGTTCGGTGCCGGTGCCGTCACGCAGGGCGATGCTGAGCCCGGTGGTGGCGAGGTAGCCGGAGATCTCGCTGCGTCCCTGATCGGTGTAGACCGTCTCGGTGCGCACGCTCAGCCCGCTGGTCGCCATGTCGGCGTCGCTGACCCCGGCCGCGCGCAGGGCAGCGACGACGGCGCTGACCCGGTCACCGGCGCGGCCGTAGGCGGCGGCGACGGTGTCGGCGCGCGATTCCACCGACAGGGTGACGCGGATCAGATCGGGAACCGCGCGCACCGTGCCGCGCCCGATCATCGTGGTGCTCGCCTGCCAGGACTTCTTGCCCACCGCGGTACTCCTGTCGGTCGAAGGATGCTGTGCTGCCCAACGTCTCGCGGCGGGTCCGAGTTCCCCGTCAGTAGTTGCCCGCGTTGCCCGACAGCGTCCGCACCGCGGCCTCCATCTGGGCGTAGGCGCCCGCGGCGAGGCGTTGCAGCAGGGCCAGTTTCAGTTGCGGGTGGCCCTGGGTGAGCTGGTCGAAGACCGCCGGCCGCATCACCGCCACCCGCACCGGCGTCTCGGCGATGATCTCGTTGACGAACGGTTGCCCGAGTAGCATCGGGATCTCGCCGAACGTCATCCCCGCCGACAGCGTCACCAGCCGGTGCACGCGCCCGTCGGTGCCGGGGAAGGTCATCCGCACGCGGCCCTCCAGGATCAGGAACAGCCCGCAGCGCGAATCGCCCCGCTCGGCGATCACCTCGCCGCGCGCGAAGGTCCGCGGTTCGAAGTCCTTGCCGAGCAGACCACGGTTCTCGGGGTCGAGACCGGCCAGCAGCGGGTGCTCGTCGAGGGGGATCGAGCGGCGGCTCTCGGCGCCGGTCGGCCGGTGCCGGGCCAGGATGATGTCCTCACACCACTCGGTGGCGGTGTCGCGGTCGACGAACACGCGCCCGCGCGGATCCTCGGGGTCCAGGCTGGAGGCCTCGTGCCCGAGCCGGGCCTCGGGATCGACCAGGGCGACCCGGCTGCCCCGCCGGACCAGTGCGTTCTGCAGCGCGTCGAGCATCTCGCGCGCCACCGCGCTCACCTCGCCCACCCGGCGCAGGTCGATGACCAGGGCGTCGAGTTCGCCGACCTTGCTCTCGATCGAGCGCACCGTGCGCTCGGCGCCGGCGAAGAGCAGGTCGCCGTGCAATTCGTAGACCCGGGCCCGGTCGCCGTGGTCGGCGAGCACCGCGGCGTCCTCGGGGGAGCGGCGCAGCCGCGAGGGCACCTGCGCCACCGAGTAGTCGGCCCGGATGGCGGTGCGCGCGGCGCGGGTCACGTGACAGAAGTGCAGTTCCAGGCGCCGCGACAGTTCCCGGCAGGCCGCGACGCCGCGCACGCTGTTGCCCTGGCCGTCCAGCCGCGGCGAGTACACCGAGATCCCGAGCTGGCCGGGCAGCACGGCGATGATCCCGCCGCCGACGCCGCTCTTGGCGGGCAGTCCGACCGTGGTCACCCAGTCACCGGCGGCGTTGTACATGCCGCAGGTCGTCATCACGCTGAGCACGCGCTCGGTCAGCGCGGTCGACAGTGCCCGCTCCCTGGTCTTCGGGTTGACCCCGTTGTCGGCCAGCGTCGCCGCCATCAGGGCCAGATCCGCGCAGGTGATCTCGATCGAGCACTGCCGGAAATAGCGGTCGACCGCGTCGTCGGGGTCGACATCGATGATGCCGACCGAGCGCAGCATGTAGCCGATCGCGCGGTTGCGGTAGCCGGTGCGCGCCTCGGACTCGTAGACCGCCTGGTCCATCGTCAGCTCGCGGCCGGCGAAGCGGGAGTAGCAGCGCCGGACCCGCTCGAACTTCTCGGCGGCGTCGCGGCCGTTGATCAGCGAGGCCGCGGTGATCGCGCCGGAGTTGATCATCGGATTGCTGGGGCGCTGGGTATCGGGCTCGAGGGCGATCTCGTTGAACGGCTCGCCCGAGGGTTCGACATCGATGTGCGCGGCCACCCCGTCCA
Source organism: Nocardia sp. MH4 (assembly GCF_019266065.1). Taxonomy (GTDB): domain Bacteria; phylum Actinomycetota; class Actinomycetes; order Mycobacteriales; family Mycobacteriaceae; genus Nocardia; species Nocardia canadensis. The sequence goes on along the minus strand of NZ_LPNR01000122.1, from coordinate 72,472 downwards.
GACCGCGGTCGGCCAGCGCGAGCGCGTAGGTGAACGGCTTGGAGATGGACTGGATGGTGAACCCGACATCGGTGTCGCCGACCTGGTAGATCAGCCCGTCGGCGGTGGCCAGGCACAACCCGAACGAGTCGGGCGCGACCGCGGCCAGCTCGGGGATGTAGTCGGCGGGCGCACCCGAGGTGTCGTCGCGGCAGATCGCGTACACCTCGTCGAGCATGCCCGCCACCACGCCGGGGTCGATCGTGCGCGCAACACCGTCCGGTTCGGCCACAGCGACACTCTAGGACGCGGCGTGGCCGGTCCCGCGGGGACGCGCGGGGGAGATAGTCCTCACAGGCGATCGCGGCCCGTGGTGACGGCGCCAGGCGGCGGCGCGCCCTGTTCAGCGGCGTGCCGCGGGGGACCGGCACGCCCGCTGTGATCGTCGGTGCGGGGCACCCGGAAGGGCCCGCGAGCCGGAGCCGCCCGCACGGCCAAATACACTGGGCGGATCACACAGTAGTCCGGAGGGAGCGAGTTCAGGTGGGAGTGCTGTCGCGGGTGGATTCACCCGAAGATCTGCGCCGGCTGAGCGTGCCGCAACTGCGGGACCTGGCGGACGAGATCCGCGAGTTCCTGGTGCAGAAGGTCGCCGCCACCGGAGGCCACCTCGGCCCCAACCTAGGCGTGGTCGAACTGACCATCGCGCTACACCGGATCTTCGACTCCCCGGCCGATCCGCTGATCTTCGACACCGGCCATCAGGCGTATGTGCACAAGATCCTCACCGGCCGCAAGGACCGATTCGACTCGCTGCGCATGCGCGACGGCCTGTCGGGCTACCCCAGCCGCGCCGAGAGCGAGCACGACTGGGTGGAGTCCTCGCACGCCTCGGCCGCGCTGTCCTATGCCGACGGCCTGGCCAAGGCCTTCGCGCTGAGCGAGCAGGACCGCACCGTCGTCGCCGTCGTCGGTGACGGCGCGCTCACCGGCGGGATGTGCTGGGAGGCGCTCAACAACATCGCGGGCGCGCCCGACCGTCCGGTGGTGGTCGTGGTCAACGACAACGGCCGCTCCTACGCGCCGACCATCGGCGGCCTGGCCGACCGGCTGACCGCGCTGCGCACCCAGCCCGCCTACGAGCACGCCCTCGACGCCGGGAAGCGCCTTCTCAAAAGCATTCCGGCCGTGGGGGATTCGGCGTATTCGATGGTTCACGCGCTCAAGGCGGGGATCAAGGACGCGGTCAGCCCGCAGGAACTGTTCGCCGATCTGGGCATGAAGTACGTCGGCCCGGTCGACGGCCACGATCTGGTGGCGCTTGAGGCGGCCATGCGCCGCGCCAAGGACTTCGGCGGACCGGTGGTCGTGCACGTGGTCACCCGCAAGGGCAACGGCTACGAGCACGCCGAGAACCACGTCGCCGACCAGATGCACGCCTGCGACCCGATCGACCCGCTCACCGGCCGCCCGCTCGCGGGCAAGAAGGCCAAGGGCTGGACGGCGGTGTTCTCCGAGGAACTCATCGAGCACGCCTCGCGGCGCGAGGACATCGTCGCCATCACCGCGGCCATGCCCGGCCCGACCGGCCTGGCGCCCTTCGGCGAGCGCTTCCCGGACCGCATGTTCGACGTGGGCATCGCCGAACAGCACGCGATGGCCTCGGCCGCCGGTCTGGCGCTGGGCGGCATGCACCCCGTCGTCGCGATCTACTCCACCTTCCTCAACCGCGCGTTCGACCAGCTGCTCATGGATGTCGCGCTGCTGAAGCAGCCGGTCACGGTGGTGCTGGACCGCGCGGGCATCACCGGCCCCGACGGCGCCAGCCACAACGGCATGTGGGACTTCTCGCTGCTCGGCATCATTCCCGGCATCCGGGTCGCCGCTCCGCGCGACGGCGCCACCCTGCGCGAGGAACTCGCCGAGGCGCTGGCGATCTCCGACGGTCCGACGGTGCTGCGGTTCCCGAAGGGCAGTGTCGCCGAGGACATCACGGCGGTGGAACGACTCGACGGTCTCGACGTGCTGCGCCTGGCGGTCCCCGGTGCCGGCTCGGCGCAGGCCCAGCACGGCGACGTCCTGATCGTCGCGGTCGGCCCGTTCGCCGAGACGGCCATGCGGGTCGCCGAACTCTTGGAGCCCCAGGGCATCTCGGTCACCGTGGTCGACCCGCGCTGGGTCATCCCGGTGTCGGACACGCTGGTCAAGCTGGCCGAGAACTACCGGCTCGTCGTCACCGTCGAGGACGGCGGCCTGCACGGCGGTATCGGTTCGACGGTCTCGGCCCGCCTGCGCGACGCCGGTCTCGATGTGCCGACCCGCGATCTCGGTGTGCCCCAGCAGTTCCTGGATCACGCCTCGCGCGCAGAGATCCTCGAGGAGCTGGGCCTGACCCCCGACGCGATCGCCCAGCGCATCGGCGGCTGGCTGCGGGCGCGCTGATCGGCGACCACGAGATCCTGCGCGCTCGGTGACGACACCGAGCGCGCAGTGCGTTCACCGCCCGGGACGCCGGGCGACGACGGCGAAGTTCAGCGGGATCCGTGGTGCCCCCGGCGGCAGCGCCCAGCCTTCCGGGCAGGCGACGAGGTCGCCGAACGGCCGCCAATCCAGGTAGGGCAGTTCGTGCAGCGCCTCGATCCGCAGGCCCGCCGCGAGCAGCGCGCCGACAACCTCGCCCAGGTCGTGGCGCCATTCGTGATTGGTCGTGTGCGCGATCGAGCCCGCCGAATCCTCGGTGTAGGTGCCCGCGTCCGAATAGGTGCGGGCGCCGCCCCCGGCGAGGTAGTCGTCGGTGATCCGCCAGGGCTCGAAGTCCATGGCGCCCAGGATCGGGTGGTCGTCGCGGAGCACGAACACTCCGCCGGGGGCGAGCAGATCGTGGATCGAGCGGGCCCACGCGGTCAGTTCGGGCAGCCAGACGATCGTGCCCGTGCTCGTCACGATGGTGTCGAACGACCGGTCGATCACCGACGAGGCGAACCGGGCATCTCCCTCGACCCAGGTGATGTCGCGTCCGTCGGCCGCGGCGATGCGCGCCGCGTGCCGCAGCGAGTTCGGGGACAGATCGAGCCCGTGCACGTCGATCGCGCCCAGCCGGGCCCATGACACGGTGTCGGTGCCGATATGGCACTGCAGGTGCAGCAGCGAGCGCCCGGCGATTCCGGTGTCGGGCAGGTGCGGCGCCAGCACCGCCAGATCGTTGCGCACCACCGAGGAAATCGCGGCCGGGTCGGCGAGAAAGGCGTCGACGTCGTACATCCGCGAGCGCGCGTGGACGTCGGCCCGGTCGTCCCAGTTGGCGCGGTTGGCGGCGATCGCCTCGGCTTCGGACACGGCGGTTCCTCTCGACGGGGACGGGCAGGAGGCCACGCTAGCGTCGAGAGATCGCCGGGTCGAGGGAATTTCGGTCAGTATCCGGGTCGGCGGTGGGCCAGCCAGCGCCCCGTGCTCGGCAGGAAGGTCAGCACCAGCAGCGCGATGTTGAACAGGAACCCGATCGCGTTGAACACACTCAGATCGGAATCGAACGACACGGTGAGCGACGTGGAATCATCGGTCTGCGCGTCCAGATGGTTGTACAGCGCGATCGTGGTGATGATCGACAGCGCCAGAGTGCCGGTCCCGCCGACCCCGATCAGCACCCGCGACACCTTCTTGCGCGCCAGCATCAGGATGCCGCCGATGAGCAGGATCAGCGAGCACAGTGCCGAAATGCCCAGCAGCACTTGGATCTTGCTCCAGAACCCGGTCGGGTCGAAGTCGGGGTCGGTGGTCAGGAACGGGATGGCGACGGCGCCGAACACGCCACGCAGTCCGCCGAGAACGGCGAGAATGCCGGCGAAGATCGCGGTGACGGCATTCGGCTCGGGTGGACCCGGCGGAAAACGGGGCGGCTGGTAGGGCTGCGGAAAGCGGGGGTCGGTCAAGGCCGTACTCCAAACCGTCTGGGGCGTAACCCCGTTCAGTACCCCGCCGTGGCCGTTCCTACACCTCGCGGTCAGTACGTCGGCGCGTCGTCGTCGCCGTGCCGAGGACAGACAACGGTGCGGTGGCACCGCAGCGGCGAGCGGTCCGTGGTGCGGTAGCGCCGCGGCGGACGTGGACCGTGGTGGCGCGGTGTGGCGGGTGCGGGCCATGGTGCGGTTGCTCGGTATCGTGCCCTGCGGCGATCAGGGGGTGCGGCGGGTGGGGGAGTACTCCTGTTCGGGGCGTCCGGTCGCGCCGTAGCGCAGCTGCATGCGTAGGTCACCGGTGGTGACGAGGGCGGCGAGGTAGCGCTGGGCGGTGGCGCGTGAGATGCCGATGGCGGTCGCTATCTCGCCCGCCGACATCGGCGCGTCCGCGCTCTGCGCCGCCCGCAATACCAACTCCCGGGTGGGAGAGGTCGCGGCGGCGGCACGGTCGGGGGCGGGCGGGGCCGGGCGCAGGGCGTCCCAGGCCGCGTCGACGTCGCGGGCGGTGACATCCGGCGCCGCCAGGATCCGCCGGTAGCGCCCGTATCCGGCCAGTCGTGCGGCGAGCACGGTGTGATCGAACGGCTTCACCAGGTAGGCGAGAGCGCCCGCCGTCGCCGCCGCCCGCACCGTGGCGGATTCGGTGGCGGCGGTGAGCATCATGGCATCGCAGCGCAGCTCCCGGACCAGGTCGATCCCGGATCCGTCCGGCAGGTACACGTCCACCAGGGCCAGGTCGAAGCTGGCCTCGGCCAGCGCCTGCCGCGCCGCGGCCACCGTATTCACGACCGCGCCCACGGTGAATCCCGGGAGCGCCCCGACGATTCCGGCGTGCATGTTCGCCACCCGGAAGTCGTCGTCCACGACGAGCACGCTGAACTCGGTCCGGCTCACGGCGGGTCTCCTTCGGTCAGCACGCCCGGCAGACGCGCGATGAACTCCGCCCCGCTCAGTTCCCCCGCCGGTGTCCCCGCCGACGCCAGCCACACGTCCCCGCCGAGCGCCCTGGCCACCTGCCTGGACAACGCGAGCCCGACCCCGCGTCCGCCCGGCACCCCCGCCCCTTCTTTGGTCGAGACCCCGTCCGCGAACACCGCGTCCACCAGCTCCGGCGCCACCCCGCCGCCACTGTCGGCCACCGTGATGTGCAGGGTCGAACCCTCTTGCACCAGTTCGACTTCCACCACCGCCGAAACGGCGAAACGCGGACCGGACTCGGCGCGCCGACCGCCCGGTTCGGCCCCGGACCCGTCCGCGACCTCCCCGCCTCGATCACCGACGCCGCTCGGTTCCCCGCCGGCTTGTGCTGCGGGTTGCGTGCCGGTGTCGACTGCGGCCGAGCCGGATTGCGCGGTGGATTCCGCGTCGGCGTGTATCGCTGCCGGATCGGTCGGTGCCGCGCAGGGCTGTGACGCGGATTTCGTGCCGGTTCGGGCGGCCGCCGGATCGGTGGATTCCCCGCCGAACGGTGCTGCCGAGCCCATTCCGCTCTCGGCCGATCGGCGGACCGGGTGGATCGAGGGCCGCGGGGTCACCGTGCGGGCGGGTGCTGTCGATTCGGGATCGACACCGGCGCCATGCGGCGAGGTCCGGGCGTCGTCCTCGGCGGCCACCGGCGTGCCGCTCGGGCGGACCGCGTCGATCGCGTTGTCCAGCAGATTGCCCAGCACCGTCGTGACATCCACGGGCGCAGTCAGATTCGCGTCGACCCAGGTGCTCGGCCCCAACCGGAGCTCGACATTGTTCTCCCTGGCGTGCGCGGCCTTGGCGGCGAGGAACGCTTGCAGGTACGGGTCACGCACCGTGTCGATGCCCGGCATGGCGGCGCCGAGAGGACCGGCGCCGAGCAGCTCGTCGATGTAGCGTGCGGCCTCGCCGGGCCGGTCGCCGTGCAGCAGACCGCTGAGCAGGTGTAACCGGTTGGCGAATTCGTGCCGCTGGGCGCGCAGGACGGTGCTCATCGATCGCACCGCGTCCAGCTGCCGGGTCAGCGACTCGACGTCGGTGCGGTCGCGCACATCCAGCACCGCGCCCAGCGACCGCCCGTCGCGGGTGACCGTGCGCGCGGTGACCACCACGATCCGGTCGCCGACCGCCGCCTGGACCGGGCGCCCGTCGGCGGCCCGGAACGCCGCGAGTACGCGCGGGGTCAGCCCGATCGTCTCCACCGGACGACCACTGTCGCCCTCGATGCCGAGCAGGGCGCGCGCCTCGTCGTTGATCACCGTGGTGCGCCCCCGGTCGTCGACCGCGACCACACCCACCCCGATACCGTGCAGCACCACATCCTGTTCGCGCACCAGCTCGGCCAGTTCCGCGGGTTGCAGGCCCAGGGTCAGCCCGTGCCAGCGCCGTGCCAGCAGCACCGATCCGGCGATCCCGGCGAACAACGCGCCGAGCACCAGCAGACCGGCCTTGCTCAGGTCGCGCGTCAGCTGCTCGCCCACCGCCTCGGTGGAGATGCCGACGCTCACCTCACCCACCACCCGCTCCGAATCCGGCGCGCGCACCGGCACTTTCGCGCGCACCGAGTCGCCGAGTGTGCCGTGCTCGCTGATCACCACCTCGGCCCCGCCCAGCGCCTGCGACGGATCGGTGCTCACCTTCTCGCCGAGCCGGGCCGGATCGGGATGGGCCAGCCGCAGTCCGGCATCGTCGGTGATCACCACGAACAGCGCGTCGGTGCGCTGCCGGGCCGCCTCGGCGGTCCGCTCGAGCTGCCCGCCGGCGAGCTCGGTGCGCAGCGCGGGCCCCGGCGTGAGCGGCAGCGCCGCATAGCGGGCGACCTCCGCGCGCACCACCGGATCACTGGCGACGGTCCGCGCGATCGCCAGCGCCCGCTGCCCGTACTCGGCGGTGAGCCGCTGATCGCTGAGGTAGGCGAACACCCCGAACGCGAGCCCCAGGGTCAGCGCGACCAGCGCGACCTGCAGCAACACGATCTGCGTCCGCAGCCGGACGCCCCGGGGGAACAGCCTCACCGGCTCAGTGTAGGCACGCCCCGACCGCGTGAGCACAATGCGCACAACCTGTCGAATCGCTGGTTGCGCTGGTTGTGCGCACAAGCGCGCGCACTGTGACCCAGCCCACTTATCTTTCGATAGCGGCCGCACATCACACCCAGCGGCGCCGGACACAGGAGCAGCAATGAGCAATCCACTCATCGAACTCCGGGGCGCGACGAAGCGCTTCCCCGGAACCGGCGGTGGCATCCACACCGCGGTGCGCAACATCGACTTCACCGTCGCCGCAGGCGAATTCGTCGCCGTGGTCGGCCCGACCGGCTGCGGTAAGTCCACCACCCTCTCGCTGGTGTCCGGCCTCGAGCCGACCTCGGCGGGCCGGACGCTGGTGCGCGGCAAGGATGTCGACGGCATCCCCGACGGCATCGGCTACATGTTCCAGCAGGATGCCGTGCTGCCCTGGCGCAGCGTCCTCGACAACGTCGCGCTCGGCCCGCGGTTCCGGGGCGTGCCGAAGGCCCAGGCCAAGGCCGAGGCCGCCGAGTGGGTGCGCATCGTCGGTCTGGCCGGGTTCGAGGACTACTACCCGCATCAGCTCTCCGGCGGCATGCGCAAGCGCGTCGCGCTGGCGCAGACACTGGTCAACGAGCCCGAGATCATCCTCATGGACGAGCCGTTCAGCGCGCTCGACGTGCAGACCCGCCAGCTCATGCAGGACGAACTGCTGCGCGTGTGGGCGGGCACCGACGCCGCGGTGATCTTCGTGACCCACGACCTGGAGGAGGCCATCGCCCTGGCCGATCGCGTCGTGGTGATGACCGCGAGCCCGGCGACGGTGTGCGGTGACTTCCGCGTCACGCTCGAACGGCCGCGCAATGTCGAGGAGGTACGCCTGACCGAGGAGTTCCGCGACCTCTACAAGGAAATCTGGGAAACGCTGCGCGATCAGGTCGAGGCGGCTCGCATGAAGGGAGCGACCCGTGTCGCTTGAGACGATGGACAAGATCGCGGTCACCGTACCGGAGGTCGAGGCGGAGACCGAGGATCAGATCTTGGCTCGGGTCAAGGCCGAGCACCGCAAGTCCAAGCTGCGGGTGTGGGGTCTGCGGGCCGCGCTCATCGCGGTGTGGCTGTGCTCGTGGGAACTGGTCGCCAGCGTGTGGATCGACCCGTTCTTCTACTCCAAGCCCTCGCTCATCTGGGACCGGCTCGTCGAATGGTTCACCGAGGGAACGCAGTTCGGCTCGATCTGGTTGCAGATCTTCACCACGGTGCAGGAGGCCGTGCTCGGTTTCGTGATCGGCACCGTCGCCGGTGTCGTCCTGGGCACCCTGCTCGGCCGCAGTCGCTACTGGGCCGACGTGCTCGCCCCGTTCATCAAGGCGCTCAACGCTGTTCCGCGCATCGTGCTGGCCTCGCTGTTCATCATCTGGTTCGGTCTCGGCCTGGAGTCCAAAGTGGCGACCGTGGTCGTGCTGGTGTTCTTCGCGGTGTTCTTCAACGCGTTCACCGGTGCCAGGGAGGTCGACGGCAACGTCATCGACAACGCCCGCATCCTCGGCGCGAGCAAGCGGCAGATCCTCGGTTCGATCGTCTTGCCCAGCGCCACCACCTGGATCCTGTCCAGCCTGCACACCGCCTTCGGCTTCGCGCTGATCGGCGCGGTCGTCGGTGAATACGCCGGTGCCAGTAAGGGTTTGGGTCTGCTGATCTCCAACGCGCAGGGCACCTTCGACGCGGCGGGCATCTACGCGGGCATGATCATCATCACGGTGGTCGCGCTGATAGCCGAATGGCTGATCGGGGTCGCGGAGAACCGGTTGCTGAAATGGCGTCCCTCGCAGGCCCAGTCGGGACACGGGGTGTAGACGATGAGATACCGCAAGCCGCTCGCCGTCGCCCTGCTCGCGATCAGTTCGCTGCTGCTGGCCACCGGGTGCCGGGACTCGCGCACCATCCCGATGGCCGACGGCAGGCCCCAGATCACCATCATGGTCGGCGGTTTGGAGAAGGTGATCTACCTGCCCGCCATGCTGGCCCAGCAGCTCGGCGCCTTCGACGCCAACGACCTCGACGTGAAGTTGCTCGGCGAACAGTCCGGCGCCAGTGCCGAGACCGCGCTGCTGACCGGTGACGTGCAGGCCGTGGTCGGCTTCTACGACCACACCATCGACCTGCAGGCCAAGGATCAGTGCCTGCAGACCGTGGTCCAGTTCGCCGACGTGCCGGGGGAGGTGGAGTTGGTCTCCACCGCCGACGCCGACGCCATCCGCAGTCCGGCCGACTTCCGCGGCCGCGCACTCGGCGTCACCTCGCTGGGCTCGTCGACCGACTTCCTCACCCAGGCGCTCGCGGGCCAGGCCGGCCTGAGCACCTCCGACTACACCCGGGTGAAAGTCGGTGCGGGTCAGACCTTCATCGCCGGCATGAACCACGACGGCATCGACGCGGGCATGACCACCGACCCGACCGTCGCCAAGATGGTGCAGTCCGGCGACGCGAAGATCCTGACCGACATGCGCAACGAGGAAGGCACCCGCGCGGCCCTCGGCGGTCTGTACCCGGCCTCCTCGCTGTACATGAAGTGCGACACCGTGTCCGCGCACCCGGAGATCGTGCAGAAGCTGGCGAACGCGTTCGTCCAGACCCTGCGCTGGATCGACACCCACACGCCCGAGGAGATCGCCGCGACGATGCCCTCGCAGTACGCGGGCAGCGATCCGGCCCTCTACGTGCAGTCCCTGCGCGACTCGATCGGCATGTTCAACGGCGACGGACTCATGAAAACCGAAGGCGCTCAGAACGTGCTGCGCATTCTCGGCCAGTATTCGCGCAATGTGGCTCCGGTCCGTGACCGCATCGACCTCGCGGCCACCTACACCAACCGGTTCGTCGAACAGGCGCAACCCGCCCCCTGACCAGTTCTCGGCACCCCTCGGCCCCTGTCGCGTGACGCGGCGGGGGCCGGTGGTCTATTCGGCGGGGGTCAGCGCCTTGGCCAGCGCGGGCACGGCCAGCGCGCGCTGCCACGGCCGGGCGCCGCCCGCCCGGAGGAAGTCCTCGATCGTGGACGACAGCTCGTCGGGTTCGCCGACGTTCTTGTAGTCGGGCAGCCCGTCCCAGCACAACCGGCGGACCAGGTCGGGGGAGAGCAGGTTCTCGACCGGGATGGCGTACTCGGTGGAGAGTTCGCCCATCGCGCTGCGCGCGGTGGCCAGGCGTGCCGCGGCGGCGGGGTCACGGCGTTCCCAGCGGTTGACCGGGGGCGGACCGTCGAAGGGCAGCGTCAGCGGCGGCAGTTCCTTGTCCGGCAGGGTGCGGCCGCGCTCGACGGCGGCCAGCCAGTCCCGGGAGTAGCGTCGCTGGCGCGGCCCGCCGAAGACCGGCAGCGTGCGCAGCTGGGCGATGCTGCGCGGCTCCCCGGTGGCCGCGGCCACGATGGCCGAATCGGGCAGAATGCGGGCGGGCGCGACATCACGAGCGCGGGCCAGCTCGTCGCGGGTGGTCCACAGTTCGCGCACGATCGCCAGCTGGCGGGCGCGGCGCAGCGTGTGGATGCCGGAGGTGCGCCGCCAGCGGTCGGCCTTCGGCGCGGGCGGGTCCATGGTGCGGACGTGCTCGAATTCCTCGGCGGCCCACTCGATCTTGCCCTGCTCGGTGAGATCGGCGGCGACGGTGTCGCGCAGCTCCAGCAGCAGTTCCACATCCAGGGCGGCGTAGTTGAGCCATTCGTCGGGCAGCGGCCGGGTCGACCAGTCGGCGGCGCCGTGACCCTTGCGCAGCGACCGGCCCAGCAGGTTCTCCACCATCGCGGCCAGGCCGACACGCTCGTAACCGGCGATCCGGCCGCCGAGCTCGGTGTCGAAGAGCCGGGCCGGCCGCAGCCCGAGTTCGGCCAGGCCGGGCAGATCCTGGTCGGCCGAGTGCAGCACCCATTCGAGGGGGTTGATCGCCGCGGCCAACGGGATCAGCGCGTCGGTCAGCGGGATCGGGTCGATCAGGAAGGAGCCGGCGCCCGCCCGGCGCAGCTGGATCAGATAGGCCCGCGCGGAGTAGCGGAACCCGGACGCGCGCTCGGCGTCGACCGCCAGCGGGCCGGTGCCCGCGGCGAGCTTCGCGGCGGCCGCGGCGACCTCGTCGGCGGTCGCCAGCACGGGTGGAACCCCCTCGGCGGGGGCGAGCAGGGGCTCTGCTGCGGTTGGTTCCTCGGCGACCGGCATAAACGTGAACTCTACGTGGCGTTCAAGGGCGATCGGTGCGGGTATACGACTCCGGTCGCAAATGGGTGATCCCGGCGGGTGGCAGCCCGGCGGCGAAGGCCAGTACCTCGCAGAATGCCTCCACGTGCCGGCGCATCTCGGTGTTCATCGCCGTCCAGGAGGCGCGCAGCTCCAGCTGGTGAGCCCGGGGCGGGCCCGCGATGTCGCCGTAGCGGACCGAACTGGTGGCCGTGACCGTGCCACCGAGCGCGGTGAACGGCTCGCCGCGCGACTCCAGGGAGTCGACCAGCCAGCTCCACGCCACCTCGGGCAGCAGCGGGTCGGCGGCGAGCGCGGCGTCGATGTCGGCCTGGATGTAGGCGACCAGCCGGAACACGCCGTGCCAGGCCTCGTCGCCCTCGGGGTCGTGCAGCAGGATCAGCCTGCCGAACGCGTCCCCCTCGGAATCGATCGGCACGATGGCGCTGTCGGGGTGGGTGACCTCCGCTCCGAGCGCATAGGAGAACGGCGCCAACCGTTGCGGGGGACGGATAGGCGCCAGCTCGATTCGGGGGTGCACGGTTGCGGTGCCCATCGCATCGACCGCCGCCCGGAAAGAAGCAGGCTCGCGGGGCGTTCCCCCGGTCGGTGCGGCGCCGTCGCGGATGTCGAGCGGTGTCACGAGGAGAAACGGTAGACCGTGCGTGCTCGGCGTCGTCGGAGGCGCGCCGCCACACGTCGCCGGGTCCGGGCTGCGTTGCGCAGCGCGCATTCTCGGGCTCGGTGTGATGCGCGATGTGCGATGAGGCGGGCCGGGGGGTCGTTCGTCCGATGTCCGCGTGTGTACCCGTCGGGTGCGCCGCGGGGGCGACAGTTGACGGCACGCCGCGCCCCGCCGCTTAGGATGAACACCGATGAGCACTTACACCCGCCGCCGGTTGACCGATGCCCCCTTCCTGGCCGCCGCCACCGGCGCGACGCCCAGCAGGCGCCCCGTGTGGTTCATGCGCCAGGCGGGCCGCTCGCTGCCCGAGTACCGGGAACTGCGCAAGGGCATCGGCATGCTCGAGTCCTGCTTCGACCCGGAGCTGGTGTGCGAGATCACCATGCAGCCGATCCGCCGCCACGGCGTCGACGCGGCAATCCTGTTCTCCGATATCGTCGTTCCGCTCAAGGCCGCGGGCATCGACCTCGACATCGTGCCGGGCGTCGGCCCCGTCGTCGCCGCGCCGGTGCGGACCGAGGCCGACGTGCGGGCTCTGCCGCGGCTGCGGCCCGAAGAGGTCGGCGCGGTGGCCGAGGGCGTGCGCCTGCTCACCGACGCGCTCGGCGACACCCCGCTCATCGGCTTCGCCGGCGCGCCCTTCACCCTGGCCTCCTACCTGGTCGAGGGCGGACCGAGCAAGCATCACGAGCGCACCAAGGCGATGATGCACGCCGATCCGCAGACCTGGCACGCCCTGCTCGGCGCGCTCACCGACATCACCATCGCGTTCCTGCAGGCCCAGCTGGCCGCCGGTGTCGACGCGGTGCAGCTGTTCGACTCCTGGGCGGGCGCGCTGTCGCTGGCCGACTACCGCGAGTACGTGCTGCCGCACTCGGAGCGGGTGTTCGCCGAGGTCGCCGCGGCGGGTGTGCCGCGCATCCATTTCGGTGTCGGGACCGGCGAGCTGCTCGGCGCGATGGGCGAGGCGGGCGCGGACGTGGTCGGCGTCGACTGGCGGGTGCCGCTCACCGAGGCCGTGCGCCGCGTCGGCGCCGGAAAAGGCCTGCAGGGCAACCTGGATCCGGCGATCCTGTTCGCCGGGTTCGACGCGGTCGAGGCCGAGACCCGCCGCATCCTGCGCGAGGCCGACGACGCCATCACCCTCGGCGCGACCGGGCACATCTTCAACCTGGGCCACGGTGTGCAGCCCGATACCGATCCGGGTGTGCTGACCGCACTGGTGGAGCTGGTGCACTCGCTGTAGATCCCCGTCGTGTCGGCACCTCGGCCCGGTGGTTGCCGCGCGGGGTCGGGTGGTGTGGGCGGTTCGTGATCCCGGTGACAGCGCCGAGGGTGTGGGTTCCGGCGCGCGTGCCGGCGCGACTACGGTCGAGGCATGCGGATCGCGATCATCGGTGGCGGCATCAGTGGGCTCGTCGCGGCGTATCGACTGCGGCAGCGGCTGGGCGCCGAGGCCGACCTCGTGGTGCTCGAGCAGAGCGCGCGTGTCGGCGGAGTGCTGCACACCGGTGAATTGGCCGGGGAGCCAGTGGATCTCGGCGCCGAGGCCTTCGTCGGGCGCAGGCCCGAGGTGCTCGAGCTGATGACCGAGCTCGGCATCGACGACCAGCTCGTCCGCCCGGCGGGCAAGCGGCCGCTGGTGTGGGCACAGGGGACGGCGCATCCGCTGCCCGGGCGCACCCTGATGGGTATTCCGTCCGATGCCGAATCCCTGCGCGGGCTCGTCGACGACGCCACGCTGGCACAGGTCGCGGCCGAGCCGCAGCGCGCGCTCGACTGGACGCCCGGCGCCGATATCGACGTGCACAGTCTCGTCGCCGATCGCTTCGGACGGCAGGTGGTCGAGCGCAGTGTCGACCCGCTGCTGGGCGGCGTCTACGCGGGCACCAGCGCCTCGATCGGCGTCCGCGCCGCGCTGCCCACCCTCGCCGCCGCGCTGGACCGCGGCGCCCGCAGCCTCACCGAGGCCGTTCGCGAGGCCCTGCCGCCGCCGAGCACCGCGCCGGTCTTCGGCGGTCTGCGCGACGGTTACGGCGCCCTGCTCGCCGCCCTGACCGCCGCGTCGGACGCGCGGCTGGTCACCACCCTGGCGGCGACCCGGGTGGCCGCCGCGCCCCGGGGCTGGGTGGTCGATCCGATCGGCCTGGTCGACGCCGTCGTCCTGGCCACGCCGGCCCCCGTCACCGCCCGTCTGCTGCACTACGCGTCACCGGTCGCGGCCGCGGCCGCCGCGGGCATCGAGCTGTCCTCCTCGGCGCTGGTCGCCATGGCGCTGCCGCTCACCACCGACCTGCCGGACAATTCGGGCATCCTGGTCGCCACCGGAGAACCCTTGCGCGCCAAGGCCTTCACCCTGTCCAGTCGCAAGTGGCCGCACCTGGGCGCCCGCGACGTCGCCCTGGTCCGCGCCTCCTTCGGCCGCTTCGGCGACGAAGCCCCGCTGTCCTGGTCCGACGAGGACCTCGTCACCGCCGCCGTCGCCGACCTGACCACGGTCACCGGCACCGAGATCGCCCCGATTCACGCCATCGTCCAGCGCTGGCCCGGCGGCCTGCCCCAGTACGCCCCCGGCCACACCGAACGCATCGCCACCCTGGAATCCGCCGTCGCCGACCTCGACGGCCTGGCCGTAGCGGGCGCCTACCTCCACGGCGTCGGCGTCCCCGCCTGCGTCGCCGCCGGCACGGCCGCGGCCGAACGCATCGCCCGCGCCGTCACCTCCCGCGTCGAGTAGCGCCGGCGCCGACAGCGGGTCACCGTATCGGCGGCGGGAGATTCGGGCAGCCGACGGGTCGGCAGAGCGAATCCATGGGGCTGGACACGTCCTGGCCCATCGCCCCGGCGTGTCCCCGACCGGGTGCGATAGCGATGTTGCATGATCGCCCGCTGTGACCACCACCGGCGAGCAGCCCCTCCGCACCCTGATCCTCGACCCCGACCTCGGCCCGGTCGAACTCCATGAGGGCGCGGCGACCACCGTGACCTCCGTCTTCGGCAGCGAGGAGACCGCGCCCTGGCTCCCGGCCAGGCCGGCGACCGACTGACGGGCGCGTTCACCACGAGATCGCGGCGGCCGGTGTCACGCCGCAGCGTTGCCTGTGCATCGCTGATCGGCTCGATGACGTGCCGGCCGCGCGGGCGCTCGGGATGACCGGCATCCACTACCGCGACATCGACGATCCGGCGGCGCTGCGGACCGACACCTGGGCGACGACCGGCCGATCTCGAATCCCCGCCCACCCGGCGGGCGAAATCGTCGCAGTGGCACGATGGATCCATGGCGCGACTCGACTATCAGGCCCTCAACTCCACTATTCGCTACCTGATGTTCTCGGTGTTCCAGGTGCAGCCGGGTGTGCTCGGCGAGGACCGGGCCGCGGCGATCAAGGAGGCGCAGGCGTTCTTCGACGGCCTGGCCGACAAGGGCGTCGTGCTGCGTGGCATCTACGACGTGGCCGGCCTGCGCGCCGACGCCGACTTCATGCTGTGGACCCACGCCGAGCGCGTCGAGGACCTGCAGGCCGCCTACGCCGACTTCCGCCGCACCACCGAACTGGGCCGGGCCAGCGCCCCGGTGTGGAGCAACGTGGCGGTGCACCGCCCGGCCGAGTTCAACAAGAGTCATATCCCGGCGTTCCTGGCGGGGGAGGACCCGGGCAACTACATCTGCGTGTACCCGTTCGTGCGGTCCTACGAGTGGTACCTGCTGCCCGACGAGGAGCGGCGCAAGATGCTCGCCGACCACGGCAAGGCCGCCCGCGGCTACCCGGACGTGCGGGCCAACACCGTCAGCTCGATGGCGCTGGGCGACTACGAATGGATCCTCGCCTTCGAGGCCCCCGAACTGCACCGCATCGTCGACCTCATGCGCGACCTGCGCGCCACCGAGGCCCGCCTGCACGTGCGCGAGGAGATCCCGTTCTTCACCGGCCCGCGCGTCGAGGTCGAGCAGCTGGTCACCGCACTGCCGTAATTCTGGAGCGCTGGCGCGCTCGAGTTCGCGCCCCGGCGGTCCCGCCGATCAGGCACCGTTGCTTGCTCCTTCGTCGCGTACGCAACGGCACCTGATCCACGGGACGGTCGCGAACCGCCGACTTCGTCGGCGGGACCCTCCTCGAGGTCGGGTCGTGCGGGGCACCCAGCGCGCTCAGGCAGTTCCTTCCGGTTGGGCCGGTGTCAGGCGCAGCGCGATCGAGTTGATGCAGTAACGCTGGTCGGTGGGCGTCGGGTAGCCCTCGCCCTCGAAGACATGGCCGAGGTGGCTGTGGCAGTTCGCGCACAGCACCTCCACCCGGCGCATGCCGAGCGAATCGTCGGCGCGCAGGATCACCGCGTCGGAATCGGCCGGGTCGAAGAACGACGGCCAGCCGCAGTGCGAGTCGAATTTCTCGGTGCTGCGGAACAATTCGGCGTCGCAGGCGCGGCAGGTGTAGACGCCCTCGGTCTTGGTATCGGTGTACTCGCCGACGAACGGGCGCTCGGTGGCGGCCTCACGGAGCACGGCGTACTCCTGCGGATCCAGTTTCGCCCGCCACTGCTGCGGCGTCAGCTGGATGCGCGGCGTGGGCAACGAAGTATCGGAACTCATCACTCCACGCTAATGGTTTCGGCCGGTGCGCGCCGCGATCGTCGCATCACAGCACCGGCCGAGCCCTATTTCAGCGCGGGTTCGCGGTCGTCGATCGGCTCTTCCGGAGCGACCGGATCGTCGCGATCGGTGGTGGCGGAGACCGCCGCGGGCGCGGGCCGCTCGTCCTCGGTGCCGTCGCGCGAATCCGGCGCGTTCGCCATCCAGGCGGGGTCGATGCCGAACCGCAGTCTGCCCTCGCGGCGCGCGGCCAGGTAGCGGTCGCCGAGCACACAGAACACGACGACCAGCAGCAAGCCCCAGCCGAAGGTCACGCGCAGGTACTCGAGCGTGCGCCCGGTGCTCTGCCAGCGGTCCGAGAGCCACTTGTCGTAGGTCATGAACCCGAAGATCGCCAGCCACGCCGGCCAGTTGCGCAGCACGGAATTGCGCAGCACGACCGACATCAGGAACGGGAACAGCATCATCGAGTAGTACATCTGGCCCAGCGAGAGCAGCAGGAACGACGCGGTGAGCAGCACCCCGGAGAACGTGGTGACGAAGAACAGGTCGTCGTGGCGGTAGTAACGCCACAGCAGCCACAGCGTCACCGCGACCACACCGGCCATCACGGCCTGGACCAGCAGGATCAGCCAGTGCGGCAGCCCGTAGTAGAGCCCGTTGCCGCCGATCGAACTGTTGAAGTAGTCGCGCGTCTGCGCCAGGTACGGCACGACCCGGGTGAAGAACTTCTCGGGGTCGGCCGACAGCGGCCAGGCGATCGCGGTGAGCGTCAGCGGCACACCGAGCGCGGTGATGAAGACCTTCCACTGGCCGCGCACGGCCGCGACGAGCAGCAGCGGCGCCAGCGTCGGCTTCACCGAGATGCTCAACCCGAGTGCGACACCGGCCCACAGATCCCGCCGTGCCAGCAACAGGTGCAGGAACACCAGCTCGGCCAGCAGCAGGCAGCCGTTGACGTTGGTGAAGACCAACGTGTTGGTCACCGTCTCGGAGGCGAACATCGCCAGCAGCAGCGCCGGCGCGGCGATCGAGCCCAGACCGAACTTGAACAGCCGCAGCAGCAGGTACCAGGCGATCAGGATCGCGACAGCGTTGAGACCGATGAACAGCCACCGGGACAGCTCGTATTCGATGATCGCCACCGGGGCGATCAGCAGGGTTCCGCTCGGATAGTAGAGATAGTGCGGGTCGACCGAGGAGAAGTCGGCGGTGTACAGCGGCCTGCCGTTCAGGAACTCGAACGAGGCGTTGTACACAGGCCGGTAGTCGTCGGTGACGAATCCGTTGACCGCCTTGATGAAGACACGGTTCAGCACGGTCATGACCGCGAACGGCCAGAGTGCGAACTTGATCACCTCGGCGGAGGTGCGAGCGGTGCGGGGCTCGAGCTGTCGGAACAACACTGGGGCACGGTACACCGGATCGGGTAGCGATGGTGTCGCCGGACCCGTCCGACGCGCCGGAATCACATGGTCGTACGACCTGGATCAGGCCGGGCAGGCACCGCCGTCGGCGGGCAATTTCGCCTCGGCGAGATAGTCGGCGACCGCCTTCTGCGCGCAGCCGGAGTGAGCGATCACCGGGTGTCCCCAGCCCTGCCAGGTCATCGTGGCGTGCCGTGCGCCCGCCGCCCCGAGGGCACCGGTGACCGAGGCCGCGGCCCCGCCGACGACCGGGTCGGCGGCACCGGCGAACACCAGCACCGGCAGATCGAGCTTCGTCGGCAGCGGCGGCGCGGTCGAGACCGGCCAGGCCGAGCAGACCATCATCCCGATCGCGGCGGTGCGACCGAAAACCGGATATTTGCCGGCCCAGGTTCCGGCGAGCTCGCGCGCCTTGTCCGGGGTCGGCGGCTGCTGGCTGTCGGTGCACCGGTTGACGAACTCGCCGTCGGAATTGATCGCCGCGGATTCGCGGGCCACCAGCGCCGCCAGCGGGGCACGGTCGCCACGGTCGGCGGCGGCGAGGACGTCGGCCAGCGCGGTGACCCGGCTCGCCTGGTCGCCGCGCGGGCTCGACAGGAACCCGGTGAGCGCGGTCGAGAGGTCGGCGGCCGAGATGTCGCCCAGGCCGCCGGTGTTCGCCTTGGCCACCAACCCGACGATGGTGGCCCGCGGGTCGGCGCCCAGCGCGCAGTTGGCGGCCTTGCAGCGCTGCGCGAACGCGGTCACCGCGGCTTCGGCGCCGGTCACGGCGGCTTCGGTCTTCGTCGTCACGTCGGCGCCGACCGGTTCGGGGGCGTCGAGGACCAACCGGGCCAGGTGGTCGCCGTAGCGGCGGGCGTAGCTGAGCGCGACCTTGCCGCCGTTGCCCGTGCCGAGCAGGTTGATCTTGTCGACCTGCCACTGCTTGCGCAGCTGTTCGATGTCGTCGGCCGCGTGCGGCGCGTCGAAGGTGCCCTCGTAGGGCTGCAGGAAGTCGCGGCAGGCTATGGTCGCGTCCTGGCTGTAGCCGGCGACGGCGCCGACCTGGTCGTCGCTGCCGACCCCGAACTGGCCGAGGTCGGTCATCACCGCGCGCAGTTGCGCCGGGATGCAGTCGATGGGTTGCGAGGCGCCGATACCGCGCCGGTCCACGGCGACGATCGGCTGTGCGGCCAGCAGCGCGCTGTTCGGCCCGACAGCCAGCCCGGCCAGCGTCGAGGCCGAGGAACGGTCGGCGCCGGAGGTGAGCACCAGCGGCGCGGCGTCGACGGGGGTCTGCGGCAGCCGGGCCCGCAGCGCGCCCGCCCGGAACGTGCCGAGCACGGTGCCCGCGGTGTCGATCGGGGTGGAGAAGTCGGCGCATTCGAGCACCAGCCCGGCCGGGGCCGGACCGAAGTCGAGCGAGCTCAGTGTCGCGGCGGTGCAGTCCTTCCAGGCCAGGTCGGTCTTGGGCGTGTCCGCCTTGGCCGGTTCGTGCACCGGGGGCGCCTCGGTCTGCGCGCCGCCGACCCCCGGCCGCTCCACGGCGACAACGGGCCGATCCGACGGTCCGGCCCCACAGCCCGCGAGCATGATCGACAGTGTCGCGGCCGTCGCCGCGGCCCGAGTCCAGCGCATGGGCTACACACTGCCAGGTTCGGCGCCAGGTTTCATCGACGGGCCCAGCGGGCCAGGACGGTGCCGTCCTCGGCGAGCACGAGCTGCCTGCGGTGCATCGGGATGTCGAAACCGCTCGCCGACAGCGAGATTCGCCCGCCCGCCCCGCCGACCAGCAGCGGCGCGGTGCTCAGGCACAGTTCGTCGACCAGATCCGCCTCGGCGAGCTGCCCGAACAGATGCGGCCCGCCCTCGCACAGCACTCGTTGCAGCCCGCGCTCGGCGAGCACCCGCAGCAGCGCGGCGGGCATGATCGCGGCCTCCCCGGCGACGATCACCTCCGCACCCGCCCGCTCGAGGGCGTCGACCTGGTCCTTGGCGGCGTGCGCGGTGGTGATGATCAGCGGCGGGGTCGCGGCGTCGGTGAAGAACTTCGCGGCCGGATCGAGCCGCGCGCTCGCGGTGACCACCGCGATCGGCGGCGGCGTACCGTCGGCCGACCCGCCGATCCCGTGCCGGAAATGCGCTCGGCGGCGGTCCGGATCGGGGTGCGCGCCGCCGTAGTTCTCCGCGCGCACGGTGCCCGCGCCGACGACGATCACCTCCGCCAGCTCGCGCAGCAGGCCGAACACCCGATGGTCGGCGTCGGTGCCCAGCCCGGCCGAGACACCGTCGACGGTGAACGCCCCGTCGATACTGTTGACGAAGTTCGCGCGCACCCAGGGCCGTTCCAGGTGGCGGGGGTAGGCATAGCACCTGGCCAGTGCGTCGTCGTCGAGGTCTGCGAGCTGGGTCACATTGTGGATACGCTGCATAGGAACCGATGCAACCACGTCCGTACGATTCGTTCATGCAAGAACGCCTCGTCGATCGCCATCCGGAGGTCCCGGCCGACCAGCTCGTCGCGCAGATGGTGCCCCCGCCCATGTTCGACGAGGTCAGCTTCGCCTCCTACATTCCCGACCCCAAGGAACCCAGCCAGGCGGCCGCGGTCCGCAAGGCCGAGGAATTCGCCGGTCAGATCGCCAAGATCCACAAGGCCGCGTCCAAGAAGAGCCTGTTCGGCAAGAAGAAGGCTGTCTCCGGCGCCGGCCTGTACCTCGACGGTGGGTTCGGCGTCGGCAAGACCCACCTGCTCGCCTCGATCTTCCACAGCGCGCCCGCGCCCAAGTCGTTCGGCACCTTCGGCGAGCTGACCAACCTGGTCGGCGCGCTGGGCTTCGTCAACGCCGTCGAGCGCCTCTCCGGCAACAGCCTGCTGTGCATCGACGAGTTCGAGCTCGACGATCCCGGCGACACCACCATGGTCTCGCGCCTGCTCACCGAGCTCTCCGCCGCGGGTGTGTCCATCGCGGCCACCTCGAACACGCTGCCCAGCCAGCTCGGTGAGGGCCGTTTCGCCGCCCAGGACTTCCTGCGCGAGATCAAGAAGCTCGGCTCCATCTTCGAGCCGGTGCGCGTCGACGGCCCCGACTACCGCCACCGCGACCTGCCGCCGGCGCCCGAGCCGACCTCCCCAGACATCCTGGCCGAACGGGCCGCCACCACACCGGGATCCACCCTCGACGACTACGACGCGCTGCTGAAGCACCTGAGCACGCTGCATCCGTCGAAGTACGGCGCCCTGATCAACGGGGTGTCCTCGGTGTTCATCTCCGGCGTGCACCCGGTCACCGACCAGGCCGTCGCCCTGCGCATCGTCGTGCTGGCCGACCGTCTCTACGACGCCAGCATCCCGGTGACGGTCTCCGGCGCGAAGCTCGACGAGATCTTCTCCCAGGAGATGCTCGACGGCGGCTACCGCAAGAAGTACCTGCGCGCGATCTCGCGCCTGCTGGCGCTGTCACGCTTCGAGGCCGCCGCCGCGTGATCGACCGGCGCCGGGTACGTTCGTCCCGACCGTGACCCCGGCGTCGTCGAAGGAGCCTGTCGTGACCCGTAGCCGTGCTGTCCGCGCGAGTCTGGCCGCCGCGACCGGAGTAGCGGTGCTGCTCGGTCCGGCACTCGGCCAGGCTGTCGCCGCGCCCGCGCCCACCAGCGAGATCGGGAGCGCCGATCGGCTGCTCGGCCTCACCGGCGTCCAGAACGCCAGGGACGCGGGCGGTTACCGCACCACCGACGGGCACCGGGTGCGCACCGGGCTGGTGTTCCGCACCGGCGCGCTGGACAAGGCGACCCCCGAGGACCTGGCCCGGCTCAGCGCCCTCGATGTGCGCGTCGTCGACGATCTGCGCACCGGCTACGAGCGGGGCCTGGGCGCGGACCGGCTGCCCGTCGGCGCGGTCGGCAACTCCTACGACGTGATCGGCCAGGCGCCGCCGCTGATCCTGGCGGGCGCGCTGTTCGGCGGCGAGGGCATGTACCGCGCGTTCATCACCGCTCCCGGTGCCAACGAGGCGTTCGCCGCCGTGCTGCGCGACATCATCGCCGCCGACGGCACCGGGGTGCTGTTCCACTGCAGCGCGGGCAAGGACCGCACCGGCTGGACCTCGGCGGTGCTGCTGACGCTGCTCGGCGTCGACCGGGCCACCGTCACCGCCGACTACCTGGCCTCCAACACCTACCGCAACGCCGCGCCCACCGACCCGCTCAACGGCGTGCAGCAGAGCTGGCTCGACGCCGCCTTCGATCAGGCGAACCAGAGCTACGGCAGCTTCGACAGCTACATCCGCGCCGGTCTCGGCCTGTCCGAGTCCGAGATCACCGCGCTGCGGGCGGCGCTGCTCGTCTGAGCCTCACAGCGCCCGTTCGTACACGAAGTCGGAGTGCACCTGGGTGCCGACCGTGAAGGTCTTGGTGCCCACCTGCGTGAAACCGTGCTTGGCGTAGAACTTCTGGGCGCGCTCGTTGGCCTGGTTCACCCCCAGCCACAGCACCGTCGCGCCCGACTCGCGGGCGGTCGCCACCGCGGCGGTCATCAGCGCGGCGGCGACGCCGCTGCCGTGGTGTCCCGGCAGCACGTACATCTTGCTCAGCTCGACCACCGCACCCGGGCTGACCTGGGCATCCACCTCTGGATCGATCGGCCTGCCCGCGACGAGCATGGCGTAGCCGACGATCTCGTCGCCCTCGACGGCCTTGAGGACCGTGCGCTCCGGATCGGACAGGTACTCGCCGAACCGTTCGCCCGAGAGCATCTGCTCGAGGAAGATCTCGATGTCGCCCTGGGTGGCTTCCGGCGGGCACGCCAGCGGGAAGGTCGCCGCGGCGACATCACTGAGCTCCTCGGCATCCCAGAGCCCGGCCCGATCGACGACGACGGAACTGTTGGTCATAGTTCCAGTACAGCACGGGTCGGCCCGGCGGCGGTGGCACCCTGGCATCGGTGCCGAGTACTCTCCTCGCCATGACGAGCGGTAGCCGCATCGGGATCGTCGGTGCGGGAGTTGCGGGTTTGGCCTGCGCGAAAGTGTTGAGTCGGGCGGGTTTCCCGGTCGAGGTGTTCGACCGGGCCCCTGATGTCGGAGGTGTGTGGAGCGCCACCCGACGCTATCCGGGGCTGCGCGCGCAGAACAGCAAGTTCCGGTACCACTTCAGCGATTACCCGATGCCCGAGGACTTCCCGCGCTGGCCCGACGGCCAGCAGGTCCAGGCTTACCTGGCCGGGTACGTCCACGAGTTCGGCCTGGCCGAGCACCTGCGCCTGGGCACCGAGGTCGTCGCCGCCGACCCGGTCGACAGCGGCTGGCTGCTCGAGGTCCGCGATCGCGACGGCGTGCACCGCACGACCTGCGATCACCTGATCGTCGCCAACGGCGTGTTCAGCGAACCGGTCATGCCCGCGCTGCCCGGCGCGGCGGCGTTCGCGGCCGCGGGCGGCCGGCTCGTCCACGTGTCGGACTTCCACGACGTCGAGCAGGCCCGGGATCGCTCGGTGGTCGTGATCGGCTACGGCAAGTCGGCCTGTGATGTCGCCGAGGCCGTCAGCCATCTGGCCGACGAGACCAGCGTCGTCGCGCGCAGGCTCACCTGGAAGATGCCGCGCAAGGTCGACTTCGGCCTCGACTACGAGCGGCTGTTGCTGACCCGCCTGGGCGAGGCGCACTTCCGGTCGCGGGAGCCGCACCGTGTCGAGCGCTGGCTCGACGGGCTCAGCCTGCGCCAGGCGAACCTGGATCTGCTGCAGGAGCGGGTGACGCGCAAGCTGCGGCTGCGCGAGCTCGATCTGCTCCCGACCGGCGGCATCGAGGAGATGGCCGACAGCAGCGCGAGCCTGGCGACCGAGGGCTTCGCCGAGCAGGTCGAGGCGGGCCGGATCAGCGTTCACCGCGAGACCGAGGTCACCGAGCTGATCGGCGGGCAGCACGGGCCCGCGGTGCGCCTGTCCGACGGCACCCTGAAGCTGGCCGAGATCGTCGTCTGCGCCACCGGATATCAGCAGGAGGTGCCGTTTCTGACCCCGTTCGTGCGGCGCAGCCTGACCGACGAGGTCGGCGATTTCCGGCTCTTCCGCAACATCCTGCCGGTCGAGGTGCCCAACCTGACCTTCGCCGGCTACAACAACTCCAATGTGAGCGCGCTGAGCGCGGAGGTCGGCGCGCATTGGATCGCCGGGCTGCTCACCGGCAAGTTCGTGCCGCCGATGCCCGAGCAGATGAACTCCGAGATCGACGAGCGGCTGCGGTGGTCGCGGGAACGCACCGAGGGCCATCACGCCCAGGGCGCGTCGGTGGTTCCGTTCTCCCTGGCCAACATCGACGAGATGCTCGACGACCTGCGTACCCCGCTGCCGCTGACCAGCCGGCTGGCCCAGTGGGTGCGCCCGGTGCGGCCCGCCACCTACCGGCGGGTGCTGCGTGACCATCCGGCCACCGTCCCCGCGCCGCCCGCGCCCGCACCGGTTGCCGAGCGGTAGCCCGACACGCTGGATCGCCGCCGCCGCAACACTTGGCGGTGATCATTGCGTTGGTGATAATCCTCGCGTGGACGCGCTGGATCTGAACCTGTTGCTCGCCCTCGACGCGCTGCTCGAGACCAATAGCGTGACCGAGGCGGCCCGGCGTCTGCACACTTCGACCTCGGCGATGAGCCGCACGCTGACCCGGTTGCGTACCGTGCTGGGGGACCCGCTGCTGGTGCGCTCCGGCCGACAACTCGTGCCCACCCCGCGGGCACTCGAGTTGCGCCACGACGTCGCGGGCCTGGTCGATCAGGCGCGGTTGCTGCTCACCGCCCGCGACGGCACCGGCGCGGGACGCCACCGCGATTTCGTTGTCCGGGTGGCCGATTCGGTGGCCCCGCGCCTGACCGGTCCGCTCCTGGCCGCGGTCCGCACCGAGCTGCCCGGCGTCACGGTACGGGTGCTGGCCGCCGACGCCGCGGACGGTGCGGTCGCCCTGCGCGACGGCCGGGTCGACGTGGAGGTCGGCATGATCGGCCAGACCGATCCGGAGACGGTGGTGACCCGCCTGTTCGCCGACCGCTGGGTCGGCCTGGCCGCCGCGACGCACCCCTTCGGCGCCGACCGCCCGACCGTCGCCGCCTACGCCTCCGCCCAGCACCTCGAGGTCTCGGCCACCGGCCGCACCCACAGCCCCATCGACGACCGCCTGGCCCTGCACGGCCGCACCCGGCGCGTGGTCGCCACCGTGCCCGACCTGTCCACGGCCCTGTTCACCGTCGCCACCACCGAACTGGTCTGTCCCGCCCCGGAACTGCTGTCGCGCCCCGCCGCCGTTGCCCTCGGCCTGACGATGTTCGAGATCCCCCTGCCCCTGCCCGCTCCCGTCGTCGCGATGGCCTGGCATCCCCGCAACACCGCCGACGGAGGCCACCGAGCACTGCGCGACCTCATCGGCGTCATCCTGCGCGACGCCCCGCACCCCGACCTGGTCGCAGCACCCGTCTGACCGGCCCCCGACGCCGGTCTCCCCGAACGGCTTCCGGCACCGGCGGCCTGGGCCTGCTCCTGCGCTGGTGCTAGCCGGGCTCTGTGGTCGGCGGCCCGAAGACATCGCTCCGCCCCGGCGGCAGCCCCGACGATCGCTTCAATTCGTCCAGCATCGCCTGCAGTTTGTCGACGTGCGCGCGCTCGATGTCGAACGCCCGGAACGTCCCCGTCACGGTGATCCCCGCCGCGTCGGTCGCGGTCGGCGGCGCCGGATCGGACGCCACACGATCGAGCGGGCTGGTCGCCGGCGCCTCCGGTCCCCGCGCATTCGCCGCGGCGAACCCACCGGCCCGCGCCGATTCGCTCCCAGAGCCCCCCGCGGGCTCGAGGCCCTCGGTTCCTCGGTCGCTGGTCGAGCCGCCGAACCGCGTCGCGGGCTCCAGACCTGCGTTGTCGTAGTCGCTGGTGGAGCTGCTGAATCGGGTGGTGGGTTCCAGGCCCGCGTTGTCGTGGTCGCTGGTCGAGGCACCGAATCTTGTTGAGGGTTCGAGGCTCGCGCTTGCGCGGTCGGCCGCGGAGGCAGCGTGCCCCGCGTTGCCGGTGGACTGTCCGGCAGCGCCGGGGTCCTTCGGCACGGACAGGCGGGCGGGTGGCGGCGGTGGCGTGTCACCCGAGGAAGTGAGGCGCTCTCGCGGGACCTCGTCGAACATCGACCCGGGGCGCTGCGAGTCGCCGCCGGTGAAGCCGTTGCGGGCGTAGCCGTTCGGGCTCGGGGCCGACGGCGTGGTCAGGTCCTCGTCGGTGAAGGTCCAGTGGATTCCGCTGGTGGTGGTGCCGGAGGCCGCGGGCTCCGGTGACGTGGCGGAGCGCGGATCGAACCCGTCCACCGGGGAGGCACCGGCCGTCTCGCCCCGGTCACCCGCGGTGAGACCGGCAGACCGGGGATCACTCACGACTCGCTCGAGGTCGTCGGCCGTCGCATCGATCCGATTGCCGGACAACGCCTCCGACGATCCCGCTGCCGGTCCGGCGCCCACTCCCGGCGCGGTCGTCGCCCCGGTGGGCTTGCCGACCGGCCTGGCCCGCTCCACACCGGTCTCGGCGGGCGGGCGCACCCCGGTCTCCGTCGGCGGATCCGACACCATGTCGACGGCAGCGGCATTCGCCTGCGACGCGTGGGCACCGTCGATCACCCGGTCACCGCCACGGGCGGCCTCACCCAGCGCGGTTCGACCCGGCACGGTGAGCTCGTCGGCAGCCCCTGCGACAGACTCTCCCCGGCGCGCCGCGACCTCGGCCGACAGTGCACTTGTCCCGGTAGCGTTCCCCCCTGGCAGATCTGCCTCCGGCGACGCTCCCTCGCGTCCGAGCGCCGACATCGACACCGTCCGCCCACCGACCTCGGCGTCACGACCCGAACCACCGGCCTCGCCACCCCGGCTCGCACCGTTGTGCGGCAACCGCTGCGTGCCTGGCCGTTCCACGGCCTCGATCACGGTGTCGTCCGACAACTCCACCGCCCGGCCGTTCACCGACCCCAACCGCGCGGCGACACCGGTCCGCTCCGCCGTCGCGGCCGCGTCACTTCGTCCGGCAGCCGCGGCGAGGGCATCCAACTCGGCTGCCGCGGCTAGGCGGTCGGCCCATTCGCGGGCGGTCGCCGTGGGCACGACATCGTCGGTCTGCTGCTGCGCGGCGGCGGCCAGGCGATCGGCCCACGCCCGCGCGGCGGCGGTGGGGACGACATCGCCGCCCTGCTGGTCGGCGGCGGCCGCGGCGAGGCGGTCGGCCCACCGGCGCGCGGACTCGCTCGGGACGACATCGTCGGCGGGCGGTCGCGCGGTCCCGGCATCGTCGGGCCGCGGTGCAGCGGTGCTCGCCGAGGTGAACCGATCGACCTGTCGATCCGGACCGACGACACCGCCGCCTCCGTCGTTCGGCTGGTCGGAAGTAGTCGAACGGACCGGTAGTTGTCCGCCGGGAGGAGAGTCGGCGTGCCTCCGGGCGGTCGCCGAGGTGGGCTCGCCGGCCTGCGACGCGCTGGGCGCGATGATCTGCTGTCCCGCCTGCGCCTCGGTCTGCCAGTCGGGAGCGGACGCCCCGGCAACGCCGGTGCTGTACTCGGGCCCTCCGCCCGCCTGCCCGGTTCCTCGCACCGACTTCTCTGCCGTGGCACCGTGGGCCGCTACGGTCGGTTCGACGCCGCCCCGCACGCCCTCGGCCCCTGCCTGGGGTGCATCGGCCAGGGGAGCCCCTGCCTGGGGCGCATCGACCTGGCGAGCACCGGCCTGGGGCGCACCGACCAGGGGAGCGGCACCTTCGGCAGCGAGTCGGCGAGCTCCCCGGCCCCGCTCGTCGGCGGCCGTTTCCCCGCGCGCCGGAAGGTCGCGTCGCGACTCCGAGTCATCGACCACCCGTACCCCGTTGAGCGGCTTCGTGCTGATGGCGCGGGACGTCCCGTTCACCGATGCCCGGCCGTTCACCGGTGGCACGCGATCCCGACCGTTCACCGGCAGCGCACGATCCGTGCCGTTGACCGGCGGCGTCGGACCGCCGGACTCGGCCGTACCGTCGGCCAGCGTGCCCACGGCCGATCCGCCCGCCGACGCGGAACCGCCCGCCGCATGACCTTCGGCGCGACCCGAACGCGCCGACCGCGCCGTATCGGCGAACTGCGCGGCCTCGCCGGTCGGCTCGCTCCCCGGTTCGACGGTCGTCGAGGGACGGGGGATCGGGGCGACGGTGAGTGGCCAGGTCGGGTCGCCCAGGTGGTCGGTGCGGGAATGTCGGCGCTCCAGCGGGGGCCGGTCACCCGCCGGGTTCGGGGACGAGAGCTCTTCTCCCGCGCCGGAATCGGCGGCCGCGCGCGCGGCGGCTTCGGCGGCCTCCCGCACTTCGCGGCGGCTGCGGGTGCCGCGAGCGCGCGGTGCCGGCTCGGGATCGCCGCCGTCGAGGGCGTCGAGCCGGGCACTGAGCCGGGAAATGTCCTGTGACGCATGGAAAGCCCAGGTCTCGAGCCTGCGGATCCTGGTCTGGTCGGGCAGATCGTCATCGGCGGGAAAACTGGGGACTTCCTGCTGGACCCGGGCGGCGACGACATCGAGCTTGTCACTGACCTCACGCAGCGCCGCGGCGATACTCGCCAGCATCGACCCGATGGACTCGTCGTGCTCAGCGTGGTTCATGCACACCCTACTTCCCGTGCTCGGCGAGCGTGCCCGCCCCGGCCGCAGCGATCATATCCACCGGGCGCTGCGCCCGCGTCGTCGCGATGTCCCGGTGACCGGATCCGCGACGCGCCGAAGCGTTTCGTAATCCGGACGAAATGGACGGGCAACAGGCCCGGTCTGTGTATCGAAATGATCAAGATCTCGGCGACGTTCCGCGACGTCGGCACAATGAAATAGCTTGATATTCAAGTGGAATCGCGTTTGTGATCTCGCTCACCGGGCGGTGACGCACCCGAGCGCGGGTCAAGGGGGCTGGCGGCCCGTCGGTGGCTGCGGGAACCTGGAGAACAGGGCGTGGGCGCGGGCACACGTCAGGGTCCCCGGTGAGGGAGTGTGGTGTGAGGACGAAGCGGCGAAGCGACACCCAGGTGGTGTGCGGACGGCGGGCGCTGCTCGACGAACTCGGCATCTCCGAGGGCACCAGGCGGGCGGCACCGGAACGGACCGGATACGGCTGTGGGTGCCCCGAATGTGTGGCGACCCAATGGAATACCCAGCGGCTCGAGCACTGGATCTGCGGCAGACTGACGGCGGCGGGCGCCGACGAGGCCGAGGTCGACGCGCGGGTCGACGACATCCCCGTCGACATCTTCTGGCGTCGTGGCGATCGGCGTTGTGTGGTCGAGGTGCGCAGCGGCCCCCTCGACATCACCGCGGCCCGCGCGCATCGCCGACGCCTGCAGGCGGCCGGCATCGACGACGTGCTGTGGGTCTGCCCGCAGGGGTACTGGGTGCCGCTGGTCCCCGCGGTCGGCATCGCCGATTTCGCGCCCGCGGCGGCCGACTACCGCATCGATCAGGGCATGCTCGCCGCGGGCGAGACGGGTTTCGCCGGTCCGGTGCGGCCGGGCTGGGAACTGCGTGACTTCCTCGAGGGCTGGGTGACCGGCGAGATCCACTGGGGTCACGCGGATTCGACGACAGGAGGGTGGGCCGAGGTGGGCACCTGGGAGCGGCATACCGCGGCGCAGGCCGCCATGATCGAGCATCAGCGCAGGGAGCTGCGCGATCAGCGGGTCGAGCTGGCGGTGTCGCGACAGACCGTGCGCGACAAGCAGAAGCTGGTCAACCGGCTGCACCATCGGATCGACCGCGCGGGCGTGAACGCCGACGCCGAGGCGATCACCCTGGCCGGGGTGCGCAGCGAACTGGTCGCCCAGCAGCGGATCGCGGCGGGCCTGCGGGCGACGATCGGCCGAATGGACCGCACGATCAATCAGTGGCAGTGGCTCACCTGCTGCGCGATGCTGCTGGTGATCACCGTGATGGCAGGCGCGCTGGTGACGCGCTGAGCCGCATCGGCGTTCGGTCCCACCGCCAGTCGTTGCGCAGCACGAGCCCGGCCAGATCGAGCAGATCGAGGCCGGTCTCGGCGCGCACGCTCGCCAGCGCGCGGCGATCGTAGGGACCTTTGTCGAGATCGTCGGCGAGGCGTTGCTCGATCGCCGGGTCGGTGACGCGGGCCCGCAGCCGGGCCGGGTCCAGCGCGCTGCCGGTCCAGGTCAGCCAGCCCCAGCCCTGGTCGTGGGCATAGGCGCGGGCGAGCTCGCTCTGGATCCTGGTGTGATGGAAGGCGATCCGGCCCAGCGGAACGACGTCGACCAGCACCGTCCTGCCGTCGGTGAGCCGCGCGGCGACGGTCGGGTAGTGCACGTGGTCCTCGCCGCCGAAGGCGTAGATGAGCGCGGTCGGCTCCTCCTGGAACGCTGTCACGGCCGGGCTGGCGTCGAGGGTGCGCAGCAGCCGGGCCGCCAGCGCGGAATCGTAGGCGACATCGCGGCCGACGGTGGCGAGGTAGAAGCGGCCGCGGCCGTCGTCGTCGCCGTCGGCGACGCGGGCCGAGGCGGTCGGCAGGGGAGCGGGGGTCCCGTCGGCCCATTCGACGTCGTCGAGCAGCGGACCCAGGTCGTCGGTCTCGTCGAGGGGATGCAGTTTGGCCAGGATGCTGGCGGTCTTCTTCTGCCAGCCCAGGATTCGCTGCATCACGTATCCGGCGACGCGCTTGGCGTCGGTCTGGTCGTGCCCGGCCAGGCGCAGTTTCAGATACGACCATTCCATCGCCACCAGATCGGTGTCGGTGGCGTAGGTCTCGGTGAGCAGCTCCCGCACCAGCCGCAGATCGCCCGCGTCGCGCGGGTAACGGTGCGCGAACACCTCGGCGCAGCGGTGCCCGGAGCGGGCGGCCTCGCGCACCAGCTGCCCGATCGCCTTGGCGTAGAGCTGACGGACCCGGTCGCGCGCCAGGTCGTAGCGGGCGCCGATGCGGGTCAGGGTTTCCGGGCGCTGCCCGCCGATGCCGAGGCGCAGGGCGACGATCCGCGCGTCCCTGGGGGCGCGTTCGGCGTGCTCGGTGAGCAGTTCGGCGACCAGCTCGTCGAGTTCCTCGAGTTCGAAGGAGACATCGGCGGCGATGTCGTGGTCGAGTTCCCGCCCGCTGCCGGCACTCACTGGGCCACCTCCCGCTCGCTCACTGTGTCGGGTCAGCGTAGCGGGGCGGTCCGACAGTTCCCGGCTACAGCGCGGTGATGTACTCGCCGTAGAACAGGCACAGCCCGATCGCCGACGCGATGCCGGCCAGCACCCAGAACCGGATGATCACCGCGGTCTCGGGCCAATTGTTCAATTCGAAGTGGTGATGGAACGGTGCCATCCGGAACAGCCGCGTGTGCGTGGTGCGGAAGACGACGATCTGTAGCAGCACCGACAGGATCTCCGCGACGAACAGCGCGCCGAGCACCACCGCGAGCAGTTCGGTGCGGCTGGTGATCGACAGTCCGGCCACCAGGCCGCCGAGGCCCAGAGACCCGGTGTCGCCCATGAAGATCTTGGCAGGCGCGGCGTTCCACCACAGGAACCCGATGCACGCGCCCGCGGCGGCGGCGCTGACCACCGCGAGATCGAGCGGATCACGCACGTTGTAGCAGCCCCGGCCCGGGCTGAGCTCGCACGAGTTCTCGAACTGCCACAGCGTGATCACCACGTAGGCGCCCAGTGTCAGGCTCATCGAGCCGGCCGCGAGACCGTCCAGACCGTCGGTGATGTTGACGGCGTTCGACCAGGCCACCACCAGCAGGCAGATGAACGCGACGAAGATCAGCGACTCGAAGGCGATGGTGTTGATGTCGCGGACGTAGGAGAGATTGTTGCCCGCGGGAGTGAGCCCCGTCGCGCCGGGAAAACGCAGCGCCAGCACTGCGAACACGACCGCGGCACCGATCTGCCCGAGATACTTGCCCGCCGCGGTCAGGCCGAGATTGCGGTGTTTGCGCAGCTTGATCGAGTCGTCGAGGAAACCGACCATACCGAGCGCCGAGGCCAGCAGCAGCACGAGAACACCGGAGGCGCTGGGCCCTGGGGCGTCCCACAGGAGGCCGATCAGGTGTGATCCGAGGAATCCGGCCCACACGCCGGCGCCGATCGCCAGCCCGCCCATGGTCGGGGTGCCGCGTTTGGTCTGGTGGCTGGCGGGTCCGTCGATCCGGATCTCCTGGCCGAAGCCACGGCGCGCGAAGACCCGGATCAGCACCGGGGTGAGGGTGATGGTGACGAACAGGGCGATCCCCGCCGACAACAGGATCTGCCTCAACTGCTCGCCCCTCCATGCCGCTGGTCCGCGTCGCCGACACCGGCCCGGCGACGCCGAGTGCCGATCCTAGGGGAGCGCCGACGGTATCCGGGTCGGGAGTGACCTGGGTTACATGCCGCGGTCCGGCGGTCGGCCTGGCCTAGAAACGCAAGAAGGCCCCGGTCGAAACCGGGGCCTTCTTGTGGTGCGCGATACTGGGATTGAACCAGTGACCTCTTCCGTGTCAGGGAAGCGCTCTCCCGCTGAGCTAATCGCGCGAGGTGGAGACGGGAATCGAACCCGTGTGCACGGCTTTGCAGGCCGTTGCCTCACCACTCGGCCACTCCACCGCGCAAAGGAGGATGGCATGAATGCCTAACCTACCTCTCGAGCGGATGACGGGATTTGAACCCGCGACCCTCACCTTGGCAAGGTGATGCGCTACCACTGCGCTACATCCGCATTCGCACTTCCGGAGGCTGTCGGCCTTGCGGCTTGGCTGCTCTCCGTGGTGCGAGGAAAACATTAGCCGACGGTCGGCGCAGACTACAAATCGGCTGGTAGATGGGCCTAAATGTGAATTACACGCATGTTGTTCGGGTGGTCGCCGGGCGTGTGGGGGCGGTGGATGGCGGCGAATCGTCCGTGACGGTCGCGGTGGGTGTGTCATCGGTTCAGTCGTCCATGTCGGCACGGCGACATCTCTGTCTCGCGGCTCCTCGACTCTCCGCAGAGCGCAGTCATGAGAACACGTAGATATGCGTATGAAGGCATGTAGTAGTGCGATAATCCGTTCAGGGGAAGGTGTGACTACGGCGGTCTGCAAAAGCGGCCGGGGAGCCCGAAGCCCCCGTTCACGAGGCGATTTGGTGTCACCCGGGTGCGCCGTGCTAATGTTCCATCTCGTTCGAGAGGCCCTACCGAGCCCCTCGGCACAGTGTTCGGTCCCATAGCTCAGCGGGAGAGCGTCCGCCTCACACGCGGAAGGTCGCTGGTTCGAAACCAGCTGGGACCACAGCAATGACCAGGACCGTCGTCCTGGTCATTTTTCGTTGGTGGAGTGGCGGAAACCTCACTGGTGGGGAGCCGGTCTCGGTGAAAACTCCGCGCTCCTTAGCATCGGTAGAGACTACTTACCGAGAACCTGAGGACGTGTGGTGACCACCGAACAACTTGACCGCTGGAACGCTCAGGAAGCCGCCGCCGAGGCGATGATCCCGATCATCGGCACGCTGTACCGGGGCAAGGGCGTGACGATCCTGCTGCACAGCCGGTCGCTGGTGAACAAATCGGTGATCAGCATCCTGCGGACGCACCGGTTCGCGCGGCAGATCGCCGGCGAGGAACTGTCCGTCGACGAGACCCTGCCCTTCCTGCAGGTGCTCAGCGAACTGGACCTGGGGCCGTGCAAGATCGACCTCGGACAGCTGGTCATGGCCTATCGCGCCGATGACCGCGGGCTGTCGATCCCGGAGTTCACCGCGGCGGTGCTGACCGAGGTGCTCGACGGCAACAAGGCCGAGCCGCAGGGCCCGCGCGATGTCGTGCTCTACGGCTTCGGCCGGATCGGGCGACTGGTGACCCGGCTGCTCATCGAGAAGGCAGGCTCCGGCAACGGGCTGACCCTGCGCGCCGTCGTGGTCCGCAAGGGTGGTGACGACGATCTGGCCAAGCGCGCGTCGCTGCTGCGCCGCGACTCGGTGCACGGCCACTTCAACGGCACCATCAAGGTCGACGCCGAGAACGACACGATCACCGCCAACGGCAACGTCATCAGGTTCATCTACAGCGATGACCCGACCACGATCGACTACACCGCCTACGGCATCGACAACGCCATCCTGATCGACAACACCGGCCGGTGGCGTGATCGCGACGGTCTGTCCCAGCACCTGCGCCCTGGTATCGCGAAGGTCGTGCTGACCGCGCCGGGCAAGGGCGATGTCCCCAACATCGTGCACGGCGTGAACCACCGCAGCCTGGACCTGTCCCAGCAGATCTTCTCCTGCGCCTCGTGCACGACCAACGCGATCGTGCCGCCGCTCAAGGCCATGGACGACGAGTTCGGCATTCTGCGCGGACACGTCGAGACGGTGCACTCGTTCACCAACGACCAGAACCTGCTCGACAACTACCACAAGGCCGACCGTCGCGGCCGGTCCGCGCCGTTCAACCTGGTGCTCACCGAGACCGGCGCCGCCTCCGCCGTCGCGAAGGCGATGCCGGACTTCAAGGCCAAGATCACCGGCAACTCGATCCGGGTACCCACGCCGGACGTCTCGGTCGCGATCCTGAACCTGCAGCTCGCGCAGGAGACGACCAAGGAGGACGTGCTCGCGTACCTGCGTCAGGTCTCGCTCGCGGGCCCGTTGAGCCGCAACCTCGACTACACCGCCGCCAACGACGTGGTCTCCAGCGACTTCATCGGCTCGCGCGCGGCGTCGATCATCGACGCCAACGCCACGATCGTCGAGGGCGACACCGCGATCCTCTACGTCTGGTACGACAACGAATTCGGCTACTCGTGCCAGGTCGTACGCACCGTGCAGTACATCTCGGGCATCGAATATCCGACCTACCCGCAGCTCGGCGTGCCGTCGGCCGAGCCCGCGCTGGCCGCCGCCGACGCGGGGTAATCGCCTTCCGCGACCTGCGGATCAGGCGGGCGCGCGACCTCGTGTCGGCGTCCGCCTGCCCGGCGTCGGCGTTGTCGGGCCGGGCGGCGTTGTGCATACTGGGCACATGACGACTAGTCGAAAGGGCGTACGGCGCCCGGGCCGTTGAGCCCCCTGCCGGTCATCGCACCGGCTTCCTCCCCGCTCGATCGAGCGGAATTCCCGCAGTATCCGCAGCATCTTCGCGCGGCCGGACCACCCGGCGACGATGCCCGCCTGGCCTTGTGGCGGCGGGTTCGCGCATTCGCGGTGCCACCCGCCATGATCGATCTCGCCACCGCGCGCCGCGGTCTCGGCGACTGGGCCGGGGCCTGCGCCGCGGCGCATGTCGACGTCGATCTCGATCTGCGCGTGCTGGCCCGGACCCACGGCCGGGATCTGGCCGCGCGGGTGCGGGCCGACCTGCGGTATCTGGCCCCGGACCTGCTGCGCTGGCACCTGCCCAGGGTCGCGCCCGACGGACTGCTCCGGCCGGGGCTGACGATCACCTTGGCGCGCTACGCGACCGCCGGAACCCGTGGTGGCGGTGAAGGATTCGTGCACCTGGTGGTGCGGACCGCGCCGGCCTGGGCCGATGCCGGTCAGCGCGTCGCGCTCGGGCTCTGGGAGGGCGCCGCGGCGAGCCCGCACCCCCATGCCCGGCCGAACCGGCGCTTCCGGCTCGATCTGCACCGGCACCTGTGGGACGCGCGCAGGGCCGACGAGCTGCCGCTGCGGTGCGGGGCGCCGCCGGGTGAGAACGCATCCGCACAGCTGCCGCCCGGATGCGCGGTCGATCGCTGGGCCGAGGAGGCCGCGCTCCTGCTGCGGGCCGAGAAGTCCACGGCCGGAATGGTTCTGGTGCGCTGCGGCGCCCGGCGCCGGGTGGTCCTCGAGGTCGGCGCGCAGGTGCGCATCACCGAGGAATATCGGCGCGGCGCGGTGTCCGCCTTGCCGGTGCTGCCCGACGCGGCGACCTGGGCGCTGCCCGATCTGGTCCTGCTGCGGGCCGGCGCGATCTCGGTCGATCAGCTGCATCCGCTGGTCGCCGCGGCACTAGACCCGACCTGGTCACCACGGGCTGCCTCGCGGAAGTCCGGGGGACCGGAGCGGCCTCGGCTCGTGTGGTGCCGGGGGCAGTGGCACCGGATCGGGTTCGTCGACGGGCGCCTGGCCGCGCTCGATCACGACCCGGCCGAGATCCGGCGCGAGGAACTGCTGGTCGCGCTGACCGGCACTGCGCTGCCCTGCCTACAGGTCATCGACCGGGCGCACCGTCGTCCGGAGGCGCTGACGGGCATTCGCGAACGGCTCGACCACGGTGACAGTGCCGGTGCGCTGGCCGAGGTCGAACGGCTGCTCGGTCCCGCGGCGCTGCTGCGCGACGGTCCCCTCCGCGACGAACTCGAGTCCGCCGCGCGACGGCGGATCACCTATGGCCTGTTCCGGGCCGGGCTGTCCGCGCCCGGTCGCGGTGTCCCCGCGCCCGCCGGCCGCCCCCGCCGTGAAGACGGCGTTCGTCCGCGCCACGCGGTCAAGCGCTGATCTTTCCCCACTTCCTCCGCACATCGAGGTGATACACCCATGTCTGTACGCATTCCCGTCGTCCCGCGTCCGGTCCGAACCATCGGCTCCCAACTCGACATCGCGGGCGAACTGCTCGCTCTGCTCGGCGAAACGACCACCGAACCCCGTCCCGACACCCGGCTCGAGGCACTGACGCTGGCGGTCGCCGCCGACCTCCCGGTCCTGCTGTGGGGTGAGCCGGGCATCGGCAAGACCGCCGCGCTGACCCAGCTCGCCGAGTCCCTCGACCTGCCGCTGACCACGGTGATCGCGAGTGTGCACGAACCGTCCGACTTCTCGGGCCTGCCCATCCTCGGTGACGACCCCGCGACCGACGGGGTGCCGATGGCCCCGCCGGACTGGGCCGTGAAGCTGGTCGAGGCCGGACGGGGACTGCTGTTCCTCGACGAACTCTCGACCGCGCCGCCCGCCGTGCAAGCGGCCCTGCTGCGCCTGGTCCTGGAACGGCGGATCGGCACGCTGCGGTTGCCGCCAGGGGTCCGCATCGTCGCCGCGGCCAACCCGCGTTCCTCGGCCGCCGACGGCTGGGAACTGAGCCCGCCGCTGGCGAATCGGTTCGTGCACCTGCAATGGACCCATGACCACGAGGTCGTCGTGCGCGGCCTCGGCGGCACCTGGCCGCGGGCGACGCTGCCCCGCCTCGCGCCCGAAAAGCTCTCGGAGGCGGTGGCGTTCGCCCGGCGCGCGGTGTGCGAGCTGCTCGCGGGCCGCCCGAAGCTGGTGCATCAGCTGCCCACCACCGAAACCCGGCGCGGCGGTGCCTGGCCGTCGCCGCGCAGCTGGGAGATGGTGGTCCGGCTGATCGCGTTCGCCACGGCGGCGGGCGCCGCGCGCGATGTGCTGTCGATGCTGGTGCGCGGGACCGTCGGTGACGGTCCCGGTTTCGAGCTGCTGACCAGCATCGATCGGATGGATCTGCCCGATCCCGAAGTGCTGCTGGCCGATCCGGCGGTCGCCGCGCTGCCCGACCGGGGCGATCTGCGCCAGGCCGTGCTCGACGCGGTGGTGGCGGCGGTGCGCCGACGACCCGAGAAGGCGCGCTGGGACGCGGCGTGGGCCCTGCTGGCCGGGGCCGTGGCGACCGGGGCGCCGGATCTGGTGGTGGTCCCCGCGACCACGCTGGCCACCCTGCGCCGGGACGACTGGGAGATCCCGGCGTCGATCGAACATCTCGCCGCCACGGTCTCGGTGTCCCGGCAGGCCGAGCAGGCCACGGCCCGCGTCGCCGAGGCCCGTCGATGACGGGCCACCTGGATCACGAGAAGCTGTATGCCGCAAGGCTGTCCGCGGTGTCGGCCCGGCCCTATCTCGCCACGGCGCTGTACGCGCTGCACATCGTCGAGTCGCGGCAGGTGCCGACGATGGGGGTGGACAAGCACTGGCGCTGCTACGTCTCACCCGCGTTCGTGGCCTGCACGTCCGTGGAAGAACTCGCCTCGATCCTGGTGCACGAGGTGTCGCACCTGCTGCGCGAGCATCACGCGCGCAGCGATCGATACGCCCGCGCGCACGATCTGACCGGCCCGGCGGAGCGGCTGCGGATGAACATCGCCGCCGACGCCGAGATCAACGACGACGCGTTCGGCGACGGGCTCGTCCAGCCCACGGGGGCGGTCCTGCCCGCCGACCTCGGGCTGTCCCCAGGCGAACTCATGGAGGACTACCTCGGGCAGTTCCGGCTGGGCAGGCTGACCGAGGGCATGGCCTGGCTCGATTGCGGTAGCGGCGCCGACGGACTGGAGCGGGCCTGGGAACTCGGGCCCGACGGCGCGGACGGCCTCAGCGAGCAGGAGCGCGACGCGGTGCGGTTCCGGGTGGCCCAGGGCATCGTCGGCCGACCGGGCGACGCGCCCCAGGGGTGGCGACGATGGGCCGAGGAGGCGCTGCATCCGTCGCAGCCGTGGCGGGATCTGCTGGGCGCCGCCCTGCGCTCGGCGGCCTCGGCCCCCGGGGTCGGCGCCGACTACACCTACGGCAGGCCGGCGCGGCGCTCGGCGGCGCTGCCCGGGGTGGTGCTGCCGAGCCTGCGTCGGATGCCCCCTCGGGTCGCGGTCGTCATCGATACGTCGGGGTCGGTCAGTGACGTCGAATTGGGCAGCGCGCTGCTGGAAGTCGCCGCCATCACCCGCGCGGTCGGCGGTCGTCGGGACCTGGTCACCGTGCTGTCGTGCGACGCCGCGGTCTGGATCGCCGATCCGCTGTGCCGGGCCGAGGGGATGACCTTGATGGGCGGTGGCGGCACCGATCTGCGGACCGGTTTCACCGCGGCCCTGCGCACCCGCCCGGACGTGGTCGTGGCGCTGACCGACGGGCAGACGCCCTGGCCCGACACCCGGCCACCGTGCCGGACGGTGGTCGGGGTGTTCCGCCGGGCGGGGTCGTGGAGCGAGGCCGATCCGGACTACGTGCCGGACCGCCCGCCCGCCTGGGCGCGGGTGGTGGAGATCGGGTGAGGCCTACGCGGTGGCGGCCCGGCGCCGCGCCGAAAGACGCTGCGTCACCAACATGGACAGCCCGGAGAACAGCAGCACGGCGAGGGGGATCAGCGGTAGGTAGGACACCCAGACGATCGGCTCCGGCAGGGACAGGGCGATCACGGTGGCGACGACGGTGACGACGAACACCACCGCGGCCCAGCGGTGTAGCCCGCGGGTTCGCGCGCGCGTGCCGGTCGCCCCGGTCCGGCGAGCCGCGCCCGACCTCCCGGTGTAGTACCGGACGAACAGGACGCTGCCGGAGAGGAAGAGCCCGGCGAGGGGGAACAGCGGGAGATAGGACACCCAGACCGGTCCGCTCAGCGCCAGCGCGATCACCGTGAGGATCACGATCGCGGTGAAGGCCACGGCGAGCCACCGGTGGGATCGGCGCACCCAGGTGCTGGTCATCGGGAACCCTTTCGTTGTGGTGGTCTGCGGAAACGATGTTTCCACCGACCCGGGCGCCGCGCTTCTCGATTCCTGATCGTTGCGGCCGGTCGACGGATCGGCCGCACCCCGCGGGCCCGACGTATTGCGTGTGGTGCACGTCACAGTTGAGTCGCGATTCGTCCCATTCGCCTCGAGGACTTTCCAAACGCTTGGGTAATTCTTTACTATTGGCCCGACCCTGTGTCTCGGGTCGAGAATCTCTTCGAGCAGTGCCGTTCCGCCGCCGTTCGCTCGCAGCTCAGCATCAATTGCCAGTGCATGTTCGACCGATGAACCGGGCGCCGATCCGCCCCGGCGAAGGAGAATGATGACCGACAATGATCCGGGCCATTCGCTGAAATCTGTTCTTCGGCAAGACCTTCCGGCGTCCATCGTGGTGTTCCTCGTCGCCTTGCCGCTGTCGTTGGGTGTGGCGCTCGCCTCCGGCGCGCCCGTCGTCGCCGGACTCATCGCCGCCGCGGTCGGCGGCGTGGTCGCCGGCCTGCTCGGCGGCTCGTCGATCCAGGTGAGCGGGCCGACCGCCAGTCTCGCCGTCGTCGTCGCGGGTGCGGTCCAGCAATTCGGCTGGGCCGCCATGTGTTTCATCACCGTCGGGGCGGGTCTGCTGCAGATCCTGTTCGGGCTCAGCCGCATCGCGCGCGCCGCGCTGGGCATCGCCCCGGTCGTGGTGCACGCCATGCTCGCCGGAATCGGCGTGATCATCGCGCTACAGCAGGTGCACGTGCTGCTCGGCGGCACCACGGTCAGCTCGCCGTGGGCGAGCATCGTCGCGCTGCCGAATCAGGTGATGTCGGTGCACAAGGGCGACCTGTTCGTCGGGCTGCTCGTGATCGCCATCCTGATCGGGTGGCAATACCTGCCGCGCCGCGTCCGGGTGGTGCCCGGCCCGCTGGTCGCGGTGGTGGTGGCGACGGTGATCTCGCTGGTGCTGCCGCTGACGGTGGACCGGGTGCGCCTGGACGGCTCGCTGATCGACGGCATCGGGTTGCCCGCGCTGCCGCACGGTGGCTGGGTGCCGATCGCGCTGACCATGCTCACCGTCGCGCTCATCGCCAGCGTGGAAACGCTGCTCTCGGCGGTCGCCGTCGACAAGATGCGGCCCGGTCAGCGCACCGACTTCGATCGTGAACTCCTGGGGCAGGGCGCCGCCAACATGGCCTCCGGGACGCTGGGCGGCCTGCCGATCGCGGCCGTCATCGTCCGCAGCATCACCAACGCCAACGCCGGAGCCCGCAGCCGGGCCGCCACCGTGCTGCACGGTTGCTGGATACTGGTATTCGCGATCGCGCTGGTCGGATTGGTCCGGCAGATCCCGACCGCCGCGCTGGCCGGACTGCTGGTGCTGATCGGGGTGCAGCTGGTGAAACTGGCGCACATCAAACGCGCCCGCCGCACCGGCGACATCTACGTCTACCTCGTCACCGTCGTGGCGGTCGTCTCGCTGAACCTGTTGCAGGGCATGGTGATCGGCCTGATCGCCTCGTTCGCGCTGCTGCTGTGGCGGGTCGTGAAGTTCACCATCGCCGCGGCGCCGCGCCCCGACGGGACCTGGCTGGTGCGCATCGACGGGCCCTGCACCTTCCTGGCCGTGCCCCGGCTCACCAGCGAACTGGCGAAAGTGCCCGCCGGCGTGGACGTCACGGTGGAGCTCAGTGTCGACTTCCTCGATCATGCCGCGTGCGAACTGCTCTCCGAGTGGGCCGATGCCCGCGAATCGGGCGGTGGCACGGTCGATTTCGTCGAACTCGGCACCGCGCGGATGGCGCGCGCGCACGACGGTCCGCCCGAATACGGCCACGCCCGCAAGGCGGTCGACGAGGCGATCCGGCCGTGGCGCCGCAGCGGCGGTGTCGACCCGATCGCGGCGGGTATCGCGGCCTATCACCGCGGCCACGCGCACCTCATGCGCCCGCACCTGGCCGGCCTGCGGCACCGGCCCGACGCCGACACCTTCTTCCTCACCTGCGCCGATGCCCGCATCGTGCCCAACGTCATCACCAACAGCGGTCCCGGTGACCTGTTCACCGTGCGCAACGTGGGCAATCTCGTGCCGGTCGGCGGCAGCGACGTCTCGGTGGAGGCGGCACTGATCTACGCGCTCGACAAGCTCGACGTGCGCGCGGTCGTGGTGTGCGGGCACAGCGGATGCGGGGCCATGGAGGCGCTGTACGGACAGGTCCAGGCCGGTCCCGGCCTCGACGACTGGCTCGCGCACGCCGCGCCGACTCTGGCGGAATTCCGCGCGGGTCACCCGGTCGCCGAGGCGGCCCGGCGGGCGGGCTTCGGTCCGGTCGATCAGCTCGGGATGGTGAACGTCGCCCGGCAGGTCCAGACGCTGATGGACTACCCGGCGGTGCGCGGCGGGATCGAGGAGCGCGGGGTGGTGGTGTCGGGGCTGTTCTTCGATCTGGCGACCGCGCGGGTCATCGAGGTGACCACCGACGGGATCGCCGAGTTCGACGACAGTCATCGCCGGGTCGCGGCCGAACCGGTATGAGCGCCGGGCCTGGTGTGGGCCACACCACAGCGGTCCTGCGGTTATGGCGACACCCACTCTTCGTGCGGCACACTGGTTTTGCCAAGTCTTTACCAATACGGTGGTTGGCACCCCGCCCCGGTTCGCCGACGCACCGGGGCGTTCGACGCTTCATCGCTGGAAGCTGTCTCGCGGTCACCCGACCGTCCACGACACGTAGATCGTCCATCGACCACGGCCGCGCGCCGCGTCGCCGAAGGAGAACCATGTCTGTCGCGAACGACCTAGCTCCACCCGCCGCACCGGCGTCCTCGCCGAAACCCCCGCCGCCGTCCTGGCGGCAGTCCCTGCTCCGCCACGACCTGTCCGCCTCGATCGTGGTGTTCCTCGTCGCCCTGCCGTTGTCGTTGGGCATCGCCGTCGCCTCCGGCGCCCCGGTCGCCGCCGGTCTGGTCGCCGCGGTGATCGGCGGCATCGTCGTCGGTGCGCTCGGCGGCTCGGTGCTGCAGGTCAGTGGCCCCGCCGCGGGCCTGACCGTCGTCGTCGCCGAATCCATCGCCCAGTTCGGCTGGCGTACCACCTGTTTCATCGTCGTCGCCGCCGGCCTGTTACAGATCCTGTTCGGGCTCAGCCGCATCGCGCGTGCCGCGCTCGCCGTCGCCCCCGTGGTGGTGCACGCGATGCTCGCCGGCATCGG
Organism: Nocardia sp. MH4; assembly: GCF_019266065.1. Taxonomy (GTDB): domain Bacteria; phylum Actinomycetota; class Actinomycetes; order Mycobacteriales; family Mycobacteriaceae; genus Nocardia; species Nocardia canadensis. The sequence goes on along the minus strand of NZ_LPNR01000122.1, from coordinate 30,071 downwards.
CATCACCATCGCGTTGCAGCAGGTCCACGTGCTGCTCGGGGGGTCATCGCACAGCACCGCCTGGCGCAATCTGATCGAGCTGCCGGGTCAGCTGTTGTCGCTGCACGGCGGTGACGCGTTCGTCGGCGCCGTCGTCATCGTGGTGATGCTGGGCTGGAAGTACGTGCCGTCGAGGCTGCGCCCGGTGCCCGGTCCGCTGGTCGCGGTCGTCGCAGGCACCCTGCTCTCGCTCGTGCTGCCCACCGAGGTGGAACGGATCGTGTTGAGCGGCTCGCTCTTCGACGCGCTGCAACTGCCCGAACTGCCGTCGGGGAACTGGTCGGCGGTCGCCATGATGGTGCTCACCATCGCGCTCATCGCCAGCGTCGAGAGCCTGCTCTCCGCCGTGGCGGTGGACAAGATGCACACCGGTCCGCGTACCGATTTCGATCGTGAGCTGATCGGTCAGGGTTCGGCGAACGTGCTGTCCGGACTGGTCGGCGGCCTGCCGGTGACCGGCGTGATCGTGCGCAGCGCCACCAATGTGCAGGCGGGTGCGCGCAGCCGGGCCTCGGCGATCATGCACGGCTGCTGGATCCTGCTGTTCTCCGTGGCGCTGGTCGGTCTGGTCGAGCAGATCCCGAAGGCCGCGCTGGCGGGGCTGCTGATCGTGATCGGCATCCAGCTGGTGAAGCTGGCCCACATCCGGCTGGCCCGCCGTACCGGCGACCTGCTGGTGTATCTGGTCACCGTGCTCGGCGTGGTGTTCCTGAACCTGCTCGAGGGCGTGATCATCGGTCTCGCACTGGCTTTCGGGCTGCTGCTGTGGCGCGTGGTGCGCGTGCAGGTCGCCGCGATGCCGCTGCCCGGCGGTGAGCGCTGGCTGGTCCGCATCGACGGGTCGTGCACCTTCCTGGCCCTGCCCAAGCTCTCGGCCGAGCTCGCCAAGGTGCCCGCGGGCGCCGAGGTCACGGTGGAGATGACGGTCGACTTCCTCGACCACGCCGCCTTCGAGGCCATCGAGAGCTGGCAGCATCAGCAGGAAAGCGGCGGTGGCCGCGTCGATTTCGTGGAGATCGGCAGCGCCAGGATGGCCGACACGGTGGGCTCCCCGCCCGCCCGTGGCTTCGGCCGCGCGACCTGGGACGAGCTGCTCGGCCCGTGGCGGCACCAGAAGTCCGGCAGCGACGCGCTGACCGCCGGAGTCTCGGCGTTCCATCGCAGCCACGCCCACGTCGTGCGCCCGCACCTGGACGAGCTGCGGGACCGGCAGGACCCCGATTCCTTCTTCCTCACCTGCTCGGACTCGCGGATCGTGCCCAATGTGATCACCTCGAGTGGCCCCGGCGACCTGTTCACCGTCCGCAATGTCGGCAATCTGGTGCCGACCAGCGGCGACGACTCGGTCGAGGCGGCGCTGGTGTTCGCGCTCGAGGAACTCGCGGTGCGCTCGGTCGTGGTCTGCGGGCACTCCGCCTGCGGCGCCATGAAGGCGGTCTACCGGGGCGCCGAGTCCGACGGCGGGCTGAGCTCGTGGCTGCGGCACGCCGAGGCGAGCCTGGACCGGTTTCGGGCCGACCACCCGGTCGCGGTCGCGGCCAGGGCCGCGGGCTTCGACGAGGTCGACCAGCTCGGCATGGTCAACGTCGCCGTGCAGGTCGAGACGCTGCACCGGCATCCGGCGGTGCGCCGGGCGGTCGCCGAGCGCGGGCTGGCGGTGTCGGGACTGTTTTTCGACATCGCGGGCGCGCGGGTGATCGAGGTCACCGCCGAGGGTATGCGCACCATCGACGATCGAGACGGTGCGCCGACTACGGCGTGATCGCGGGCCCGGCGGCTCGTAGGCTGGAACGATGACGAGCAAGCCGACCGCCGACACCACCGACGCCCCGGCGGATTCCGCCGCCGGGGCGTCGGCGGCCGAGCCGGTCCTCGAGCGGCCGGACTTCAAGCAGCGCTGGCGCGCCTTCCGGGCGAGCATCGAGCACCGCCCTACCCTGAATCTCGGCTACCGCATCGCCGTCGGCGTGGTCGGTGGGCTGGTGCTGCTGATCGGGATCGTCACGATCCCGTACCCGGGACCCGGCTGGGCGCTGGTGTTCGCGGGCTTCGGCATCCTGGCCACCGAGTTCGTCTGGGCCCACCACACCCTGACCTGGGTGCGGGGCAAATACCGGATCGTCATGGGTTGGTACACCTCACGCGGGTGGACGATCAGGATCCTCGGCGCGGTGGCCACCTTCGCCCTCGTCGTCGCGACGCTGTGGCTGCTCGGCACATTTTCGATGGTCGCAGGGTGGATCGGAGTCGATTGGCCATGGTTGCGCAGTCCCCTGATGTCGTGAGCACCGTTCCCGGACGCCTGCTCACCGATCCCGCGTGGGTCGCGGCCCGGGTCGGCGAGATGAGCCGCGCCTGGGGCACCGAGACGCCGCGCGTCGGCGGCACGCTGTGGTGGTGCATGGTCGCCTCCGCGCTCGTCGACCAGATCACCGCCGCCTACGCCGCGGGCGTCGCGGCCCCGATCGCGGCGCTCGACGAACTCGACTGCGAGATCCGGCCCGACGGGGGCGTCGAGCACGTGCGCTTCCGTTCGACAGTCGCGCTCGCCTCGGCCGCCGACCGCGCGGCCGCCGCCGAGGCGGTCGGCACCGCCCTGCGCGACACCCTGACCGCGGTCATCGCGCAGGTCGCCGCCGTGTCCGGCGCCGGAGTCCCCGCACTGTGGGCCGTGGTCACCGACGCGATCGGCAACCGCGCGCTGGACGCGGGCGCACCGGCGGCCGCGACCCGGCTGGCCGGCGAGGTGGGCTCGCGCCTGCTCGCCCCTCGTTTCGTCACCGTCGGCGAGCGCACCTTCGTCAAACGCCTGTCCTGCTGTCTCGTCTACGAGGTACCGGGGTGCCAGATGTGCACCAGTTGCCCGAAACGCCCGGCCGCCGAACGCGCGGCCCTGCTGGCCGAGGCCGCGGGGTAGTCGCACGGAGCGAACAACACGCGGTCACAGGTCCATCGACACGCGCTGTCGGCGGCCCCGATAGCATGGTCGCGTTCGCAGGTATTCAGCCTGCGCCGCGCGGGACATCCCCGCCGGACGTGACGTCAAGGAGAGCATCCCCGTGACCACCTCTGCACCGATCAGCCCTGTCGCCCTCGTCCGGGTGCCGGCCGGGACTACCGCGGGCGCGGCGGTGCGTGAGGCGGGCTTGCCCACCAAGGGACCGAACACGATCGTGGTGGTCCGCGACACCGAGGGCGCGCTCAAGGATCTGTCCTGGATCCCGGACGAAGACGTCGAGGTCGAGGCCGTCGCCGCCGACACCGAGGACGGCCGCAGCGTGATCCGGCACTCGGCCGCGCACGTGCTGGCCCAGGCGGTGCAGCAGGAGTTCCCCGACGCCAAGCTGGGCATCGGCCCGCCGATCAAGGACGGCTTCTACTACGACTTCCGGGTCGACCGGCCCTTCACCCCCGAGGATCTGGCCAAGCTGGAATCGCGGATGAAGAAGATCATCAAAGGCGCGCAGCGCTTTTCGCGTCGCGTGGTCGAGATCGACGAGGCGCGGGAAGAACTGGCGAAGGAGCCGTTCAAGCTCGAACTGATCAGCGACAAGTCCGGTATCGATGATCCGGAGATCATGGAGGTCGGCGGCAACGAGCTGACCATCTACGACAACCTGGACCCGCGCACCGGCGAGAAGCTCTGGGGCGACCTGTGCCGCGGCCCGCACATCCCCACCACCAAGTTCATCCCCGCCTTCAAGCTGACCCGCAGCTCGGCCGCCTACTGGCGCGGTGACCAGGACCGCGAGGACCTGCAGCGCATCTACGGCACCGCCTGGGAATCGACCGAGGCGATGGACGAGTACCTGCACCTGCTGGCCGAGGCCGAGCGCCGCGACCACCGCAAGCTGGGCCTCGAGCTGGACCTGTTCAGCTTCCCCGACGAGCTCGGCTCCGGCCTGCCGGTGTTCCACCCCAAGGGCGGCATCATCCGCAAGGAGATGGAGGAGTACTCGCGCCAGCGCCACATCGACGCCGGCTACGAGTTCGTCAACACCCCGCACATCACCAAGGGGCATCTGTTCGAGGTCTCCGGTCACCTCGACTGGTACCGCGACGGCATGTTCCCGGCCATGCACCTCGACGCCGAACTCAACGAGGACGGCACCGTGCGCAAGCCCGGCCAGGACTACTACGTCAAGCCGATGAACTGCCCGATGCACAACCTGATCTTCCGCGCGCGGGGCCGCTCCTACCGTGAACTGCCGCTGCGGCTGTTCGAGTTCGGTTCGGTGTACCGCTACGAGAAGTCCGGTGTGGTCCACGGCCTGACCCGGGTGCGTGGCATGACCCAGGACGACGCGCACATCTACTGCACCAAGGAGCAGATGCACGCGGAGCTGACCACCACGCTGCAGTTCGTGCTCTCGCTGCTGCGCGACTACGGCCTCGACGACTTCTACCTCGAGCTGTCCACCAAGGACCCGAAGAAGTTCGTCGGCTCCGACGAACTGTGGGAGGAAGCCACCGAGACCCTGCGCAAGGTGGCCACCGACTCCGGCCTGGACCTGGTGCCCGACCCGGGCGGCGCCGCGTTCTACGGCCCGAAGATCTCCGTGCAGGCCAAGGACGCGCTGGGCCGCACCTGGCAGATGTCGACCATCCAGCTCGACTTCAACCTGCCCGAGCGGTTCAACCTGGAATACACCTCCTCCGATGGCACCAAGCAGCGTCCGGTGATGATCCACCGCGCCCTGTTCGGCTCGATCGAGCGGTTCTTCGGTGTGCTCACCGAGCACTACGCCGGTGCGTTCCCGGCCTGGCTCGCGCCGGTGCAGGTCGTCGGTATCCCGGTCGCGGAGAACTTCGCCCCGCACCTGGACGCGGTGATCGAGCGGCTGCAGGACGCGGGCGTGCGCGCCCAGGTCGACCGCAGCGACGACCGGATGCAGAAGAAGATCTTCAACCAGACCGCGCAGAAGGTGCCGTTCATGCTGCTGGCCGGCGCGCGCGACGTGGAGGCGGGCGCGGTGAGCTTCCGCTTCCGCGACGGCACCCAGGTCAACGGCGTGCCGGTCGACGACGCGGTGGCCACCATTCTGAGCTGGATCGCCAACCGGGCGAACGTCTCGCCCACCGCGGACGGGTTCGAGGTCGTCGGCGCGGCGAAGGCGTCCTCATGAGTGAGAGCATCGCCTCGGAGGCCGGGTCGATCATCGACGCGGGCGCCGGTCAGCCGGACCGGCTGCAGCGGCTGTGGACGCCGTACCGGATGTCCTACATCACCGGTGAGGTCAAGCCCAAGGACGCCACCGGTCACCCGTTCACCGACATCCCGAAGATGTCCGACGAGGACGGCTTGATCATCGCCCGCGGCGAGCAGGTCTACGCGGTGCTCAACTTGTACCCGTACAACCCAGGGCACATGATGGTGGTGCCGTACCGCCGGGTCGCCGACCTGGAGGATCTGACGCCCGCCGAGAGCGCGGAGCTGATGGCCTTCACGCAGCGGGCCATCCGGGTGATGAAGCGGGTCTCGCGACCCGCCGGATTCAACGTCGGGCTCAACCTCGGCGGTGTGGCCGGTGGTTCGCTGGCCGACCACCTGCACCAGCACATCGTGCCGCGCTGGGGTGGGGATGCGAACTTCATCACCGTGGTCGGTGGGGTGAAGGTGATGCCTCAGCTGTTGCGCGAGACGCGGCAGCTGCTGGCGGAGGCGTGGGAGGAATAACAACCGTGCTCAGCTTCTTCGGCCGCCAGACGTTTGCGAAAGCGACTGCGCCGCTGGGCAAAGCGCTCGTCGGTACCGGGCTCACCCCGGACGCGATGACACTGATCGGTACCACCGCGACGATCGCCGCCGCGGTCACGCTGTTCCCCACCGGGCACCTGTTCTGGGGAACCATGGTCATCTGGCTGTTCGTCATGTTCGACATGCTGGACGGGGCGATGGCGCGGGCCCGCGGGGGCGGCACGAAGTACGGCGCCGTCCTCGACGCCACCTGCGACCGGGTCGCCGACGGCGCGATCTTCGGCGGCCTGGCGTGGTGGGCGGTCTACCACGAGCAGAGCAAGGAGCTGTTCGCGGCGACGCTGGTCGTGCTGGTCACCTCGCAGGTGATCTCGTACGCGAAGGCGCGCGCCGAGGCGAGCGGCCTGTCCGCCGACGGCGGGTTGATCGAGCGGCCCGATCGACTGGTCATCGTGCTGGTCGGCGCCGGGCTCACCGGCATCGGCGGGCACTGGGGCATCGAGTGGCTCACCTGGGCCGTCTACGTCGCCATGTGGATCCTGGTCGTGGCCAGCGTCGTCACCGTCTTCCAGCGGGTGCTCGCGGTGCGCAACTCGCCGGGCGCGCGGACCGTCATCCCGCCGACGCCGCAGCCCGACGCGGCCGGAGGTGCGGCGTCGTGAGCCTCACCGAGCGGATGAGCGATCTGGGTTACGCCGCGGGCTGGCGGTTGGTGCGGTCGGCACCGGAACCGCTGGTGCGCAAGGTGTTCGATCTCGGCGCCGACCGGGCGGTCAAGGGCGGGGGACCGGAGCAGTTGCGCCGCAACCTCGCCCGGGTGCTCGGGGTGGGACCCGAGGCGGTCCCGGCCGAGCTGATGCGCGCGAGTATGCGCTCCTACGCCCGGTACTGGCGCGAGGCGTTCCGCCTGCCCAGCATGGACCACAGCACCATCGACTACTACGTCGACGGCCTGGAACACCTCGACGCGGCCCTGGAACGGGGCCGCGGCGTCATCTTCGTGCTGCCGCACTCGGGCAACTGGGATATGGCCGGGGTGTGGCTGGTGCAGCACTACGACACCTTCACCACGGTGGCCGAACGGCTGAAGCCGGAATCGCTGTTCGAGCGGTTCGTCGCCTACCGGGAGAGCCTGGGCTTCGAGGTGTTCCCGCTGACCGGTGGCGAGCAGCCGCCGTTCGGGCAGCTCGCGCACCGGTTGCGGCAGAACCGGATCGTGTGCCTGATGGGCGAGCGTGACCTGACCGGCAAGGGGGTGCCGGTCGACTTCTTCGGCGAGCGCACCTGGATGCCCGCCGGCGCGGCCAAGCTGGCCATCGAGACCGGCGCCGCGCTGATGCCGGTGCACGGCTGGTTCACCGTCGAAGCCGACGGCACCGAGGGCTGGGGGCTGAAAACCGAAGCGCCGCTGGATGTCTCCGGTGGGGTCGCGGCCGCCACCCAGGCGCTGGCCGACCGGTTCGCCGCCAATATCGCCGAGCATCCGGCCGACTGGCACATGCTGCAACCGCTGTGGGAGGCCGATCTGTCGCCCGAGCGGCGGGCGCGGATCTCCGCCGCGCAGACAGGGGGCCCGCGGTGAAGATCGGCATGGTCTGCCCGTACTCGTTCGACGTTCCCGGCGGTGTGCAGGCCCATGTGGTCGAGCTGGCCCGGGTCTTCCTCGAACGCGGACACAAGGTGAGCGTGCTCGCGCCGGCCTCCGACGACACGCCGCTGCCCGACTTCGTGGTGTCGGCGGGCCGCGCGGTGGCGATTCCGTACAACGGGTCGGTGGCGCGGCTGTCGTTCGGCCCGATGGCCTACACCCGCATCCGGCGCTGGATCGACAGCAACGATTTCGACGTGCTGCACATCCACGAGCCCAACGCCCCGAGCCTGTCGATGCTCGCGCTCAAGATCGCCGAGGGCCCGATCGTCGCGACCTTCCACACCTCGACCACGAAATCGTTGGTGCTGAGCACTTTTCAGGGGGTGCTGCGGCCGTACCACGAGAAGATCAACGGCCGCATCGCCGTCTCGGAGCTGGCCCGTCGCTGGCAGGTGGAAGCACTCGGCTCGGACGCGGTGGAGATCCCCAACGGGGTCGACGTCTCGGCGTTCGCCCGGGGTCCGCTGCTCGACGGCTATCCGCGCGCGGGCAGGACGGTGCTGTTCCTCGGTCGCTTCGACGAGCCGCGCAAGGGCATGGACGTGCTGCTCGGCGCGCTGCCCACCCTCATCGACCGGCACCCCGACGTGCAGATCCTCATCGTCGGGCGCGGTGACGAAGACCGGCTGCGCCGCGAGGCGGGCCCGCATGCGGAGCATCTGCGCTTCCTCGGGCAGGTCTCCGACGCGGAGAAGGCCGCCGCGATGCGCAGTGCCGATGTCTACGTCGCGCCGAATCTGGGCGGCGAGAGTTTCGGCATCATCCTGATCGAGGCGATGGCCGCGGGCACCCCGGTGGTGGCCAGCGAGCTCGACGCGTTCCGCCGGGTGCTGCGCGACGGAACCGCGGGCCTGCTCACCCCCGTCGGCGATTCCGCCGCCCTGGCCACCGCGATCGACACCGTCCTCACCGACGACGAGACCAGGCAGCGGCTGGTGCGCACCGCGACCCAGGTGGTCGCCGCCTACGACTGGCCCGTGGTGGCCGAGCAGATCCTGCGGGTCTACGAGACCGTCACCGTCGGCGATCTCCGGGTGCGGGCCGCCGGATGATCACCTTTTCCGCGACCTCGGTCCTCGTTCTCGGGCTGATCGCCCTGCTCGTCCTCGCGCTCGGTGTCTGGGCGTATTCCACGGCCAACCGGCTCGACCGGCTGCACGTGCGCTCGGATCAATCCTGGCAGGCGCTCGACGCGGCGCTGGCCCGGCGCGCGGTGGTGGCGCGGGCGGTGGCCATGGCCATGGCCGGGCCGGTGAGCACCGACTCGCGCCGCGGCGAACGGGCCGCCCAGCTCGCCGCCCTGGCCGATCGCGCCGAGCGGGCCGATCGCGGTGACCGGGAGACCGTCGAGAACCAGCTCTCCGCCGCGCTGAGCCTGGTCGACATCGACCAGCTGCGTCCCCAGCTGGTCGCCGAACTCGCCGACGCCGAGGCCAGGGTGCTGATCGCGCGACGCTTCCACAACGACGCCGTCCGCGACACCCTCGCGCTGCGCACCCGTCGTCCGGTGCGGGTACTGCATTTGGGCGGTACCGCGCCGCTGCCGCACTACTTCGAGATCACCGAGCGGGCCACGCCCGCCGCGGCGACCGGCCTCGAGGTGAACACCACCCGCACCTCCGCCCGCGTGGTGCTGCTCGACGAGCAGGACCGGGTGCTGTTGCTGCGCGGCCACGATCCGATGCTGCCCGAGGTGGCGTTCTGGTTCACCGTCGGCGGCGGCGTCGAGCCGGGGGAGAGCCTGCGCGATGCCGCGGTGCGTGAGTTGTACGAGGAAACCGGTCAGCGGGTCGATCCGGCGGCGCTGCGTGGCCCGCTGTGGCGCCGAGTGGCGGTGTTCCCGTTCAACGGCGAGCTCATCCGGTCCGAGGAACTGTTCTTCACCCTGCGCGCCCCGAGCTTCGAATGGCGCCCGGCGGCCCTGAACGCGCTCGAGCGCCGCACCATCACCGACCATCGCTGGTGCACCCCGGCCGACATCCGTGCCCTCGACGATCAGGGCGAGGCGGTCTATCCGTATCACCTCGACGAACTGCTGGCCGAGGCCGCCGCGGCTGCCGCGGACGACACCGAGCACGTCGTACGCTCGATCCGCTGACACGATCGGGCGGCCGGTCGTCCTGGAACGCGGCGGGAGGCGATCGGTGGCGACTGGTCGGGGTTCGGTCGGTGTCGCGCTCGGCGATGTGGTCGGTTTCCGGCTCCGCGCCCATCACCTGCTGACCCGGAGCCGGGATCTGCTCGCGGTGGCCGGCGCGTGCGCCGTGCAGAACAGTCCGCCGGGATCGGCGCTGCTCGCCCTGCACGCCCGCGCCGAGGACGTCACCGTCGCACGGTTCGAGCACCTGGTCGGCACGGAGAAGTCGCTGGTGCAGACGTGGTGTATGCGCGGTGCGCCGTATTTCTTCCCGACCGCCGACCTGCCCGTCTTCACCACCGGTGTCCTGCCGACCACGGAGGCGGCGCGACTGCGGCTGATCGGTGGTGTCGAACCGGCCCTGCGCACCCTGGATCTCGGCCTGGACGACATCGTCGAGCGCGTCGCCGACCAACTCGTGCCGGTGCTCGCCCACCGTGCGCTGCCGATCGACGATCTCGGCCGCGACATCGCCGGGCGCCTCGCGCGCACGCTGTCGCCCGCCCGGCGCGCGGATTGGCGGGCGCCGGGCCCGTACGGCGCGAACCAGCCGCTGGGGGAGGCCGTCGTGCACTTCTGCGTCCGGATTCTGACGCTGCGTGGTCTCGTGTGCCTGGCACCGCGTAGCGACAACACCGCGCCGTTCGTCCTGCTCGGCGAATGGCTGGGAGCGTCGCCGCCACGGACCGAACCCGACGCGGCGCGGTCCGCGCTCCTGCGCCGCTACCTGCGGTGTTACGGGCCGTCCACGCGCAAGGACTTCGCCACCTGGCTGGGGATCGACGCCGGTCAGGTGGACCCGTGGTGGGCCGCGGCGCGGGACGAACTCACGCCGGTCGAGGTCGAGGGGCGGCGTGCGTGGATCCACACCGACGACCTGGACGATCTGCGATCCCCGGTCACCGCGCACGGAGTGCGCCTGCTCCCGCCGAGCGACCCCTACCTCCAGCTGCGTGATCGGGCGACCATCGTCGACCCGGCACACCACCGCGCGGTATGGAAGACGGCCGGGGCGCCCGGCGTGGTGCTGGCCGAGGGGGACGTCGCCGGCATCTGGCGGCCCCGCAAGAAGGGGCGCACGCTGACGCTGACCGTCACCGCGTTCCGGTCGATGAGCACCCGGTTGCGCGCGCAGGTGCGCGCGGAAGCGGCCGCCGTGGCGACCTTGCGCGGTGCCTCGGACGTCCACGTCGAGTTCGGCGCCGCACCCTGATCCGACCCACCACGCCGGGCGTCGAGGTCATGACGTTCGTCACCGGCACCGACCGTGGTAGGGACGACGCGTGCTGTCCGGCGGGCCACCGGAGCAGGCCAGCGGCAGGTGGTGGCGGCATCGTCGCTGGTCGTGGCAAGGCCAGTGGACCTCAACTGGCTATGAAGACCGATTTCGGACGGTTCTAGAATCGACGGTGTCCATAACGAGCGACCTGATTGGCGCACATGACACAGGAGACAGCCGTGACTACGCCTGAGACCACCAACACCGTCGGCACCGCCCGCGTGAAGCGCGGCATGGCCGAGATGCTCAAGGGCGGCGTGATCATGGACGTGGTCACCCCGGACCAGGCCAAGATCGCCGAGGACGCCGGCGCGGTGGCCGTCATGGCGCTCGAGCGGGTTCCGGCCGACATCCGCGCCCAGGGCGGCGTCTCCCGGATGAGCGACCCGGACATGATCGACGGCATCATCTCCGCCGTCTCCATCCCGGTGATGGCCAAGGCCCGCATCGGCCACTTCGTGGAGGCGCAGATCCTGCAGAGCCTCGGTGTCGACTACATCGACGAGTCCGAGGTGCTCACCCCCGCCGACTACGCCAACCACATCGACAAGTGGAACTTCACCGTCCCCTTCGTCTGTGGCGCCACCAACCTGGGTGAGGCCCTGCGCCGCATCACCGAGGGCGCGGCCATGATTCGCTCCAAGGGTGAGGCCGGCACCGGTGACGTGTCCAACGCGACCACCCACATGCGCACCATCCGCGCCGAGATCCGCCGCCTGACCTCGCTGTCGGAGGACGAGCTGTTCGTGGCCGCCAAGGAACTGCAGGCCCCGTACGAGCTGGTCCGCGAGGTCGCCCAGACCGGCAAGCTGCCGGTTGTCATGTTCACCGCCGGTGGCATCGCCACCCCCGCCGACGCCGCGATGATGATGCAGCTCGGCGCCGAGGGCGTGTTCGTCGGCTCCGGCATCTTCAAGTCGGGCAACCCCGAGCAGCGCGCCGCCGCCATCGTGAAGGCCACCACCTTCTACGACGACCCGGACGTGCTGGCCAAGGTCTCGCGCGGCCTGGGCGAGGCCATGGTCGGCATCAACGTCGAGGAGATCCCGCAGCCCCACCGTCTCGCCGAGCGCGGCTGGTGAGCTGAGGCCATCAGCGCCACAGGTATTTCGGCGGGCGTCGTGCGTGAGCACGGCGCCCGCCGTCGTCCGCTCAGTCCACGAGCGCCCGGGTGACGGCGTCGAGGCGATCGGCGTTCACCGGGTCGAAGTCCTTGCCTGTCAAGGGGAGCCGGGTCCGCCGCCGGAACGCGCTCACCGGCTCGGCGGGCGGTGCGTCGAGGAAGCGGGCCAGCGGTGGGACCGCGGTGCGCACCGAGTGCCCGAACACGGCAGCAGCGGCGTTGGTCAGCAGCCGCTGCGGGAGTGACAGCGGCCGCGCCATGGCGGTGCGCGCCAACAGCGGTTGTAGAGCGCATAGCGGGTGGGGTCGCGGCGCGGGAACGCCGCGCCGAGCAGATCGTTGCCGCGCGAGGCTTGCATGGCCGCGCGGGTGCCCGAATAGCGCTCGCGCAGGTGCGGGTCGTCCCAGTGGATTCGGCCCGGCATCCCACCGGGACCACAGACGCCGAGGATGACCGAGGCGGGCGCGCTCCACTGGCCACGACACGGTGCGCGATCAGGTGCGCGCCCAGCGCTGCGACGGCTGTCTCCCGGAGTTTGCCGACCGCCTCGACGGCCCCGATCCGGAGTTGCGGGCCGAACTGCTCGGGGCGCTGCTGGTGGGTCTGGGCGTCCTGCGGTCGGCGATCGGCACCCCGGGGCTGGCCGCCGCGCCCGCCGATCGCACCCGAGCGCTAGTGGCCCGGAGGGTGAGCGCGCTGGTCTGAGGCCCGAGTTACTGCCGTGTGGGCGTACCGTACAGTCGGTCCGTGACCGCGCTCGACTTCTTCTTGCTGGTCGTCGCGGGATTCTTCACCGGTCTGGTGGGGTTCGTCACCGGGATGGCCTCGATCGTTTCCTATCCGGCGCTGCTGGCGGCCGGGTTGCCGCCGGTGGCCGCCAATGTCACCAACACGGTCGCGATGGTGGCCGTCGGGGTGGGCGCGACGGCCAATTCGGGGCGCGAACTCGTCGGGCGGGGGCGGACGCTGGTGCGCTGGGCGGTGCTCTCGGCGATCGGCGGGCTACTGGGTGCGCTGGCGTTGCTGGTGGCCCCCGACGGCGCTTTCGAGGTGGTGGTGCCGTTCCTGGTCGCGATCGCCTCGATCGCCCTGCTGGTGCAGCCGTTGGTGCGCCGCCACGTCGGTGAGCTGAGCGCGCCGTGGATCGTGCCGCTGGGGATCCTGCTGATCTCCACCTACGGCGGCTACTTCGGGGCGGGCGCCGGTGTCATCTATCTGTCGATGATGCTGCTGTGTACCTCCGAATCGCTGTGGAGCGCTTCGGTGCTGAAGAGTTTCCTGCTCGGCATCGCCAATCTGGTCGCCGCCGTCGGCTTCGCGGCCTTCGGTCCGGTGCACTGGGGTGCGGCGCTGGCGCTGGCGCTGGGGGCGCTGGCCGGCGGCTGGTGCGGGCCGCCGGTGGTCAAGGTGATCCCGCCGACGCTGCTGCGGGTGACCGTTGGTGTGCTCGGTCTCGGTCTGGCCGTCTACCTGGCCCGCTGATGCCGGTAGGGTCGCACGCGTGGAGCTTCGGCAGTTGCGGTATTTCGTCGTGCTCGCCGAGGAACTGCACTTCCGGCGCGCGGCCGAGCGGCTGTTCATCACGACACCCACGCTGAGCCAGCAGATCCGGGTGCTCGAACGCGAACTCGGCGGTCCACTGCTGACGCGGGAACCGCGGGTGGAGCTCACCGCGGCGGGCCAGACTCTGCTGCGCACCGGCCGCGCCGTCCTGTCCGCCGCGGAGACGGCCGTGCGCGAGACCCGGCGCGCGAGCACCGACGGCGCTCAGGTGGCGCGCTTCGGGCTGCTCAACGGTGCGCCGCCGTGGCTGCCCGCGCGGTTCGACGCGCTCGCCCAGGCGATCGGCGCGCGCCTGGTCCTCACCGGCGGCACCACCGCCGACCAGTTGCGCATGCTCGCCGCCGACGAGGTGGACCTGGCGCTGGTGCGTGGGCCGATCGAGCTCGGCGAGCAGTACCTCGCCCGGCCGGTCGCCCGCGAGGGGCTCGGCATCGTGGTGTCCGCCCGGCATCCGCTCGCCCGGCCCAGCGAGATCACGCCCGAGCTGCTCGCGGATCAGGAGCTGGTGCTCTTCGCCCGCGACGCCGCCCCCGGTCTGCACCGCGCGCTGCTCGCCGAGCTGGCCGCGCGCGGCGCGCGAATCCGGCTCAGCGACCACGCGATGGGGCACGCCCAGCAGCTCGCGGTGCTCCCGCATCGCACCGACCTGATCGGCCTGAGCTCCGAGCGGGTCCGCGACCATCCCGGCCTCGCCTGGCGCCCGCTGCGGGACGGACCGATCACCGTCGACTACGTGGCGGTGTGGCGGGCAACGAGCAGCCATCCGATTCACGCCGCACTGGCCGACACGACCGCGACAGGCCCGTGGCGCGCACCGATGTGACCGCCGGTTCGCGTTCGCCCACAGGTGATCTCGCGGGTGCGTAGCCTGGAGACGGTGCACCACTCGGATGTTGAAATCGCAGTTCACGCAACACAAGTCGCTTCGGGAGTGATCCGGTCCGCGTTCCACGCGCCGCTCACCCGGTACGCCAAGGAGGGTGACGATTTCGCCACCCAGGCAGACCTCGCGGCCGAACAGGCCATTCTCGATGTTCTCGCGACCGCCTGTCCGGGTGATCGCTTTCTCGCCGAGGAATCCGGAGTCACCGGTGCGGCGCGCAGTGACCGCACCTGGCTGGTCGACCCCCTTTGTGGCACCAGGAATTTCGCGGTCGGCACGGAGTTCGTCGCGGTGAATGTCGCGCTGCGCACCGGCGCCGCCATCGGGGTCGCCGCCGTCGCCGATCCGTTCACCGACGAGGTGTTCTGGACGGCGGGACAGGGCGCCTATCTACGCAGCGACGGCGCGGATCAGCCGCTGCTACCCCGGGCCGACAGCCGGCTCGTCGATGTCGATCTGGATCACGAATTCCCCTGGTCGAGCCCCTCGCGCCTGTTCGACGCGCCCGGCTTCGCGGGGGAGTTCCACGCGCGGGTGCTGTCGACCTCGCTGGCGCTGGCCTGGGTGGCGGCGGGCCGCCGGGCCGCCTACGTCACCGGGGGAGACCTGCGCGACAGCGTGCACTTCGCCGCCGCCATCGCCGTGTGCGAGGCCGCGGGCTGCACGGTCACCAACCTGGCGGGCGGGCCGCTGCACACCGGCCCGCACGGGCTGATCGCCGCCGCCGACGCGCGGACAGGGGCCCAGCTCGTCGCCGCGGTCGCCGCACTGCGCTGATCGGTGCGCCCGGACACGAGCGGACCGTGGGGACCTCGGTGCGCTCGCGTCCGGGGCGAATCCTGGTGTGGCCAGGACTGTTAGAGATCGGCGAACACCGGTTAGGCCGTCGGACATGGAGTTTCCCCGGATCCGGTGCTGAGCTGGCCGTATGAGTGAGAACAGCACAGTGATCATCGGCGGCGGCTCGGGGATGGGTCTGGCCCTGGCGGCCCGATTGCTCGCCGACGGCGCCGAGGTGACCATCGCGGGCCGGTCGGCCGATCGACTCGCCGCGGCCGCGAAGGAACTCGGCCCACACCCCGGCACCCTGCGCACCGTCGTCGCCGACATCACCGTCGAAGCCGATCTCGCCCGGCTGTTCGCCGAGACCGGCACCGTCGACCACGTCGTCGTCACCGCCGCCGACATGACCGGCGCCTACCAGCCGATCACCGCCTTCGACACCGCGGTCGCGGCGAAGGTGGTGGCGGCCAAGATGATCGGACCCGCGCTCGTTGCCAAGCACGCCAGGGTCGCCGACCACGGCTCGATCACGGTGACCTCCGGCATCGCCGCCTATCGCCCCGCACCGGGCGGATCGCTGGTCGCCATGGTCAACGCCGCGCTGGCAGGCCTGGTCGCCGCGCTCGCCCTGGAACTCGCCCCGCTGCGTGTCAACGCGGTCTCGCCCGGCTGGGTGGACACCCCGATCTGGGATGCCTTCGCCCCCAGCGACAAAGGCGAGCGCCACCGCGCGATGGCGGCCCGGCTCCCCGCGGGCCGGTTGGGCACCCCCGACGACATCGCCGAAGCCTTCCTCGCGGTCCAGCGCAACCCCTTCATCACCGGCACCGTTCTACATATCGACGGCGGCCATCGCCTGGTGTGAGGACGCCTCTCACAGACCACCGTTGCCGGGTTCTCAGAGTTTCCTCACCATCGCTGGGTAGCGTCCCCGCCGTGGCATCGAGGCCTGCGTCGTGTGGCGCGGGTTCGTGCCGTCGCCCGCAGGGCGAAGATTCCTGACCCGACGTAAGGACGAGTGGATGAAGTTTGGCAAGACCGGACGTGTCGCTATCGCGGGCCTGGCCGTGGTCGCGGCCCTTGGCCTGAGCGCGTGCAGCGACGACAAGGGTGACAAGCCCGCCGCGAAGACCACCACCAGCGCCAAGGCCGCGGCCACGAACACCGCGAGCCTGCCGCCGGTGCCGTCTGTCGAGCAGCTCAACGAGCAGCTGACCACGGCGTTGGATCCGTC
>NZ_LPNR01000122.1:0-13650 GCF_019266065.1 Nocardia sp. MH4 | reverse complement strand
GTGAACGCGAAGGCGAATTTCACGCTCAACGGTCAGACCAATGTGGTGGATGTGCCGTTCGTGGCCGAGGACGGTAAGTGGAAGGTCCAGAAGACCTGGGCGTGCGGGATGCTGACCAATCTGGGGCAGCAGTCGGTCGCCTGCGCCTGAGCGCGGGAACCGAGAGCCCCGGCCGGACTACCGGCCGGGGCTTTGCGCTTTCTGGGGAAAGTCGCAGGGCGACAGCGTGTTACGGGCCGACCCGCAGCGCCGCCCGGTCGGGGTGGTCCCAGCGCACCGTCCAGGTGGCGGTCTCGGGCTGTTCGGCGGCGTGATCGCGCAGGGCGGGCAGTGTCCACTGCTCCGCGGGCGGCGTGCGGCGCAGCGCCGCCTGCTCGCTCAGCTCCAGCCGCACGGTGAGATCGAATTCCAGGCCGCGGCCCAGCAGCATCGGCCCGGCCAGCACCAGCACCAGATCGGCCTGCGCCGGGCGCAGGGCGGCCCTGGCCGACCGATCGCGGGCCTCGTCCCAGAGCGCGGGCAGCCAGCGACCGTTCGCCCGGAGCGCGTCGAGGAGCTCGCGGCGGACCGCGTCGTAGTCGAACCAGGCTGTGCGATAAGACCATGCGTCGTCGCGGCCGTATTCCATGCGCAGCGAGGCCGGGCGGACGAAATCGTGCAGCGCGACCACCTCGGCCGAGCGTCCCCGTTCGGTGAGCGTGGCGGCGATCCGGCGGGCCAGCTCGACCGGTGCCGCCGCGTCGGCGCCGTCGACGGCGAGCACGCGCCGCCCCGGCAGCGTGGCCACCCGGTCGGCGACGAGTTCCGCCACGGCGGTGGGGGAGGTGGGCGTGAACGACGGCACGGCACTATCACAGCAAATTCCGGGGCCCGGTGCCGAGCCGGACAGACCAGACGGTCGGCGACGGGATAATCTCGAGCGCATGGCGACTATCGAAGAGGCGCTCGAGATCGAGCAGCTGGAACGGGACATCTTCCGTGGTGCGGCCACCGAATCCCAGCTGACGCGCACCTTCGGCGGTCAGGTCGCGGGCCGGGCGCTGGTCTCGGCGGTGCGCACCGTCGACCCCGCCTTCCAGGTGCACTCGTTGCACGGCTACTTCCTGCGACCGGGCAATCCGGAGGAACCCACCGTCTACCTGGTCGAACGCATCCGTGACGGACGGTCCTTCTGCACCCGCCGGGTCACCGGCGTGCAGGACGGGCAGGCGATCTTCACGATGTCGGCCTCGTTCCACCGCGGTGACGAGGGGCCCGAGCACCAGGACGTGATGCCGACGGTGGAGGGCCCCGACGAGCTGCCCGATGCCAGCGTCACCATGAGTCCCGAGCGGCTGTGGGCGATGCGGGAGTGGGAGCACTGGGACATCCGCACGGTCCCGTCCGAGCAGGTCGCCCAGCGCGAGGGCTACGTCTCCCAGCAGCAGGTGTGGTTCCGGTACCGCCACAAGCTGCCCGACGACCCGCTGTTCCACGTCTGCACCCTCGCCTACATGAGCGATATGACGCTGCTCGGCTCGTCCAAGGTGGCCCATCCCGGCGAACCCACCCAGGACGCCTCGCTCGACCACGCCATGTGGTTCCTGCGCCCGTTCCGCGCCGACGAATGGCTGCTCTACGACCAGTCCTCGCCCTCGGCGGGCTTCGGCCGCGCGCTGACCGGCGGCAAGATCTGGGACCGCGAGGGCAACCTCGTCGCCGCGGTCGTCCAGGAGGGTCTGATCCGGACCCCGCGCCACAAGTAGGCCGGGGTCTCAGCGCACCTGCACACGCAGGTGACACACCACGGTGTCGGTCATCCTGCGCAGGACCCGCTCGAGCTCGTCGCTGCGGTGGCTGGGCACGACACGGTTCCAGCCCGAGGGCGGATCGACCTCGGCGATGACGACGACCTTGCGCCTGCCCGCGAAATGCGCGCGCACGTAGGCGGCGACGGGTCCGCCGACGGTCGCGTCGCTGTCCTCGAGCAGGACCAGGCGCACCTCGGGATGCCACGCCTCCCACGCCGCGGCGAACGCGGCCGTCGACTCACCCGGTAGACAGACATGTACCGCGGTCACGTCGTCACCGATCGACAGGGCCGCCGACAGCGCCTCCCGGCTGAGCTCACACACCTCGGCGATCGGCACGATGATCGCGGTGCCCGTGCGGCGCGGCCGCGCGGGCAGGACGCCGACCACGCCCCGAGAGTGCTCGATCTTGGTGTAGGTGTGTCGGATTCGCTCCATGCCGAGCATCAGCGCGGGCAGGACCAGCACGATCAGCCAGGCGCCCTCGGTGAGCTTCATCGCGGTGGTGACCACAGCGGCGACGAAGGTCAGCAGCGCGCCGAAGCCGTTGAGCGCGAGCCGCCATCGCCAGCCGTCGGACCTGATCTGCCACCAGTGCCGGACCATGCCGGTCTGGGCGATGGTGAAGCCGACGAACACGCCGATCGCGAACAGCGGTACCAGCGCGTTCATCTCGCCCCCGGCGGCCACCAGCAGCACCGCGGCGCTCACACCGAGGGTCAGCACGCCGTAGCGATACACCTGACGCGGGGTGGCGACGGCGAAACGGTGTGGCAGGCAGTTGTCGTCGGCGAGCAGCCGGGTCAGCGTCGGCAGGCCGCCGTAGGAGGTGTTGGCCGCCAGCGCCAGCAGTACCACCGTCGCGAACTGCACGACGTAGTAGCCGACGCCGTGCCCCAGCGCCGCCTCCGTGAGCTGCGAGAGCACGGTGGTGCCCGCGATCGGCCGCAGCGAGAACTTCTCGATCAGGACAGCCAGACCGATCAGCATCGTCCCGAGCAGCAGGCCCAGCGCGACCTCGGCCCGCTGGGCGCGCCGCACCCGGGGTTCCTGGAAGCTCGGCACCGCATTGGCGATCGCTTCCACACCGGTCAGCGCCGCGCACCCGCTGGAGAACGCCTTGAGCAACAGCAGCACGCCGACGGTGTGGATATCGCTCACCGCCGCCGTCCCGGCGGTGACGGCGGCGGGTTCGGAGCGCAGCAGCCCGCCGATGATCACCGCGAAGATGCCGGCGACGAACACCGCCGTCGGCACCATGAACGCGCGGGCACTCTCGGTGATACCGAGCAGATTCAGTGCGGTGATACCGACCAGCACCGCCAGGCAGATCCACACCGCGTACCCGTGCAGTGCGGGAAACGCCGAGGTCAGCGCGGCGACGCCGGCAGCGAGGGAGACGGCGACATTCAGCACGTAGTCGACGATCAGCGCGGCCGCCGCCAGCAGGCCGGCGCGATGCCCGAGGTGGCGTTCGGCCACCGCGTAGGCGCCGCCGCCGTCGGGGAACGCCGCGATGACCTGGCGGTAGGAGGCGATGAGGACCGCGAGCAGCGCCGCGATGGCCAGCGTGACCGGCAGGGTCATGCCGAGGCCGAGGCCACCCGCGGTCGCCAGCACCAGCACGATCGCCTCGGGACCGTAGGAGACCGACGCCATCGCGTCCAGGGACAGCCCGGCCAGGCCGGTGGAGACGGTGAGCCCGCGTCGGCGCGAGACGAACGGCGCAGGTCCGGAGCTCCCGCGCGGCAGTAGTGCGATCACCCTTGTGAGTGTCGGGCCGAACCGCCGGAACCTACCCCGGCGTTGACACAACCTTGACGGCGACCGTGAGCGGGCGCACATCGCACCGGCTCGTAAGCTCAGCGCCTGTGAACGCATCCTCCGCTGCCGCCCGGCCGACCATCGGCGTCCTCGCGCTCCAGGGTGACGTGCGCGAACACGTTGCCGCGCTGGAGCACTGTGGCGCCGACGCGGTGCTGGTGCGGCGCGAATCGGAGCTGGCCGCCGTCGACGGGCTGGTGCTGCCCGGCGGCGAGTCGACCGCGATCTCCAAGCTGCTGCAGGCCTTCGAGCTGCTCGAGCCGCTGCGCGCCCGGCTGCGCGACGGGCTGCCCGCCTTCGGCTCCTGCGCGGGCATGATCCTGCTGGCCTCGGAGGTGCTCGACACCAGGCCCGACGCCCAGCACCTGTCCGGCATCGATATGACCGTGCGCCGCAACGCCTTCGGCCGCCAGGTCGACTCGTTCGAGACCGATCTCGATTTCACCGGCCTCGACACGCCGGTACGGGCCGTGTTCATCCGCGCTCCGTGGGTCGAACGGGTCGGTGAGGGCGTGGAGGTACTGGCCCGGGTGCCGCACGGTCCGGCGCGGGGCCGCATCGTCGCCGCCCGGCAGGGCAACGTCGTGGCGACCTCGTTCCATCCCGAGGTGACCGGCGATCTGCGGGTGCACGAGCTGTTCGTCGACCTGGTTCGTTCGGCACGGTAACGCCCGCGGCCACTGCGCGCCCGCGGCCCGAGTAGGCTGGATCGAGCTTGTCCGCCCGGGCAGACGCGCAACCGACCTGAAGGAAGTAGGGCATGAGCGGCCACTCCAAATGGGCCACCACCAAGCACAAGAAGGCGGGAATCGACGCCAAGCGCGGCAAACTCTTCGCCAAGCTGATCAAGAACATCGAGGTGGCGGCCCGCACTGGTGGTAGTGACCCTGCGGGTAACCCGACGCTGTACGACGCCATCCAGAAGGCGAAGAAGTCGTCGGTCCCCAACGACAACATCGAGCGCGCCCGCAAGCGTGGCGGCGGCGAGGAAGCCGGCGGCGCCGACTGGCAGACGATCATGTACGAGGGCTATGGCCCCAACGGTGTCGCCGTGCTGATCGAGTGCCTCACCGACAACCGCAACCGCGCCGCGGGCGAGGTCCGCGTCGCGATGACCCGCAACGGCGGCAACATGGCCGATCCGGGTTCGGTGGCCTACCTGTTCGGCCGCAAGGGCGTGGTGACCCTCGAGAAGAACGGCCTGACCGAGGACGACATCCTCGAGGTCGTGCTCGACGCGGGCGCCGAAGAGGTCAACGACCACGGTGAGGCCTTCGAGATCATCAGCGAGCCCGGCGATCTGATCGCCGTGCGCAGCGCCCTGCAGGCCGCGGGCATCGACTACGACTCCGCCGAGTCCGGCTTCCAGGCTTCGGTCTCGGTCGCGGTCGACGCCGAAGGCGCCCGCAAGGTGCTCAAGCTGGTCGACGCGCTCGAGGACAGCGACGACGTGCAGAACGTCTACACCAACGTCGATATCTCCGACGAGGTCGCCGCCCAGCTCGACGACGAGTAGGAACTCGCGCATCGCCCACGCACCGCCCCGGCCGGGACTTCGGCCGGGGCGGTGCGTGTTCCGGCTAGGACGCGCGCTCGGTGTAGTAGGCCGCCATCGCCGGGTAGTAGTCGGCGAAGCTCGGTCGCTCGGTCTGGGTGCAGGCGGCCACGAACATGTCCGCGTAGTACTCCCATCCGGGACCGATCTGCGGGATCTCGGCCAGCTGGTACTCCGAGGTGAGGTGATGGACCAGGCGCACGTCGGTGGCCGCCCCGGTGTCGAGCAGCGTCACTTCCAGCCGCCACACGCCGATCTGGTCGGTCGAGGACAGGCCCAGGTGGATCGGCGGGGTGCACTCGTCGATGTTCATGCCCGTCCACGGTTCGCCCTCCTCGAACCGCATCTGCACCCGGATGGTGTTGCCGGTGCCCGCCTGTCCCTCCCAGGTGCCGTACCAGCCCGCGGTCAGGTGCGGGTCGGTCAGCCGCGCCCACACCTCCTCGATCGGCAGGCCCAGCGACCGCGTGATCACCAGATCACGACCGTCGGGCGTCGGCTGGATCTCGCCGGTGGGTGTGGGCATGCGCGGTTCTCCTCGGCTCGGGTGGAGCGACGATCGGCGACGGTGTCGACGGTACGCCGCGATATCCGCTGGTGTCGCGCTCGGCGCGGCCAGCACAATGGACCCATGACCCGGATCGAGGCGGTACGCGGCGACATCACCGAACAGCGCGTCGACGCGGTGGTCAACGCCGCCAACTCCTCGCTGCTCGGCGGTGGCGGCGTCGACGGCGCGATCCACCGCAAGGGCGGACCCGAGATCCTGTCCGCGTGCCGTGACCTGCGCGCCTCGCACTACGGGAAGGGCCTGGCCACCGGGCAGGCGGTGGCGACGACCGCGGGTCGGCTGCCCGCGCGCTGGGTGATCCACACCGTCGGCCCGGTCTGGTCGGCCTCCGAGGACCGCTCGGCCCTGCTGGCCTCCTGCTACCGCCAATCCTTGCGCGTGGCCACCGAACTGGGCGCGCGCACGGTGGCGTTCCCGGCCATCTCCACCGGCATCTTCGGCTGGCCGATGGACGACGGCGCCCGCATCGCCGTCGAGACCGTGCGCGCGGCAGGCCCGCCCGTCGACGAGGTGCGCTTCGTCCTGTTCGACGATCGCGCGCTCGCGGTCTTTGTTGCCGCGCTGGATTAGTCCCGTCGGGTAGTGTCCTGGCTCTATCCGCTTGTGCCCGAGGGGGACCGATGACCTATCAGCCGCCACCGCCGCCGTATCAGGGTGGATATCCGCAGGGCCAGGGCGGATATCCGCAGGGTGGGTATCCGCCGAACTACGGGTATCCGCAGTCGCCGAAGAAGAAGCCGGTCTGGCCGTGGATCGTCGGCGGTGTCGTGCTGGTGCTCGTCCTGCTCGGGGGTGGGTGCGCGGCGATCATCGGCGTGGCGGCCTGGCAGGTCGACAAAGAGGTCAACAGCAGCGCCGACCTGGTCTACGAGGTGAACGGCACCGCCTCGCAGGTCGACATCACCTACTACAGCGGCGATTTCGACCAGAACACCGCGAACGGGTCGATGGTGCCCTGGCGCAAGAACGTCACCGTCTCCGGCTTCGCCAAGATGGGCAGCATCACCGTGACGACGACGGGCACGGAGGAGGGCACCGTCAGCTGCCGGATCCTGCGTGACGGCAAGGTTCTCGACGAGGACACCTCCACCGGCTCCTTCGGCTTCGTCACCTGCAGCGTCACCATCGACTGACCGCGCGGCGCACGGTGGCGGCGGGCCGCCGCCCGTGTCGCTGGTCGGGTGGGGCGGGAGAATGCTCTAGACTTTCGAACAACTGTTCGTGTCTTCGAAGGGGCTGCCGGTGCGGGTGATGGGCGTCGATCCCGGGCTCACCCGGTGCGGGCTCAGCATGGTGGACAGTGGGCCGGGGCGCAAGGTCGTCGCGCTCGATGTCGGGGTGGTGCGGACGCCGCCGGAGGCGGAGCTGGCGCTGCGGCTGATGGCCGTGGCCGACGCGGCCGAGGAATGGATGGACACGCATCGGCCCGAGGCCGTCGCGATCGAGCGAGTCTTCGCCCAGCACAACGTGCGTACCGCGATGGGGACCGCGCAGGCGGGCGGGGTGATCGCGCTGGCCGCGGCCCGGCGCGGGATCAAGGTCGCCTTCCATACGCCCAGTGAGGTCAAGGCCGCGGTCACCGGCAACGGCACCGCCGACAAGGCGCAGGTCACCGCCATGGTGACTCGGATCCTCGGGCTGCGGGTCGCCCCGAAACCCGCCGACGCCGCCGACGCGCTCGCCCTGGCGATCTGTCATTGTTGGCGGGCGCCGCTGATGGACCGGATGGCGGCCGCGCAGGCGCAGGCGGACGAGGTCCGCCGCCGCTACGAACAACGGCTGGCCGAACAACGAAAGGTGGTGCGCGGGTGATCGCGTCGGTACGCGGCGAGGTACTCGAGATCGCGCTCGATCATGTGGTGATCGAGGCCGCCGGCGTCGGCTACCGGCTCAACGCCACCCCCGCGACGTTGGCCGGGCTCAGCCGCGGCGAGGAGACCCGCCTCTACACGGCGATGATCGTGCGCGAGGACTCGATGACCCTGTTCGGCTTCGCCGACACCGAGGCTCGCGACCTGTTCGGCCTGTTGCAGACGGTGTCCGGCGTCGGCCCCCGGCTGGCGATGGCGGTGCTGGCCGTGCTCGAACCGGAGGCGCTGCGCAAGGCGCTGGCCGAGAGCAATGTCGCCGCGCTCACCCGGGTGCCCGGTATCGGCAAGCGCGGTGCCGAACGGATGGTCGTCGAACTGCGCGACAAGGTGAACCTGGTGCCGGTGCCCGCCGGTCCGCCCGGCGCGCAGGTCCCGGTCACCCCGGTGCGTGAACAGGTCACCGAGGCGCTCGTCGGGCTCGGATTCCCCGTGAAGCAGGCCGAACCGGCCGTCGACGCCGTCTTGGCCGACCAGCCCACCGCGACCACCTCCGTCGCCCTGCGCGCCGCTCTCGGCCTGCTCGGCAAGAACAGGTAGGCCATGGACGACGATGTCGAGCTCGCGGCAGGCGACCCCGACGATTCCGCCCTCACCGCGCGGTATCTGCACTCCGACGGCGAAGCCGAGACCGGTCTGCGCCCCACCTCGCTCGACGACTTCATCGGTCAGCCGCGTGTGCGCGAGCAGCTCGCCCTGGTGCTGCGCGGCGCCCGGCAGCGTGGCGCCACACCCGATCACGTCCTGCTCTCGGGACCGCCCGGCCTGGGCAAGACCAGCATGGCGATGATCATCGCCGCCGAACTCGGCACCGCGCTGCGCATCACGTCCGGCCCCGCCCTGGAACGCGCGGGCGACCTCGCCGCGATGCTGTCCAACCTGGTCGAAGGCGATGTGCTGTTCATCGACGAGATCCACCGGATGGCCCGCCCCGCCGAGGAGATGCTGTACCTGGCGATGGAGGACTTCCGGGTCGACGTGGTGGTCGGCAAGGGCCCCGGCGCGACCTCGATTCCGCTCGACATCGCCCCGTTCACCCTCGTCGGCGCCACCACCCGCTCCGGCGCGCTGACCGGTCCGCTGCGCGATCGTTTCGGCTTCACCGGCCACATGGACTTCTACGATCCCGCCGAACTGCTGCGGATCCTGCAGCGCTCGGCGCGCATCCTCGGTGTGCGGATCGACCACGACGCCGCCGCCGAGGTGGCGGGCCGCTCCCGGGGCACCCCGCGCATCGCCAACCGCCTGCTGCGCCGCGTCCGCGACTTCGCCGAGGTCAGGGCCGACGGCGTGATCACCCACCCGATCGCGATGGCCGCGCTCGAGGTCTACGACGTCGACGCGCTCGGTCTGGACCGGCTCGACCGCGCCGTGCTCGGCGCGCTGGTGCGCGGGTTCGGTGGGGGACCGGTGGGTGTGTCCACGCTCGCGGTCGCCGTCGGCGAGGAAGCGGCCACCGTCGAGGAGGTGTGCGAGCCGTTCCTGGTGCGTGCCGGACTCGTCGCCCGCACCCCGCGCGGCCGGGTCGCGACCGCGGGGGCGTGGGAGCATCTCGGGCTGGTGCCGCCGCCGGATCTGGTCATCGGCGCCATCGAAGTACGGGGGCGCGAACCGCACCCGAGCATGGACCTGCTCGACTGAGCCCGCTGGGCGAGGCACCCGATCGTCGTCTACTGTCGGCCGGGTGGCAGTCCATGCGGTGGTGCAGCGATTCCCCGAGCCGTTGCGTTCCCTGCTCCTGAAGCATCGGGAGCTCCTGAAGTTCGCGGTCGTCGGCGCGATCACCTGGTTCATCGACACCGGGGTCGTGTACGCGGTGAAGCTGACCGTGCTCGGCGACAAGCCGCTGACCGCGCGCCTGCTCGGCGCGCTGATCGCGACCATCGCCTCCTACATCCTCAATCGGGAGTGGTCCTTCCGCACCCGCGGCGGCAGGCAGCGCAGTCACGAGGCGGCGTTGTTCTTCACCGTCAGCGCGCTGGGCATCGGCGTCACGATGATCCCGCAGGCGATCTCGCTGTACGTGCTGAATCTGCGGGTGCCGCACGTGGATCCGGTGGTGCAGGCGGTGGCCAACTTCGTGTCGGGGCAGATCCTGGGCGTGCTGCTGGCGATGGCGTTCCGGTTCTGGGCGTTCCGTCGCTACGTCTTCCCCGACGACCTGCGCGAGGCCGAACTGCACAGCATCCAGGGCTGATCCGCCCCGGTGGTCACTGCCTGCGTTCGACGTGCTCTAGCGCGGTGATGACCAGATCGACGAAGGCGTCTACCTCCTCGCGGGAGTAGCCGCGGGTGCCCAGGCGGGTGTCGGTGAACCGCACGCCGCGCACATCGGCGGCGGTCAGGCTGCCCGGGCCGTTGTGCGCCAGGGTCGCGGCGACCAGGTCGAGGAAGGCGTCGACCTCCTCCTCGTGGTAGCCGCGCCTGCCGACCGCCGACTGACTGAACCGCATGCGGTGCACGTCGTCCGGGGTGAGCATCTCGGCCACACCGTCGCCGGGCCGGGCCGCCGGGACCGGCGCGCCGCCCTTCTGGCGGTATTCGAGTTCGGTGCGGACCCGGTCGAGGAAGTCGTCGACCTGATCGGCCTGATAGCCGCGACCACCGAAACGCGGTGCGCCGAAGTGCACGTGCCGGATGTCGTCGGCGGTGAGGACGCCCTGCCCGTCCAGGGTGGCCGAGACCAGCTCGAGGAACGCGTCGACCTCGTCGGCGTGGTAGCCACGATGGCCCAGGGTCGGCATGGCGAAGTGGGTGCGGCTCACATCGTCGGGCGTCACAGCGGTCATTGTGTCAGGATTGCCCTTCTATCCCACGGGTTTTCGTCATCGCGCAGCAACTCGGACGCCTTCGATGAACAGCCGCCGTACCGCGTGACTGTACACCGCAAGCAGCGCCGGATCAGGGGTTCGCATGCCGTGCACGATGCCCGCGACCACCATCCCCAGCGCCGCTTTCGCTGTGGTGGGAGTATCCAGATCCGGGCGCAGGTAACCGCACCGCACGCCGTGGTCCAGGTAGCCGGCGATGACGACCTCGGTGGAGTCGAGCAGACCGAACACCCGCGCGGTCAGCTCGTCGTCGATGCCGGTCGCGTGGACCAGCAGCAACTGCGGCACCCGGGGATCGTCGAGCAGCACACGATTGAGCGAATCGCCGATCCGGTCCAGCAGCGCGGTGTACTCGTCGAGGGTGGTCGCGGTCTCGGGGCTGAGATCGGTGGCCAGCGCGGTGAACACGCGGCCGGTCACGTCGTCGATGACGTGGTCGATGATGTCGCGCTTGTTGGCGAAGTAGCGGTAGAAGGTGCCGTGCCCGATGCCGAGGCGTACGGCGATATCGGCGATGCCGGTGGCGTGATAGCCCTTCTCGGAGAAGCAGTCGAACGCGGTGTCGATGATCTCCCTGCGCAATTCGGCTTTGCGCTGTTCGACGCGGGCGGATGGCTTCGTCACCGGGCCGATGTTACTGTCGCCGCCGGCGGAATGATGTGTCATTCTGTAACAGACACCTGATGATGTGGAGGTTCGGCGTGGCACCTCAATGGGACGCGGTCGTGGTCGGGGCGGGTTTCGGCGGCATCGGCGCCGGCATCGAGCTCGACCGGCTCGGACTGCGCGATTTCGTGATCCTCGAGCGCGAGGACGACCTGGGCGGCACCTGGCATGTGAACCGGTATCCCGGCCTGGCGGTCGACATCGCCTCGGTGACCTACTCCTATTCCTTCGAGCCGAATCCGCACTGGACCCGGCTGTTCGCCCCCGGCGCCGAGCTCAAGAAGTACGCCGAGCACGTGGCCGACAAATACGACCTGCGCAGGCGGATGCGGTTCGGGACCACCGTCGACGGTGCCCGCTGGGACGAGGACAACCAGCAGTGGGTGGTCTCGATCGCCGGCGGCGAGACGGTCACCGCGCGCTACCTGCTCGCGGCCACCGGGTTCCTGTCCCAGCCCTACACCCCGCCGTTCCCCGGCATCGAGTCCTTCGCGGGCAAGATCATCCACACCACCGACTGGGACGACAGCTACGACCTGACCGGACGCAGGGCCGCCGTGATCGGCACCGGCGCCACCGCGGTCCAGCTGGTGCCCGAGGTGGCCGAGCGGGTCGACGCGCTGACCGTGTTCCAGCGCACGCCCATCTGGGTGGTGCCCAAGATCGACGCCCCGATTCCCGGCGCCGTCCAGAAACTGTTCGCCAAGGTGCCGCTCACCCAGAAGACGGCACGGCTGGCCAACACGAGCATGCTCGAGGCCCTGATGGTCGTCGGCGTGCTGCACTACGCGCAGGCCAAACCGCTGAACAAGGCGGCCGCCGCCCTGGCCAAGGCGCACCTGTTCGCGCAGGTCCGCGACCCGAAGACCCGGGCCCAGCTGACCCCGCACTACGACTTCGGCTGTAAGCGCCCGACGTTTTCCAACACCTACTTCAAGACGTTCAACAAGCCGCACGTGCGACTGGAGACGAACTCGATCGACCATGTCGAACCCGACGGCATCGTCACCGCCGACGGGCACAAGACCGAGATCGACACATTGCTGCTGGCCACCGGCTTCAATCTGTGGGACGTGAACTTCCCGGCCATCGAGATCGTCGGCCGGGACGGGGTGAATCTCGGCAAGTTCTGGCGCGACAACCGCTTCCAGGCCTACGAGGGCATCACCGTGCCCAAGTTCCCCAACTTCCTCAGCCTCAACAGCCCCTACTCCTACAGCGGGCTGTCGTACTTCACCACCATCGAGGCCCAGATGAAGCACATGGGCAGGCTGTTCACCGAGCTGTTCCGGCGCGGCGAACAGACCTTCGAGGTCACCGAGCGGGCCAACGCCGAGTTCCTGGACCGGGTCACCGACAAGCTGGGCTCCTCGGTGTTCTACGGGGGTGACTGCGCCGGCGCGCGCAGCTACTACTTCAATCAGCACGGTGAGGCGGCGCTGCTGCGCCCGACCAGCACCGCCGACGCGCACCGTGAGGCGGTCAGCTTCCCGCTCGACGACTACACCTACGGCCGCACCGCCTGAGCGGCGCGCGGAGGTCGTGACGGTGTCCGGTGTGTCGCCACGGCGGAGAACTGGCAGACTGTCAGGCGTACTTGCCCGTCCACCACTGACTAGGGACTGACTTCGACGATGGACTTCCTGTTTCCGCTGCTGATCCTCGCCCTGCTCGTGCCGATGTTCTTCGGTATCCGCAAACAGAAGCGGGAGGCCGAGAAGGTCTCGTCGATGCAGGAGGGTCTGAAGGTGGGTGACCAGGTCGTCACCACGTCGGGCCTGTACGGCACCGTCGTCGACCTCGACGACACCACCGTCGACCTGGAGATCGCCGAGGACGTCGTCACCACCTGGCTGCGTCAGGCGATCCGCGAGGTCCGGGCCGACGAGCAGGCGGTCGAGGAGACCACCCCCGCGACCGACGCCACCGTCGAGGAGTCCGCGGAGCAGACCGAGACCCGGCTGACCAAGGACTGATCGCGTTCCCTCGTCGCCGGTGCCCCGCGCTGCGGAACGCACCGGCGCGGGCATCGTCGTGCCCACCCGTTCCGACCTCGACTTCCGCCTAGGAGATGACCTGCTGTGCCACCTTCCCAGGGATCGGCGCATCCGTACCGGTTGCTCGGCGTCTACGCCGCGCTGCTGGCCGTGATCTACGCGCTGGTGTTCTTCACCGGTGACCATTCCCCCACGCCCAAGCTCGGCATCGACCTGCAGGGCGGTACCCGCGTCACCCTGACCGCGCGCACCCCCGACGGCAGCAGGCCCAGCCAGGACAGCCTGAAGAAGGCCCAGGAGATCATCGAGAACCGCGTCAACGGTCTCGGCGTCTCCGGCTCCGAAGTGGTCATCGACGGCGACAACCTCGTCATCACGGTGCCCGGTGAGGACAGCCAGCAGGCCCGCGCGCTGGCCACCACCGCCAAGCTGTACATCCGGCCGGTGCTGGCCGCGACGCAGCCACAGGCCGGTGGCGCCGCGCCGCAGGTGCCGCCGGCCCAGGGCGGGACGCCGACCACGAGCGCGCCCGCGCCCGGCGAGACCAC
>NZ_LPNR01000121.1:12851-30363 GCF_019266065.1 Nocardia sp. MH4 | reverse complement strand
TACCGAGACGTCCTCGGCGCCAACAAGACCCCGATCGTCGACACCTGGTGGCAAACCGAAACCGGCGCCATCATGATCTCGCCACTGCCCGGCGTCACCGCCACCAAGCCGGGCGCCGCGACCGCGCCGCTGCCGGGGATCTCGGCGACGGTGGTCGACGACGACGGCACCCCGCTGGACAACGACGCCTCGGGTCTGCTGGTCCTGGATCAGCCGTGGCCGTCGATGCTGCGCGGAATCTGGAACGACATGGACCGCTTCCGTGAAACCTATTGGCAGCGTTTCGCTTCCGAGGGGTGGTACTTCGCCGGGGACGGCGCCAAGCTCGACGCCGACGGCGACCTGTGGATCCTGGGCCGGGTCGACGACGTGATGAACGTGTCCGGCCATCGCATCTCGACCGCCGAAGTCGAATCGGCCCTTGTCGGACACCCGGCCGTGGCCGAGGCCGCCGTCGTCGGCGCCACCGACGCGACCACCGGGCAGGGCATCGTCGCGTTCGTCATCCTCACCGGCTCGGCCGCGCCGGACGACACGCTGGTCACCGAGCTCAAGGCCGCTGTCTCCCTGGAGATCAGCCCGATCGCCCGGCCGCGCGAGATCCACCTGGTGCCCGAGCTGCCCAAGACCCGCAGCGGCAAGATCATGCGCCGACTGCTGCGCGATGTGGCCGAGGGCCGGGAGCTGGGCGACACCTCCACGCTGGTCGACCCGACCGTGTTCGAGGCGATCGCGAAGGGATGACCCGGGGATCTGACGCTCGCGCATGTCGGATGGGCACGGTCTGCGCGACAGCGGGCATGCTGTGAGGGTGGAGATCCCTATGTTCCCGTTGGGCGCGGTCCTACTGCCCGGCGAGCCGCTGTCGTTGCAGATCTTCGAGCCGCGCTATGTCGCGTTGGTCGAGGACTGCCTCGACGGGCGGCGGGAGCCCGAGTTCGGCGTGGTCCTCATCGCGCGGGGCCACGAGGTCGGCGGCGGCGAGGTCCGGACCGACCTCGGCGTCCTCGCCCGGATCACCGATGTCGTCGAGCTGTCGGGCTCGCGGTTCCGGTTGCGCTGCGCGGGCACCGAGCGGATCCGGGTCGACGAGTGGCTCACCGACGCGCCGTATCCGCGAGCCGAGGTGTCGGTGTGGCCCGACGGCGTCGGCGCCGACGACAGCGAACTGCTGGCCGACCTGCGCAAACGCGCCGACCGGCTGCACACGCTCACCGCGCAGCTCGCGCGCCGCTCCGGGATCCGGCGGCCACCGCCGTCGGCCTCGCTCGACGGGCTGTCCGACGACCCGACGGTGCGCTCCTACGAGCTGGCCGCGCGCCTGCCGATCGGCCCGACCGACCGGCAGGCGGCCCTGTCGGCGCCCGACCCGTACACCCGGCTGGAGAATCTCATCGTCGCTGTCGACGACGCGATCGCGATGATGGAGTTCCGGCTGCAGTGACGGCGGTCAGCCGACGGTGATCGCGATCTTCGCCCTGGCGTGCTCGGTTTCCAGGTAGTGGATCGCGGCGGGGACCTCGTCGAGCGGGTAGGTCCGGTCGATGATCGGACGGATTCGGCCCGTGTCGATCAGGTCACGGAGTTCGTCGAGCGCCGCGCTGCTCTGGTTCGCCATCGGCACCCGGATCGTGGGGCGCACGAACAGTCGGCTCAGCTGGGCGCGGGCCATGAGCCCGATCGGGCCGAAAAGGCTACCGCCGGTGTAGTTTCCGCCGCCGGACAGGACCAGGGTGCCGGTCGGCTCGACCAGGCGCAGCAGCTCGCGCAGGCGCCGGCTGCCGGCCAGGTCGAGGACGGTGTCGTAGCGGCCGGGCACCGGGTCGCGGGTGTAGTCGACGACCCGCGCGGCACCGAGCCCGCGAATCAGTTCGACATTGCGGGTGCTGCACACCCCGGTGACCTCGGCGCCCGCGGCGAGCGCGAGCTGCACCGCGAAGGTGCCGACCCCACCGGAGGCCCCGATGATCAGCACGCGGTCCCCGGCCGCGACGTGGCGCAGACAGGTGAGCGCGGTATTGGCCGCCAACGGCACCGCCGCCGCCTCGGCGAAGCTCAGTCCCGCGGGCTTGGCGGCGACCACCGACCGGTCGACCGCCAGATACTCGGCGAACGCGCCGCTGATCGACTCGCCGTACACCTCCTCGCCCGGGCGCAGATCTGTCACCCCGGCCCCGACCGCCTCGACGACCCCCGCGAAGTCCCCGCCGGGAATCGGCTGCGCGGGCCCACGCCGCCCGAACACCGACCGGTCCATCCACCGCGCGATCCGCGGATCGCCTCGCATGATGTGCCAGTCCCGCGCGTTCAGCGACGCCGCGCGCACCCGGACCAGCACCTGCCCGTTCCCCGCTACGGGCCGCTCGACCCGGGCCACCTCCAGCATCGCCGAAGATCCGTATACCTGCTGCACGATCGCCTTCACGAGCGTGACAGTAGGCCCGCACCCGTCCCGGCCGCATCGGGGAACTCCCGGAGAAGGGGCCCCGATCCGGTCCCGAGGTCGAACCCGGGACCCGCCGGTCCCGTTGAACCGATAGGGAGCGGTCGGAACGCCCGGCCACCGGCTCCCCTCGCCAGTTCCGATCGGAGTTCCACGATGACCAGTAGTGAGATCCAGCTCGACCGCAGGACCGTCGTCGTCGGCGCGGGGGTCCTCGCCGCGGCCGCCACGCTGACCGCCTGCGCGGGCACGGACGAGAGCGCGCCCGCGGGGGCACAGGCCCCGGCGGGCGGGCCGACGGGCGCGTTGGCGAAGACCGCCGATGTGCCGGTGGGCGGCGGGGTGATCGTGGGCGACACCGTGATCACACAGCCGACGGCGGGGACCTTCGTCGGGTTGTCCTCGACGTGCACGCATGCGGGCTGCCGGGTCGGCTCGGTCGCCGACGGCTCGATCGCCTGCCCGTGTCACGGGAGCCGGTTCGGGCTCGACGGCAGCGTCACCGCGGGGCCTGCCACGGCGCCGCTGCCGGCGAAACCCGTCCGGGTGTCGGGTGATTCGATCGTGCCGGCCTGACGGCGGGGTCAGCCCGCCGCGTTCATCATCTCGTCCATGCGGCGCTGCATCTCCTCGGGCGTGACGTCTTCGATGTGGGTCGCCACCGTCCAGCGGTGGCCCCACGGGTCTTCGAAGGCGCCGGTGCGGTCGCCGTAGAACTGGTCGGTCATCGGATTGATCTCGGTGGCGCCCGCGCCGAGGGCGGCGGCGAACGCGGCGTCGGCGTCGGGGACGTAGACCATCAGGTTGACCGGCGAACCGCCGACCGCCGTCGGGTCGAGGAAACCCATTTCCGGCGCCGGGTCGCCGACCATCAGCACCGAGTCGCCGATCAGGAGTTCACAGTGCGCCACGGTGCCGTCCGGACCTGGCATCCGCATGCGCTCGGTCGCGCCGAAGACCGCGGTGTAGAAGTCGATCGCGGCCGCGGCGCCCGCACACGAGATTCCGGGACAGATACGCGGATAACCAGCGGGAAAGGGGGAAACATCAGACATCGGATACCTCCGTGTCGCGGTTGATGCTCGGACCGTTCGAGCCTATTCCCCTCGTCCCGCCGGGGAAAGACCGTCGGGCGCGCGGTCTTCCGAGCGGCCCGAAAGACTGGTAGAACTTGTTTCAGTTTTGTTGTCTGATCCGGAGGGCCGGAACATGCGCTACGGGCTCGTGTTGTTCACCAGTGACCGGGGCATCACGCCCGCCGATGCCGCGCTGGCGGCGGAGAACGCCGGCTTCGACGCGTTCTACGTCCCCGAGCACACCCACATCCCGGTGGTGCGGGCCGCGGCGCATCCGCAGACCGGCGACTCCTCGCTGCCCGACGACCGCTACCTGCGCACCCTCGATCCGTGGGTCGCGCTGGCGACCGCGGCCGCGGTGACCGAGCGGATCACGCTGTCGACGGCGGTCGCGCTGCCCGCCGAGCATCATCCGATCACCCTCGCCAAGACCATCGCCTCGCTCGATCACCTCTCCGGCGGCCGGGTCGAGCTCGGCGTCGGATTCGGCTGGAACACCGACGAACTCGCCCACCACGGCGTTCCGCCGCAGAAGCGGCGCACCGTGCTGCGCGAACACCTCGACGCGATGCGCGCGATCTGGTCGCAGGAGGAAGCCGAATTCGACGGCGAGTTCGTGCGGTTCGGGCCGAGCTGGTCGTGGCCGAAGCCGACCAGCCCGACGATCCCGGTCCTGCTCGGCGCGGGCGGCACCGAGAAGTCCTTCGGCTGGCTGGCCCGGCACGCCGACGGCTGGATCACCACCCCGACCGAGGGCGATCTCGGCGAGAAGATCGAACTGCTGCACCGGGTCTGGCGGGAAGCCGGTCGCGAGGGCACCCCGCGCGTGATCGCACTCGCCGGGCGCTACGACGCCGCCCAGCTCGCGCAGTGGGAAGAACTCGGCGTCACCGAGGTGGTCTTCGGCATGCCGGACCGCTCGGCCGACGAGGTGCGTGGCTACATCGCCCATCTCGGCGGCAAGATCGCACCGCCGGTGCCCGCCACCAGCTGACGAGTCAGCCGCGCAGTTTGCGGACCTGCGCGGCGGTGAGGTCGGCGAGCACTCCCGGGTCGACGGTCTCCGGTGCGGTGACCACCACCTGGACCAGGGTGTTGCCGACCTGCACCAGGGCCGTCGCCGAGGTGAGCGTCAGCCCTTCGCTGGCGGCGGTCAGGGTGAAGGCCGAACTCGCGTCGCCCGCGGGCGGCTGGTCGAGACCGGCGGCGCGGTAGTCGATGTGCACGCCCGCGTCGTCGCCGGTGTAGGCGGCACAGCGACGCGGCTGCGCCTGGAGCGCGTCGAAGGCGGCCGCCAGCGCCGCGTCGGGATAACTCGCGGCGTCGATATCGATCGTGGCATAGCTGGGCCCGGCGAACTGGACCGAGGCGGCGGCCGCCGACCCGGGCCGCTGCTCGGCGATCGGGGTGAGCAGCCTGCCGCAGTCCGGCGGATCGGTGGGCGCCGCGGGCGGGACGGCCGCGGTGTCCCCGGCGGGCGTGCGCGGCGGGATGACGCTGAAGTCGCCGGGCAGATCCTCGGCCGCCAGCAGGCCGGCGGCGAGCTGGGCGGGATCACGCACGACCGTGCCGTTGCCCGGCGCCGCGCTGACCGCGGACGGGAAGGACCCGGCCTGCTCGTCGTCGGAAGCGCACCCGACGACCCCGGCGAGCGCCGCGCAGGCCGAGGCGGCCGCGCTCGCGCGCAGCAGGGTCGAGCGCATCATTCGGTCCAGGAGACGCGCGTGGACTGGGTCTGCA
The DNA here is from genome assembly GCF_019266065.1 of Nocardia sp. MH4. GTDB lineage: Bacteria > Actinomycetota > Actinomycetes > Mycobacteriales > Mycobacteriaceae > Nocardia > Nocardia canadensis. Next base: position 25,104 of record NZ_LPNR01000121.1, on the reverse strand, counting down.
CGAGGGTGCTCACGCTGCGCGCGTCGCGGTAGGTCTGCTGACCGCCGACGTCGATGGCGCCCGAGACCGGCAGCGGGAGACCGAGATCGACGGTGATCGTGCCGGTGCCCTCCATGACATAGCCCTCGATGTCGAGCGAGCCCGCGTTGTTGGGCAGCATCCAGACCTTGTCGGTCGGGGTCTGCGTCACCTGCAGGTCGATGGTGAGCCGGTCGCCGTCGCGGCTGGTCAGGGTGGCGGTGGTGATCTGATCGAGGGTGACGCCGCCGGTGATCTCCTGGTGCACCGTCCACACCGCGCCGACGCCGACCGGCGCGTCCGGGAACGCGATCGAGCGGTACACGGCCTGATAGAAGGCCTGCTCCAGGGCCGCGCGGGCGGTGTTGGGAGTATCCGGTGACGGCGCGAGCCGCAGTTCGGTGATCGCGCCGAGGTCGCTCATCTCCAGACCGGCGTGCGAGCCGTCGGCCGTGGTGAACGCCTTGTTCAAGGCCGGGTCGGGCGTGGTGACGGTGCCGACGGTGAGGTCGACCCCATCGGTGCCCGCGCGGGCGGTCATCGGGATGGTCAGCGCGGCGGGCGAGAAATCGCGCGCGGGCTGATCGTTGACCTGCTGCTGAATCCGGTAGTCGGTGCGCAGTGTCACCTCCTGCGTGGTGCCCGCCGGGTAGCGCGGTCGCAGCAGATCGCGCGGCTCGTCGCCGGCCGACACCAGGGTGGTGACCGCCGCCGTGATCGGCACCGTCACTTCCTTACCGATGCCCAGCGGCTCGAGGCCCTCGACATCGGCGGGCGATGCCGAGCGGTCGGCGCACCCCGCGCCGAAGGTCGCGAACCCGAGCACGAGCGCCACGAGTAACACCCCGGGACGCGCGACGCGGGGTAAGCGAGAACTAGACAACACCGTCACAGCCATCAGCGTACGACCGCTTCCTGAGTAACAGCTGGGACTCCCGGGCACCGCGGCGCAGCACCGATCGCCATTAGGGAATGATGGTCGCGTGAGTGAAGACCGGCCATCCGACAACGCTGCCGTTCCCGAGACGGGCGACGACTCGGCGGCACCGGCCCCCGACACCGTGCCCGAGGCCACCGGAACGGACGAACCCGCTGGTCGCCGCCGGTTGACGACGCTGCTGATCATCGCCGTCGTGCTGTTCGGCCTCGACCTGCTGACCAAGTGCCTCGCCGTCGCCTTCATCGATCCGGGCGAATCGGTGCCGATCATCGGCGATTTCGCGCGCTTCACCCTGGTCCGCAACCCGGGTGCGGCGTTCTCGATGGCGACCGGCATGACCTGGCTGCTGACCCTGATCGCCGCGGCCGTGGTGGTCGGCGTCATCCGGATCGGGCGCACGCTGCGGTCGCTGTGGTGGGCGATCGGCCTGGGCATGGTGCTCGGCGGCGCGCTGGGCAACCTGGTCGACCGGATCTTCCGTTACCCCGGCCCGCTGCAGGGCCACGTCGTCGATTTCGTCGCCGTCGGCTGGTGGCCGGTGTTCAACGTGGCCGACTCGGCCATCGTGTGCGGCGCCATCCTGCTCGTCGCGCTCACCGTGTTCGGGTTCGAGCCGGACGGCACCCGCAGCGGTCGCAACCACAAAGAGGAGACCGCATGAGGGAAACCAGGACTATGCCCGTCCCCGACGGGCTGGACGGGATGCGGGTCGACGCGGGACTGTCCCGGCTGCTCGGGTTGTCGCGCACCGCGGTCGCCGCGCTGGCCGAGGAGGGCTCGGTGCAGCTCGACGGTGTCGCCGCGGGCAAATCCGACCGGCTGACCGCGGGCGCGTGGCTGGAAGTGGTGTTCCCCGAACCCAAGCGCGAGCTGACGGTGGAGGCCACCCCCGTGGAGGGGATGAAGATCCTCTACGCCGACGACGACATCGTCGCGGTGGACAAGCCGATCGGCGTGGCCGCGCACACCGGCGTCGGCTGGACCGGCCCGACCGTGGTCGGCGGCCTGGCCGCGATGGGCTACCGCATCTCCACCTCGGGCGCGCACGAACGGCAGGGCATCGTGCACCGCCTGGACGTGGGCACCTCCGGCGTGATGGTGGTCGCCCAGTCCGAGCACGCCTACACGATGCTCAAGCGCGCCTTCAAGCAGCGCACGGTCGACAAGCAATACCATGCCCTGGTGCAGGGACATCCCGATCCGAGCAGCGGCACGATCGACGCGCCGATCGGGCGGGCGCGCGGCAACGACTGGAAGTTCGCGGTCACCGGCGACGGCAGGCCGAGTGTCACCCACTACGACACGATCGAGGCGTTCCAGTCGGCCAGCCTGCTCGACGTCCATCTGGAGACCGGTCGCACCCACCAGATCCGGGTGCACTTCTCCGCGGTGCGCCACCCCTGCGCCGGTGACCTGACCTACGGCGCCGACCCGACCCTGGCCAAGCGCCTCGGGCTGGAGCGGCAGTGGCTGCACGCGCGTCAGCTGGGCTTCCACCATCCCGCCGACGGTCGCTGGCTCGAGATCACCAGCGAGTACCCGGCCGACCTGGCCGGCGCACTGGACGTACTACGCAATGCCTGACGACCCGCGGTCGTCCGTACCGGCGCCGGACACGGCGCCGGACGACCGCGGGAGCGCCGAGGATCGCCGACTGTCGGGGCGCACGGCGGTGTCCATCGCCGCGGCCGTGGTGCTGGCCGTGGTCGTCGTCGTGCTCGGCATCCTCAATCCGCGCCCGTCGACGGGCGTGACGACCGATCGGCTCGGTCCCGCGCAGGGCGAACAGGTCGACGACTATCTGCGCGAGGCCCGCGCCTCCCTCGACGGCGCCGACACCGACCCGCACTGGGCGCTGGTGTCGTTCACCGACTATCTGACCGCGCCCCAGATCCCGGCCGCGGCCGACGGCCTGCGCGTCGCGGGTGTGATCCAGCACGTCCCGATCGATCGGGTGCAGACACCGGTGATCACCGTCGCGACACCGGCCGGTGCCGAACCCGCGGTGCGGTCCGCCGACGCGGCGGCGGGACTGGTGGCCGCCCAGCGGTTCCGTGATCAGCGCAGCGCCGATATCGCCCGGGTCACCGAGGCCAGGCTGCGCGCGGGCTGCGCGTGCACCGCAGGCCTGGTCGTGCGCGGCACGCTGCCCGAATTACGGGTGCTGGCAACACGACCCGGCGTCCGCGCGGTGCAGGCGCTGCCCGCCGACGCGATCGCGGGCCGCTTCGCGGTGGCGCCGCTGCTACCGGAGTCGACCGGGGTGATCACACCGACTCCGGACGACGCCCCCGTCCCCACCGAGTAGTCCCCGGCCCGCGCGAGGAGTCCGTGGCGGACCACGTGTCCCGAGTCATCCGGCGGCCCTCCGGCCGATCCGGCGGCGCCGTCCCGACGGGAGAGACGCCGCGCTGTCCTGGATCGAACCTCGACGGGATCTCGCGGCACGAAGGTACCTGCCGTCTCCGCGAGGCCCGACTCACTCGGGCAGGGTGACCACACCGTCGAGGTAGCGGCGGCAGCGCCCGAGCAGCAGCACCCGGTCGTCGGCGAGTTCGGCGCGCAGTGTCCCGCCGCGCCGGGAGAGCTGACGCGCGGTCAGCGTCGTGCGGCCCAGCTCGCGGCTCCACAGCGGAACCAGCTGGGCGTGCGCCGAACCGGTGACAGGATCCTCCGGGACCCCGACACCGGGGGCGAACAGCCGCGAGACGAAGTCGGTGGCGGTGCCGGGCGCGGTGATGATCGCGCCGCGGGCCAGCGCCGGGAACGCACCGAGATTCGGTGTGGCGGAGCGGACTTCGTCCTCGGAGCCGAGGACGATCACCTCGTCCTGGCCGGTGTAGGCGTGCAGCGGGGTGACGCCGAGGGCCGCGATCAGAGCCGGGTCGGGGTCGACGCGCACCGAGGCGAGCGCGGGCAGATCCAGCACGTACTCGTCGTCGTCGGTGCGGTCGACGTGCAGCCAGCCCGAGCGGGTGTAGAAGCTGACCCGATCGTGCTCGGGATGCAGGTCCTCGATGATCTGGGTGGCTGAGGCGAGGGTGGCGTGCCCGCACATGTCCACCTCGACCGCCGGGGTGAACCAGCGCAGGTGGAAGGCGGGCCATTCGCCGGGCGGGCCGCCGGCGTCCGGGGGTAACTCGGAGGTGTAGAACGCGGTCTCGGCGAGGTTGTTCTCCTCGGCCAGCTGTTGCAGCAGCGTGTCCGGCAGCCAGCGGGGCAGCGGCATGACCGCGGCCGGGTTGCCCGAGAACGGTGCGTCGGTGAACGCGTCGATCTGGTGCAGCAATACCTCCATAGTGCGCAAAGGTACTCCAACACCGAATGTGCGTCCGGCGCAAGGGTTCTCGAGGCAAACCCGGCCTGGTCAGCGCGGCCTCAGGCGCCCTGGGCGCCCACCGCGGGAACGAACTTGCCGGTGTTGCCGGACAGCCGCGCCTGCACCCACCACGCCAGCTCCACCAGCACGATGCCCACCGCGCCACAGACGAACGCGGCCAGCGTCAGTCGCGGGTTCGACGGGTCGAGCTTGAAGAACTCGCGGGTGAACGGGATCGTGAACAGCGCGATGTAGGCCAGCACCGATGCCGCGATCAGCACCACCTTCCACCACACGTACGGCCGCGCGACCAGCGCCAGCACCCACACCGCGATCATGATCAAGGTGATCAGCGCGGTGGTGCCCGCCTGGATCTTCTGTGTCTCCGAGGCTTCCGGCCCGGCGTAGGCGATGAGGTAGGACACGAACGTCGCGACGCCGATCACCACGCCCGAGGGCACCGCCAGGCGCATGACCCGGCCGACGAACCCGGTGCGGGCGCGCTCGTTGTTGGGCGCCAGCGACAGGATGAACGCCGGGATGCCGATGGTGAACCAGGCCGCGATGGTGACGTGGCGCGGCAGGAACGGATAGCCGATCGGGTCGTAGCCGAAGATCTGCGACCCGACACCGGCCAGGCCGACCAGGAACGCCAGCAGCACCGAGTACACGGTCTTGGTGAGGAACAGGTTCGAGACCCGTTCGATATTGCCGATCACCCGGCGGCCCTCGCCCACCACATAGGGCAGGGTCGCGAACTTGTTGTCCAGCAACACGATCTGGGCCACCGCGCGCGTGGCCGGGCTGCCCGCGCCCATCGCGACGCCGATATCGGCGTCCTTGAGGGCGAGCACGTCGTTGACGCCGTCACCGGTCATGGCGACGGTGTGCCCGCGCGACTGCAGCGCACCGACCATGGCGCGCTTCTGATCCGGGCGGACACGGCCGAAGGTGGTGTCGCGCTCGAGGACGTCGGCGAGCTCGTCGCGGTCCTCGGGCAGCGAGCGCGCGTCGACCGCGTGGTCGCCGCCGGGCAGGTCCAGCGAGGAGGCGACCGCGCCGACCGAGACGGCGTTGTCGCCGGAGATCACCTTGATCGAGACATGCTGGCTCGCGAAGTATTCGAGCGTGCCCTTGGCGTCGGGGCGGACCCGCTGTTCGAGCACGACGAGCGCGGCGGGTTCGACCCGGCCGGGGGCGTCGTCGGCGTCGACCGGGCGGTCGGAGCGGGCCAGCAGCAGCACCCGCAGGCCCGAGGAGCCGAGGTCTTCGGCCCGCTCGGCGTCGGCAGAGGCGGGATCGAGCAGCACGTCGGGTGCGCCGAGCAGCCAATCACCGTGGGCGCCATAGGAGATGCCGCTCCACTTCTTGGCCGAGGAGAACGGGGCGACGGCGGTCTGCGACCAGTCCGGCGAGTCGGGGAAGGCCTCGGCGATCGCCTGCACGCTCGCGTTCGGGCGCGGATCGTCGCCGGCCAGGGCGGCCAGCACCTGCCGGACCTGGTCCTCGTCGAAGGCGCCGAGCGGTGCGATCTGCGACAGGCGCATGCCGTTCTCGGTCAGGGTGCCGGTCTTGTCCGCGCACACCACGTCGACGCGGGCCAGGCCCTCGATCGCGGGCAGCTCCTGCACCAGGCAGTTGCGCTTGCCCAGGCGCACCACGCCCACCGCGAACGCGATGGAGGTCATCAGGACCAGCCCCTCGGGGACCATCGGCACCAGCGCGGCGACCATGCCGGTCACGGCGGGTCGCCAGGACTCCTTGCTGGAGACCAGCTGGTTGTAGATGCTCAGCGCGCCCGCCGGGATCAGCAGGTAGGTGATGAACTTGAGGATCTTGTCGATGCCGGAGCGCAGTTCCGAGTGCACCAGGGTGAACTTGCTGGCCTCCTCGGCCAGCTTGGCCGCGTAGGCGTCCCTGCCGACCTTGGTCGCGCGGTAGGCGCCCGAGCCCGACACCACGAAGCTGCCCGACATCACCGGGGCGCCCACGCCCTTGTCGATCGGGTCGGCCTCACCGGTGAGCAGCGATTCGTCCACCTCGAGGGCGGCGGCTTCCTCGATCTCGCCGTCGACGACGATCTGGTCACCCGGACCCAGCTCGATCAGGTCGTCGAGGACCACCTCGCCGGGGGCTACCTCGTGGGCAACGCCGTCGCGGCGCACCGTCGGCTTGGCCTGGCTGACGATCGCGAGCTGATCCAGAGTCCGTTTGGCCCGGATCTCCTGGATGATGCCGACCGCGCTGTTGGCCACGATGAGCAGGCCGAACATGCCGTCGATGATCGAGCCGGTGGACAGCACCAGCAGGAACAGCACGCCCAGAATGGCATTGATGCGGGTGAAGACGTTCGCCCGCACGATCTCGCGCACGGACCGGCTCGCTCTGGCCGGAACATCGTTGGTTCGCCCGTCGCGGCGTCGTTCCTCGACCTGTGCTGCGGTGAGCCCCGTCGCCGCGGGCTCCTGCACGGAAATGGACATGCTCGTCAGGCTACGTCAGTCGTAACATGGGATGAATGCAGCGCAGCCCCTCTCCGCCCGGTGTCGTCTTCGGCGCCGGCGCCTATCTGATCTGGGGCATGTTCCCCGCGTTCTTCGGGTTGCTGGCGTTCGCCTCGGCGGCCGAGGTGGTGGCCCAGCGCATCATCTGGACGCTGGTCGTGGTGTTGATCGTGCTCGCGCTGACCGGACGGCTGCGGCAGATGCGCGGGATCGACGCGCGGACCTGGCGGCTGGCGGCGGCGGCCTCGGCGGCCATCGCGATCAACTGGGGCACCTATGTGTACGGCGTGAATTCCGGGCATGTCGTGGAGTGCGCGCTGGGGTACTTCATCAATCCGCTCGTCACCGTCGCCTTCGGCGTGGTGCTGTTCCGGGAACGCCTCACCCGCGCGCAGTGGCTGGCGCTGGGCCTCGGCGCGCTGGCCGTGGTGGTGCTCACCGTCGACTACGGCAGGCCGCCGGTGATCGCCCTGGTCCTGGCCTGTTCGTTCGCCACCTACGGTCTGGTCAAGAAGGTGATCACGCTCGACGCGCTGCGCGGTATCGCCGCCGAGGGCATCGTCGCCGTGCCGTTCGCCCTGGCCTTCCTGATCGCGCTGATGGCCACCGGCCGCAGCGAATTCACCTCCACCCCGGCCCATTTCGGCCTGATGCTGGCCACCGGCCCGGTCACGCTGATCCCGCTGCTGTTGTTCGCGGTCGCCGCCCAGCGCGTCCCGCTCTCGACGATGGGCATCCTCCAGTACCTCACCCCCGCCCTCCAGATGGCCTGGGGCGTCGCGGTCATGCACGAGCCGATGCCCGCCTCCCGCTGGGCCGGGTTCGCGCTCATCTGGGCCGCCCTGGCCGTGTTCACCACCGACGCGCTGCGCCGCAACCGACGCGCCCGGCGCGCGACCCCGGCCCCGGCTCCCGTCGACCAGGTCACCACGCCCTGACCGGGCCGAATCCGCCGCCCGACACGGGCGCGCCGGAGGGCGAAAGCTGGGTGTGTCGCACAACCCGACCGGTAGGCTCGACAGCTGGACACACGGAGAGCGGGCGCCCGAGAGGGGTGGGTTTCTGTGCATGATGCGGGGTTCTCTGATCGGGTGGCGGGGGTGCTCGTCGGCGGGGCCGCGGGGGACGCGCTGGGGGCCGGCTACGAGTTCACGGTGCCGGGGCCGGGGGCGGTGATCGACATGATCGGGGGCGGGCCGTTCCACTGGGCGCCGGGCGAGTGGACCGACGACACCTCGATGGCGCTGGCGATCGTGCTGGCGGCGGTGAACGGTCCGGGGATCGATCTGGACGCGGTCGCGGCGGGTTTCCTCGCCTGGTACGACTCCGTGCCGCCCGATATCGGGAACCAGACCCGCACCGTGCTGTCGGCCCGGCCGTCCTCGGCGCTGAGCATGCAGGCGGTGGCGATGTCGCTGTCGGGCCGCACCGGCGGCAACGGCTCGCTCATGCGGACCGCGCCGGTCGCGCTGGCCTATCTCGACGATGCCGCGGCCTGCGTCGCGGCGGCGGGCCGGATCGGCATGCTGACGCACTACGACGAGCACGCCGTCGAGGCGTGCAAGATCTGGACCTACGCCGTGCGGCACGCGGTGCTGCACGCCGATTTCGAGGGCGTGCGCGAATACGTCGGCGGTTCACGGCAATCCGAGTACTGGCACGACCGCCTCGACGAAGCGGAGAAGGGCACCCCGGCCGACTTCCCGAACAACGGCTGGGTGGTGCACGCCCTGCAGACGGCGTGGTGGGCCATCACCACCACCGACCAGTCGACCCCCGAGCATCTGCCGCGCGCGCTGGAAGCCTGTGTGCGCGCCGGCAACGACACCGACACCACCGCCGCCATCGCCGGTGGTCTGCTCGGCGCTCGCTGGGGCGCGTCCGCGGTCCCGGCGCGCTGGCGGGCGCTCCTGCACGGTTATCCCGGCCTGACCGGCGCCGATCTGCCGGATCTGGCCCAGCGCATCGCTGCCCACTCCCGTTGAGGAAGACGCGGCGCCAACGCTCCCACGCAGGCGCCGCCCACCGAGTGCCGCCGACGGCATCCCGACCACCGCACCCGGCGCGGACGGATTTCCGCGCCGGAGTACCGGCTACCAGGCGGTGATGATCGGGCCGGGAGTCCAGGTCCCCCAGCGGTTCTCGGAGTCGACCTGCGGTCGCGCGGGGACCGCGGTGGTGTCCAGCGGCAGGTACTGCTCGATCGAACCCCAGTCCCGGTCCCAGTCGTTGTTCAGATAGGTCGGCAGGGTGCGGCCGGTGAACAGCAGCTGGGTCCAGCCGAGCGGCCCGCCGCCGTCGTGGCCCTGCCACAGGTTGGTGATCGTGGCGCCGTTGCGGTCGGGCAGGATGCGATAGGTGGGCAGCTCCGCGATGCCGTTGTAGGTCGGCAGGTGGTTCTGGCACGGGAAGTGCAGGCCCACAGCCCAATCCAGCAGCACCGGGGTCCGGCTGCCGACCAGGGCGTTGAGCGTGGTGGTCTGCGGCATCCGCGGCGGGGTCACCGCCAGCCACTGATCGGGGCCCAGATCCTTGTCCTGCGCGACCAAGCGGACCACGCTCGTGTCGGCGGGCAGCTGGTCGAGCGGGACGCGCAGGTTGCGCCACATGGGCGCGGGACCGATGTCGATCGGCGCGACCCGACCGGTCACCGCGACGGTGCCGTCGGCGGCCGCGGTGCCGTATTCGACGGCCAATTCCTGGCCGGGATGCACGATGCCGTCGGCGTCGACCGAGCGGATCCGGCCCGCCACCGACACCGCGAGCAACGGCCCACGCGGACCCTCCGGCAGGCGGAACCAGCCGGTGGTCAGCGCGGCGGGCTCCTGGGCACCGGCGCGGTAGCTGCCGAGCACGGGCGTGGTCGCCGGGTCGAGGCCGAACGGCAGGGCCAGCGAGCCCTGCCGGGACTCCGAGCCCGCCGAGGTCGAGGCGTCGCGCAGCTTGTCGGGGTCGTCGGAGACCGAATTCGCCTGGCCCGTGGTCGATTCCACCTCGTCGGAGGTGAGGACCGGGGCCACGCCGTCGGGCCGGAACCCGGTCGAGTCACCGGCCAGGGCGGTCGCCACGTCGCCGGTCAGCGGCGCGAGCATCGACGCGTTCGGGTCGGTCTCGACGAGTACCTCGTCGGCCATGCCGCAGCCGCCGCCGAAGGCGGCCTCGAGGTTCGACCCGGCCAGCGAGTAAGCCGGGTACTGCGCCAGGGTCGCCTTCGCGAAGGAGGCCACCTCGAACAGCACCATCATCGCGGCGACCACGGCCAGCACCGGGACCCGTGCCAGCGGCCACGACCGGGTGGACGGGCTCGGATGGATGTGGAACCAGGCTGCGGCGGCCAGGCACAGCACGGTCAGCCCGACGAACGCGGTCGAGATGCCGTAGCCGGCGATGCTCGGCGGCTTGTCCCACCACGGGATGCCCCACGACGAGACGTACCAGTAGCCGTTGGCGCCGACGAAGGTCATCGACAGCGCGAAGAAGACGGCCGCGGCGAACAGCGCGCGGTTGCGCAGCGGCCGCAGCACGGCCGGGCTCACCGCCACCGCGGTCACCGCGGCGACACAGGTCGCCAGGCCGGCGAAAACGCCGAACTGATGGGTCCACTTGGTCGGCGAGAACATCATCAGCACCATGGCGGCGAGGGTGATGCCGAGCAGCCTGCGGGTCGGGCCGACCGCCGTGCCGGGAATGTGCCCACCCCGGCGCAACATGGTGGCCGCGCAGACGATCAGCCCGAGCAGCATCGCGAAGACTCCGAAACGGCGGGTCAGCCAGCCGTCGGCGTTGAGCTGCAACAGGTACTGGTAGCGCAGGAACTCGAAGAACCAGGACTCCCCCGGCCCGATCTTGCCGTGCACCTCGAACATCTCCCGCACGCCGGCCAGGGTCCGGTCGGCGAACACGACGGTCAGCACCAGCGTGCCCGCCGCCAGGATCGGCAGCAGCTGCGCGAGATAGCCCACCGTCTTGGCCCGCCGCACGATCACCGCGGTGACGACGCGGGCACCGGCCACCAGCGCGCCCAGGCAGATCAGCCCCGACGGCGCGCCGGTCAGCGTGAACGCCGCGACGATCACCGCGACCGCGAACGGCAGCAGCCGCCGGGTCGCGATGGCCCGCTCGACCGAGACCCAGGTGACCAGCACACCCAGCGCGACGACGAACTCCGCGCGCAGGCCGTTGTTGTAGGGCAGCCAGAACGCCAGGAACACCAGCGCCGCGGTCCAGGTCGCGGCCCGCTGACGGCGCACGGCCGTCCCGAGCCGGGGCAGCACCTCGCGGCTGATCAGCCACCAGGTCAGCAGGCCGGCGCCGAGCGCGGGCAGCCGCACCAGCGGGCTGACCGCGGAAATATGGGTGATCCAGCCGATGATGTCGGTGTAGGGCGTGTAGAACGGCCCCTCGTCGACGCTGAACCAGCGGTAGTAGTTCGACATGGTGCCCGAGGAGCGCGCGCCCCTGGCCATGCCGAGGATGTAGCCGTCGTCGGAGGTGTTGGCGCCGATGAAGTGCCAGACGACCAGGACCGCGAACACCAGCCAGTCGACCGGCCGCAGGCGCCACCAGCGCTGCGGCAGGAACCGGCGGGCCGCGCGGCCGTCGAGCGCGTCGAGGCGGTGCAGGGCGAACAGCGAGAGCGCGGTCGCGAGCAGGCACAGCACGATCACGCCGAGCTTGATCCAGGTCGGCGAGGTGATGTAGCGCGCATCGGCCACCACCCGCACGTCCAGACCCGCGGGCGGCGCGCCGGTCAGCTCGCTGAAGACGCCGACCACCTGGGGACGCAGGTCGGTGGGCAGCACCGCCCCGGACGCGCCGAGACCGGTCGCGGTGACCGCGGCTTGCTGCGGGGTGAGGTCGACCGAGATCGCGCAGCCGCTGCCCAGGACCTCGGCCAGCGGCACCGTCCACAGCAGCGTGGACCGGGCGACCACGTCGACGCGACCCGCGCGTTCGGGTGTGTCGGCGACGACCTTGACGACGAAGCCGTACTTCTCCCTGTCGGCGGACTGGTGCGGGATCGTCGACACCGCGACGCCGCCGGTCTCGGCGAGCGCGCTCAGCGCCGCGCACGGCACGGTGGCGGTCAGCTCGGCGGGCGCGTAGGCGACCAGCGGGGATTCGATCGAGGTGGTCGCGCCGCGCTGCGGCCAGGCGACCGTCGCGGTGTCGACCCGGACCGGCAGGAACGGGATGGCGATCGCGCTCAGCACGCCGACCAGCGCGGCGACGATCGCGACGACGCGGACCCAGCGGTCGGGCCGGGCCCGTCGCGCGGAGTCCGAAACATCCTCGGGCGGATGCCCCGGCCGCACGATCGTCTCTACCACGGGGCCCGATAGTAGCGGCGCCGTCGACGGCTCGCGAAACACGTGCTGGTCACACGCGATCCAGCAGGGTCACCGAACGCGCGAACCCCGGCCGCGACGACAGCGGGGCCGGGGTTCGCGGCAGGAGAATCAGGCGCAGGCG
>NZ_LPNR01000121.1:0-12825 GCF_019266065.1 Nocardia sp. MH4 | reverse complement strand
CAACTCCGGATCCGCCGAACCACCCTGCACGAAATCCAGCTTCTGCTCGTTCGGGATCGACGGATCCAACGCCGTGGTCAGCTGCTCGTTGAGCTGCTCGACCGTCGGCACCGCGGGCAGGTTCGCGGCAGCCGAGGCGGAAGCCTTGGCGCTGGTGGTGGTCTTCGCGGCGGGCTTGTCACCCTTGTCGTCGCTGCACGCGCTCAGGCCAAGGGCCGCGACCACGGCCAGTCCGGCGATCGCGACACGTCCGGTCGTACGAAGCTTCAACTGCTCGTCCTTTGCGTTCGAGGTGGGAGTGGTTCCATCGCGGTAGCCGAGGCTACTTCACGCGAGGCTGTCGAGGGGATCTGCCCGCGTCAGATCCTGATCGTCGGCTGGAAACGTACGCGCCGGGCCGGGACCTGTCGAGCTGGTCTCGAATCGGACCGTCACCACGCCGTAGCCCGCGCCCTGGACCCAGCCGTGGCCGAAGTCGGGGTGACGCACGTCCATACCGGGGAACCACTGTCCCGCAAGCGGATCGGGGCTGTCGACGGGCTCGCCCGCCGGTGCGGCCGCCTCGACCTGGTCGACGCCGAAGTCCTCGGGAACGGCCTGATCCAGTTCGGGGAACAGTGATTCCTGGCGGACCAGCGACAGCCCGCCGTAGCCGACGCCGACGAGCCGGATCGGGCCGAGTTCGGCCGGGTCGATCGCCGAGCGTTGCGCGGCCGCGGCCAGCGTGGTCAGGTCGGCGGTGGCATAGGGCAGGGTGAACGACCTGGTCACGATGCTCATGTCGGACTTCTTGAGTTTGAGCACCACGGTGCGGGCGGCGCGGCCGTCGCGGTCGAGTCTGCGGTGCGCGGCCGCCGCCATGGCGGTGATGGCCGCGCGCAGATCGGGCAGCGTGACGATGTCGCGCTCGTAGGTGTTCTCGGCGCTGATCTGTTTGGCCTCGGCGCGTTCGGTGACCGGGCGGTCGTCGATGCCGCGCGCGAGCCGGTGCAGCGCCGTGCCGATGCTGCCGCCCAGGATCGAGGCGGCCTCCGATTCCGGCAGCGCCGCGAACGCACCGACCGTCTCGATGCCGAGACTGCGCAGCCGGCCCTCGGCGACCGGGCCGATCCCCCACAGTTTGCGCACCGGCAGCCCGGCCAGCAGCCCGCCCTGTTCGGCGGGCGAGATCACCCGCATGCCGTCGGGTTTGGCCAGGCCGGAGCCGATCTTGGCGAGCTGCTTGCCGGTTCCCGCGCCGATCGAGGCGGTGAGCCCGGTCCGCGCGGTGACCAGCGCGCGCAGCATGGCGCAGTACTGCTCGACCTCGGCCACACTCGCGCCCGCCAGCTCGGCGGGTTCGGCGAACGCCTCGTCGAACGACAGCGTCTCCAGCACCGGGATCCGGCCGCGCAGCGTGTCGAACACCGCGGCGCTGAGCACCGAGTACACCGCGCCGCGCGGCGGCACCACCACCGCCGACACTCCGATCAACCGCCGGGCCTGATGCATCGGCATGGCCGAGCGCGCGCCGTAGACCCGTGCCTCGTAGCTGGCTCCGGCGACCACCCCGCGCTGACCCGCGCCGCCGACGAGCACCGGCCTGCCGCGCAGAGTCGGGCGGGTGAGTTGTTCGACCGAGGCGAAGAACGCGTCCATATCGATGTGCAGCACCCAGCGGCGGGCGGTGACCGCCGCATCTGCCCTGGCCGGGGCGCCTGCGGTGTTGGCGTCGGTGCTCACGCCCGCAATCTACGCGGCGCGGCCGACACATTTTCCCCCGCCGGTTGACAGCCGTGGCACAGCGATCACCCAGTCGGATATGTGATGATCGGTGGATGAAGATCCGCAAGGCTGTCATTCCGGCTGCGGGAATCGGCTCCCGGCTGCTTCCGCTGACCAAGGCGACGCCGAAGGAGATGCTGCCGGTCGGCGACAAGCCGGTCATCGAGCACACCGTCCGTGAACTGGTCTCCTCCGGGATCACCGACATCACCATCGTCGTGAGCAGCGGCAAGTCGCTGATCCAGGACCACTTCCGCCCCAACCCGGCGCTGGTCGCGCAGTTGCGCGCCGACGGCAAGTCCGCCTACGCCGACGCGGTCGAGGAAGTCGGTGAGCTCTCGCGCGCAGGCCACATCACCTACCTCGACCAGCACGGTCCGTACGGCAACGGCACACCGGTCCTCAACGCCGCCCGCAATCTCGGTGACGAGCCGATGCTGGTGCTGTGGCCCGACGACGTGTTCGTCGCCGAGGTGCCGCGCGCCCAGCAGCTCATCACCGCCTACGAGTCCACCGGCTGCCCGGTGCTGGCGCTGCTGCCGATGGCGCCGGGCGAGTCGCAGCGCTACGGCGTCCCGGTGGTCCGCGAGGACCTCGACGACGGGCTGCTGCGCATCTCCGGCCTGATGGAGAAGCCCAAGCCCGAGGACGCCCCCTCGGCGTACGCGGCCATCGGCGGGTACGTGGTGACCCCGGGCATCATCGAGGAGCTGCAGACCCAGACCGAGAACTGGTACACCCACCAGACCGGCGAGGTGTACCTCACCGACGCGATCAACAACTACGCCGCCAACCACGCGGTGTACGGCCAGGTCATCCAGGGTCGCTGGTACGACACCGGCAATCCGGCCGACTACCTGGTCGCCCAGTTCGCCTCCGCGCTCGCCCACCCGGAGTACGGGCCGCTGCTGCGTCAGCTGGTCGACTGAGGCTCAGAAGCGCCGGATCGTGAAGATGTCGAATTCGCGCAGGGGATGCAGCCCCACCGGAACGCCCCAGTCGTGGGCGTCGAGGATCTGGCCCATCCCCGCGTAGATGCCGACGTGCGAGCCGTCGCCGTTGAGGATGACGACATCGCCGGGCGCGAGCCCGCGGAAGGTCACCGGCATGCCGACCTTCGCCTGCTCCCAGGTGGTGCGCGGCAGGTTGACCCCGACCTGCCGGAAGGCCCACTGCACCAGGGCCGAGCAGTCCCACGCGTGCGGCCCCATGGCGCCCCACTCGTAGGGCTTGCCGATCTGGGTGGCAGCGGCGGTGAGCGCGCCGATGCCGGTCGCGCTGGGTAACGGGATCGCGCCGGAGCCACTGGAGCTGCCGGACGAGGAGCCGCCCGAGCCCGACGCGCTGCCGGTCTGCGACCAGGCTGGCCCGGCGAGGACGAGGGTGGTGATGGTGGTGGCGACGAACCCGAAGGCCAACCGTCGCAAGACTTTTCGCCGCATTTGCTGTTCCGCCTCCCCGCTGTTCCTACGGACGTCGGAGCGTGGCGAGAAACTCGCCGGGCCAGGCGTCCCGGAATCGGGCGAACCCGGCGAGCTACCCGTGTTCGGACGAGATCAGACGTAACATACAGCTACTGCCGCCTCAGCGGTTCCATGCGCATCAGCAGTAACACCTCGATTGTGCTCGACGATCGACGGACTGTCACACACATTCAGCAAATTTTCAGCATCGTTATCATCGGCCGGGTGCGCGGACACGAACGGGGCGGGACCGAAAGCCGGTCCCGCCCCGCCGTTGTCGCCGGTCAGGCCTTGCGCACCCGAGCCTTCACCCCACCGGTGAGTTCGGCGGCCTCGGCATCGGTCGCGCCGAAATCGAGCGTGGTGGCGAGGACTTCACCGGCGATCAGATCGCGGTGGGTCCGCGCCCACGCCAGCCGCTCGGCCGGGACCTCCAGGGTGAGGGTGATCCGGTCCGACACCTCGAGACCCTGCGCCTTGCGGGTCTCCTGCAGGTCGCGGATGAGGTCGCGGGCCCAGCCCTCGGCCTCCAGTTCCTCGGTGACCACCGAGTTCAGCACCACCAGACCGGCATTGCCGGGCAGGGCGGCGGTGGACTCGGGTTCGGCGGCCACCAGACGCTGGGTGTACTCCTCGGGCAGCAGGGTGATCCCGGCGGCGGTGACGACACCCTCGGCGGATTCGCTCCACTGCCCCGCCTTGACCGCCTTGATCACCGTCTGGACCTCTTTGCCCAGCCGCGGCCCGGCGGCGCGCGCGTTGACGACCAGCTCGAAGCGGCCGTGCGCGTCGACGTCGGTGGTCAGGTCGACCTTCTTGACGTTGACCTCGTCGGCGATCAACTCGGTGAACGGCGTGAGCCGCTCCGCGTCGGCCGCGGCGATGGTGACCTCGGCCAGTGGCAGCCGCACCCGCAGGTTCTGCGCCTTGCGCAGGCTCAGCACGGTGGAGCAGACCACCCGGACCTCGTCCATCGCGGCCACGAGCTCGGGATCGTGCGGCAGCTCGGTCTCGGTCGGCCAGTCGGCCAGGTGCACCGAGCGCTCGCCGGTGAGCCCACGCCAGATCACCTCGCTGATCAGCGGCAGCAGCGGCGCGGCCAGGCGGGTGACCACCTCGAGCACCGTGTGCAGCGTGTCCACCGCGTCACGGTCCTCGGACCAGAACCGCGAACGCGACCGGCGCACATACCAATTGGTGAGCGCGTCGGCGAACGAGCGCAATTCGTCGGTGGCACCGGCGATGTCGTAGGTCTCGAGCGCCTCGGTGATCACGTCCCGGGTGACCGCGAGCTTGGCCAGGATGTAGCGGTCGAGCACGTGCGGCGAATCCGTGCGCCACACCCCGGGCTTCGAGGCGTAGAGCTGCAGGAAGGTCCACGCGTTCCACAGCGGGCGCAACGCGTGGCTGACGCCTTCGCGGATGCCGCGCTCGGTGACGATGAGGTTGCCGCCCCGCAGGATCGGCGAGCTCATCAAGAACCAGCGCATCGCGTCGGAGCCGTCGCGGTCGAAGACCTCGTTGACGTCGGGGTAGTTGCCCTTCGACTTCGACATCTTCAGCCCGTCGTCGCCCAGCACGATGCCGTGCGCGGCAACAGTTTTGAACGACGGCGAGTCGAACAGCGCGGTCGAGAGCACGTGCAGTGTGTAGAACCAGCCGCGGGTCTGCCCGTTGTACTCGACGATGAAGTCGCCCGGGAAGTGGCTGTCGAACCAGTCCTTGTTCTCGAACGGGTAGTGCACCTGCGCGAACGGCATCGAGCCCGACTCGAACCAGCAGTCGAGCACCTCCGTCACCCGGCGCATGGTCGACTTGCCGGTCGGATCATCGGGATTCGGCCGGGTCAGTTCGTCGATGTAGGGCCGGTGCAGGTCGGTCGGGCGCACGCCGAAGTCGGCGGCGAGCTCGTCGAGCGAGCCGTAGACGTCCAGGCGCGGGTAGGCCGGGTCGTCGGAGACCCACACCGGGATCGGGCTGCCCCAGTAGCGGTTACGGCTGATGTTCCAGTCGCGCGCGCCCTCGAGCCACTTGCCGAACTGGCCGTCGCGGATGTGCTCGGGCACCCAGCTGATCTGCTGGTTCAGCTCGACCATCCGGTCGCGGAACTTGGTGACCGCGACGAACCAGGACGGCACGGCCATATAGATCAGCGGCTGGCCGGACCGCCAGCTGTGCGGGTAGGAGTGCTCGATCGTCTCGTGCCGTAACAGCTTTCCGGCGGCCTTGAGATCCTTGATGATCACCGGGTTGGCGTCGAAGACCATCAGGCCCTCGTACGGCGGCACCATCGAGGTGAACTTGCCTGCCGGGTCCAGCGGCTGGACGATCTCGATCCCGTTCGCCGAGGCGACGTCCATGTCCTCCTCACCGAAGGCCGGCGCGAGGTGGACTACGCCGGTACCGGAGTCGGTGGTGACGTAGTCGGCCTCGAGCACGCGGTGCGCGTTCGGGTGGCCGAGGAAGAAGTCGAACGGCGGTCGGTAGGACAGCCCGGCCAGCGCGGCGCCGTCGTACTCGCCGAGCACCTCCGGCTCGTCACCGAGCTCGCGGGCGTAGTGCGAGACCCGTTCGGCGGCAAGCACATAGCGCTTGCCGTCGGCGCCGCGCACGTGCACGTAGCGCACGTCGGGGTGCACCGCGATCGCCAGGTTGGACGGCAGCGTCCACGGCGTGGTGGTCCAGATCAGCGCGTTGGCGCCGTCGAGGGCCGCGAAGGGATGCTCGGCCGGGACGACGAGCTGCATGTCGACGGTGACCGCGGGGTCCTGCCGCATCTTGTACGCGTCGTCGAGGCGGGTCTCCTGGTTCGACAGCGGCGTCTGCTCGTACCAGCTGTAGGGCAGCACGCGGAAGCCCTGGTAGATCAGGCCCTTGTCGTAGAGCGACTTGAACGCCCACATCACCGACTCCATGAAGTCGAGATCGAGGGTCTTGTAGTCGTTGTCGAAGTCGACCCAGCGCGCCTGGCGGGTCACGTAGTCGCGCCACTCGCCGGTGTAGCGCAGCACCGAGGACTTACAGGCGGCGTTGAACTCGGCCAGCCCCATCTCGTCGATCTGGGACTTGTCGGTGATGCCGAGCTGCTTCTCGGCTTCGATCTCGGCGGGCAGGCCGTGGGTGTCCCAGCCGAAGCGGCGGTCGACCTTCTTGCCGCGCATGGTCTGGAAGCGCGGGATCAGGTCCTTGACATAGCCGGTGAGCAGGTGGCCGTAGTGCGGCAGGCCGTTGGCGAAGGGCGGGCCGTCGTAGAAGACGAACTCGGCCGCCCCGTCGCGGTTGGCCAGGCTGGCGCGGAAGGTGTCGTCGCGCGCCCAATAGTCGAGTACCTGCTGTTCGAGTTCCGGGAACGACGCGCCGGAACCGGCGCCGAAGTCGACCCGGGGGTACGCACCGGTGGTTGTCTCGTCCGCCATCGCGGATCTGCTCCTCGTGCCGCCGCGCCGTCGGCGCGAATCCTGGGCACGGGGACGATGTCGGCGCCGGTGCGCCGTACCGCGGTACCACCCCGCTTGCCCGTGCCGTCCCGAGGGAGCGGCGCGAGCCTCTCGTTGTGTGAGCTGTGACGGGCTCACCCGTTCGGTTCTACTGAGCGCGAGCGCCGTTCTTCCGAAGGCTCCCCGGTGATGGCCGGATCAGTGCCGTGTGTTGTTCGATTCTAACCGGGACCGTCCAGCGGATATTTCGCGCCGTCAGTCCCGCCGGGCGTGTCGGCCGGGTGGGACCGGGTTGTTCTCGGGTTTTCGGGTGGCCAGCGCACTCACCAGCAAAGTGGCGGCACCGACGATACAGATCAGGATGCACCCCCAGGCCCACAGCACCGAACCGGTGGCGAGCGCCGCGACGAGCAAACCGAAACCGATAGCCGCGAGGACGAGCGTCAAGACGAGCATGCTGACTCCCAAGAACCCGAGCAGCCCGACGAAAGCTGGGCGTTTCCCGGGTCACACGGCGCGCCGTGTGACCCGGGTCCAGTTTACTTGCCGCCCTTGGCGAAGGAGGCGGGAGCCAGACTGTTGGCCGAACCGTTGGTTTCGCCGGCGAACTCGCCGCCGTCGACCGGGACGGCCGAGCCGCGGTTCTCCAGCTCCTCCAGCTGCGACTCCAGGTACGACTTCAGTCGCACGCGGTACTCGCGCTCGAAGGTCTTCAGCTGCTCGATGCGGCTCTCCAGCACCGTGCGCTGCTGGGTGATGGTGGCCATGATCTCGGCGTGCTGACGCTCGGCATCGGCGGTCAGGGCCTCGGCCTTGTCCTTGGCCTGACGGATCTGGGTGTCGGAGCGGTTCTGCGCGTCGGCCAGCATCGCGTCGGACTTCTGGCGCGCGTCGGCGATCATCGCCTCGGAGCGGGTACGGGCATCGCCGACCAGTCGCTCGGAGTTTGCCCGCGCGTTCGAGAGCAGTCCCTCGGCCTCGGTCTTGGCGTCGGTGGTGAGGCGGTCGGCCATCTCCTGCGCCAGGGTGAGGACCTTCGCGGCCTGCATGTTCGCGTCCGGACCGGAGTTGTCACGCACGGGGGCGGCGACCGGCATCGGCGCGGGCGGTGCGGGTGGCACCGGCGGCGCGATCGGTTCCGGCGCCGGCGGCGGGGCCTGTTGGACAGGCGCCTTCACGGCGCTGACCGGCGCGGACGCGCGGTTCTTCTTGGCGTCGGCCAGCTCGGTGTCGAGCTCGGCGACCCGCTGACGCAGGTCGGCGTTCTCCTCGATCAGGCGCGACAGCTCCTGCTCGACGAGATCCAGGAAGGCATCTACCTCGTCCTCGTTGTAGCCGCGCTTACCGATCGGCGGTTTGCTGAACGCGACGTTATGCACATCGGCGGGAGTCAGCGGCATCGAAGGATCCCTTCACGCGTCTTTTGGAGAACTAGCAAGCGGTCTTCTCGATTCAGTATGTCACACGGAGGTCACGGGCTGCCCGAGCCTACCCACGATGGACATCAGGATGAACACCACGAAGAGCAGGACCATTATCGACAGATCGAGCCGAATACCCCCGAGATTCACAGGAGGTATCAACCGCCTCAGGAGTTTCACCGGCGGGTCGGTCACCGTGAAGATGACTTCGAGGATGATCACCACCACACCGGTCGGGCGCCAATCGCGCGCGAAACTGCGAATGAACTCGACGATCACCCGGCTGATCAGCAACAGCCAGAAGATGAAAAGCACCAGGTACAGAACCGCGAACAGGGCCACGTCTTCACTCTGCCGCAAAATCGGCGGCGTGCAAAATGGCCGCGCCGCGCAGTGCGCGGGCGGCCATCACGGTGTTGCGGATGTGGTGTCTATTTCTGGTTGTAGAAGCCGTTTTCGGCGATCCGGCGGCGCTCTTCCGCTGATACGTCGACATCGGCGGGTGAGAGCAGGAACACCTTCGTCGCCACCTTGTCGAACGAACCGCGCAGCGCGAAAGCGAGCCCGGCCGCGAAATCGACCAGCCGTTTCGCATCGGCATTGCTCAGGTCCACCAGGTCCATGATGACCGGGTTGCCCTCGCGGAAACGCTCACCGATGATCCTGGCCTCGCTGTAGTCCCGGGGACGCAGCGTGGTGATCTTGGACAAGGGACCTCCGTCCTCGAAGATCCCAGGCCGCCGCGCGGCGGCAGGCTCGGGGCGCATGCGCTCCTCCAGCCTGCGCTCCTCGGCGTCGGGATCGACCGCGAGCGCTCCACGGGTGGAGCCGCGCATGCCGGGTGCGACACCGCCGGCCCGGAACGAGCGACCAGACGACGGCGCGGTCTCGATCCTGGTCGGGCGACGTGGCGTCTCGTAACGATCGTCGGCGTAGGTGTCGGCGACGTAATCGTCACGACGCGCCTGGTAGGCCGACTTGTAGGCCGGCTGCGGGTAGTCGTCGGCCTCGTCCTCGAAACGGTCGGCGCCGTATCGGTCTTCGGCGTAGCGGTCGTAGCTGCGCGGGCGAGGGCGACCGGCGCGCTCGTCGGCGCCGCGAGGGGCGTGATCGTCGACGTAATCGTCTTCGTACTCGTCGAGCGGAACCATGCCGAAGTACGCCTTGAACTTGTGCAGCGTGCTCATCTGGTCGACCTTCCTTCGGCCCCGGTGGCGGCCGGGTGTTGAAGTTCTTGCTCAGCGCCTCGTCGGCCCAATCGTATGTGTCGAATGTGACTGATGAGGTTTCTTTGCTACGCCGAGGTTATCGGTCGCGCGCCCATCAAGGCGGTACCGACACGCACACACGTCGAACCGTGTTCGACCGCAGATTCCAAATCACCCGACATACCTGCAGAAAGTTCGGTGGCGTCGGCGTGTCGAGTCAGCAGCGAAGTGTGCAAAGTCGCAAGATTCGCAAAGGACGCATCACTGGCGGCGTCAAGGGGCGGAATCGCCATCAGACCGGCCAGATGCAGGCCGGGAGCCTTCGCCACGAGATCGGCCAGGGCGGGCAGATCGGCCGGTGCGACACCCCCGCGCCCGGGGTCGTCGTCCAGGCTCACCTGGAGCAGGACACGCAGGGGCGCGGTACGCTCGCCGGCTGCCATGGCGTCGCGCGCGGCCCGGTCCAGCGCGGTTGCCAGGCGTTCGCTGTCGACCGAGTGCACGGTGTGCGCCCAGCGCGCCACCGCGCGCGCCTTGTTCCGTTGTAAACGGCCGATCATGTGCCATTCGACGTCGTCGTAACCGAGCTCGGCGACCTTGGCCGAGGCCTCCTGCTCGCGCGACTCGCCGAACTCGCGCCTGCCGAGACGGTAGAGGATGTCGACATCGGCGGCGGGGAAGAACTTCGTCACCGGCAGCAGCCGGACCGAACCGGCCGGTCGGCCCGCGGCGGCCACGGCGGCGTCGATGCGGGCCAGCAGACCGTCGAGCCGGGCCGAGAGTTCCTGGGCGCGGGCGGTCTCCCGGGTGGTCTCGCGCGCTGCGCTCATGCGGTGGGGTCCATCCAGATCACGCCGGCGATGCGGCCGGTCGGCGCGCCGCGGCGGTGGCTGAACAGGGTCTTGTCCTCGATGGTGCAGCGCGGGTCGAGGGCGATCCCGCCGACGCCGGCCTCGGTGAGCTGCCTGCTGATGCCCGCGCGCAGGTCCAGACCAGGGGTTTTGCGGACCGTGGTGGTGGCGCTGCCGGGCAGGTGGGCCTCGACGTCGGCCCGCATCGCGGCCGGGACCTCGTACTGGCGGCCGGAGGCGGCGGGGCCGAGGAAGGCACCGATCCGTTCGACCCGCGCGCCCGCCGACACCATCGCCTCGAGCACCCGCGGCACGATCCCGATCCGGGCGCCGATGCGGCCCGCGTGCACCGCGGCGATGACACCGGCCTCGTCGTCGGAGAGCAGGATCGGCACGCAGTCGGCGGTGAGCACCACCAGGGCCAGGTTCGGCACGGTGGTGACCAGCGCGTCGGTCACCGGAACCGGTTCGGCGCGGGGTCCGTCGACGATCTCGACGTTGCGTCCGTGCACCTGCTCCATCCACACCAGCCGGTCCGGGGTGAGCCCGATGCCCTCGGCCAGCCGAACCCGGTTGCGGCGCACGGCTTCCGGATCGTCGCCGACGTGATCGCCCAGGTTGAACGAGTCGTACGGAGCGGCGGAGAAGCCACCGGCGCGGGTGGTGGTCACCCGGCGGACGGTCACGGTGGTGGGTGCGGAAGTCATGACTTCGAGCGTAGTGCCGTCCGGGCGGGGTGGGTCGCCCGTGGGCGGTGACGTCGGTCAACCTCGGCGCGGTGACATCGTTCGGCCTCGGCGCGGAGCGCGCTACCCCAGTTCGTCGAGCTTGCGGGCGATGCCCGCGCGGCTGGTGAGGCCGAGCTTGCGCAGGACGCGGCCGAGATGGTCCTCGACGGTGCGGGGGCTCAGATAGAGATGGGCGGCGATGTCCTTGTTCGTGTGGCCGTGGGCCGCCAGTTCGGCGACTTCCCGCTCGCGCCTGGTGAGGGAGGTGGGGCTGGGCGAGCGGGATCCGGCCAGGCTGCGCTGGGCCGTGGTGGTCTCGGCCAGCAGTCGCTGGGCGCCCGCGGCGGCGAATATCGCGCGTGCCGAGGCGAAGCGGCTGGTCGCCTGGCCGAAGTCGCCGCGGCGGCCCGCGACGATACCCGCGAGCAGTTCGGCCTGTGCGCGGTTGACCACCATTCCGGCGCGGGTGAACGCGGCGATCGCCCGCTCGGCCGATGTTGCCGCGGTGTCGAGATCACCGACGGCGACGGCGTAGTCGGCACCGGCGAGCGCGGCCGCGCCCACCTGGCTACCGAGACCCTCGTCGGTCGGGTGCGACGCGGCGACCGAGTGCGACGCGGCGACGGGGTGCGACGCGGCGACCAGGTGATCCGGGCCCTCGCAGTGCAGCACCTGAGCCGTGCTACCCGGGCTCTCGTCGGTGTGGTGCGCGCCTCGCGATGACGAGTGCCGGCTGCCGGAGCGAATGCCGGCGTCGGTGGGCGTCCTCGTCGACTCCGTGTCGCGGGGTTCGGGCGGTAGCTCCGGCGCGGTGGAAACGGCATCGCCCGCAACGGTTTCGCCGGTGGCGGAGGCCGAGGTTCGGTAGCCGACCGCTGCGGTCGCCCGGGCGACCAGGTCGGCGGCTGTGGTCAGGTCGCCGTCGGCGATCGCGGCATGGGCCGCCCGGGCCAGGTGCGTCGGATGCAGGGGGCCGGGGCGGGTGTCGGGGGCCAGGGCGGTCGGGGTCGAAGCGTCAGGGACCACCGGGCCGTCGGGCTCCGGCGCATCCGGGACCGGCGGACCGGCGGCTGGAGCACCCGGGACCGGCGGACCGGGCGCTGAGACTCGACGGGCCGGGGCACCGGGCACCTGGAGGTCCGGTGTCGGAAGGCCGAGGGGGCGGGCGGTTTCGACGAGGGTGGTCTCGACTACCTGGCGCCACCATCGCATGGCGGGACGTGGCAGGGCCGCGACCGTGTGCCACTGGGTGGTGACCGCGTCGGTGGGCGCGGTGAGCAGCAGGGTGCGGAGCTTGACGGCGCCGGCGAAGGAGAGCAGGTCGGGGTGGTGGAAGGTGGTGGCGGCATCGGTCGCGTCGTCGGCGGCGGCGATCGCGGCGTCGAGGCGGCCGAGTTTGGCCAGCGAGTAGGCGCGGACGGTCTGGAGTTCGGCCAGGGCGTAGCTGCGGCCGAAACGGTGGCTGACGCGGATGGCACGGTCGAGGTGGGCGAGGCCGTCGCGGTCGTGGTCGAGGAAGTAGGCGCACCAGCCCAGGGCGGGAACCGCGTGGACGACCTCGCGGAAGCCGGCGTCGGTGAGCTCGTCGAAGGCATGGTGACAGTCGGGGTAGAGCTCGGCGGCGGTCCGGATCTGACCGTCGGCGACAAACCCGAGGCAACGCAGCGCCGTCGCGGCGGCCCGCACCGCCGGGTCCGCGATCTCGGCGGACTCGAACAGGGCGTTGAGCCGGGCGTGGCCTTCGGCGTCCTGGTGATCCTGCAATTCCAGGATGGCCAGCTCCAGTTGGACCGGACCGTCCCCGCGGCGCCGAGGCAGGGTCGCGGCGGTGGCGAGCAGAGTCCTGGCCTCCTCGACCCGGCCGCACATGCGGGCGCACCGGGCCGCCAGCAGCAGCGCTTCCAGCTGATGCGGGCCCGGTGCGGCGGCCGCCGGGGCGAGTGCCGCCGCCTT
>NZ_LPNR01000120.1 GCF_019266065.1 Nocardia sp. MH4 | reverse complement strand
CTTCTGCCAGCACAACTGAAGACTGAAACCATCAATCCGACCGGCCGGAGGGGTCAGAATTCAGGTGCCGAAAAGTGTTCAGCTTTCGCATGCCGTTGACACGTTTCGCGGGCCCCGATCCCACCACGAACCCCATCAGGCACATAGAGCATTAGGTCCTCTCAAATCGGGACCATGGTTCCCAAAAGCAAGCCTGCTGACCCTGGATTCTTCGCACACCATCGCGACTCCGACTACATTCTGAGCGCCACATTTTTCGCACACAGCGCCCAACACCCGGGTTCCCGATTTCCCTCCCACCCTTCTATGTTGGCAGAGATTCCATCAGACTCGAACGGGCCGAGGGGGGATCTTCGACCGCCGTTCTTGGGCACAGAATCCACCCAATCCAGCCCCACGCCGACCGATACCAGAAAAATAGCCGCGCTAATCATGAACTCTGCCCCAGTCAGACGATCATCCTCGACGGTCGCCACCATGCCGCACAGCGGTTCATCTATCCGGCAGAAGGTGAGATCTTCTTTAGCCATCGCTACCGCCCCTTGTAGATGTCGCAGTGTGCGAAGCCTGAGGATTCACAAGCGCGGACGGCTTCTGACTGTGTCGGCTAGTTCTCGTCGATAAGAGATGGGGCTGCTGCAGGATCGGGTGCCAGCGTGATCTGTCGTGCCGGCCCGGCACTGCTGGTGTACCCGTGCCCAAGCCCTACCCCAAAGAGTTCCGCGACGACACCGTCCGGGTCGCTCGCAACCGAGGACCAGGCCAATAGCTCAAGCCGATCGCCGCCGACTTCGGGATCAGCGAGTCCTGCCTGGTCAACTGGATCAAACAGGCCGATGTCGAAGACGGCATCAATCCGGAACCACTGCGACCGAGAACGCCGAACTACGCGAAGGACGGAAACGGATCCGATTGCTCGAGCAGGAGAACGAGATGCTTCGCCGGGCCGCAGCCTATTTGTCGCAGGAGACCCGGCGGGACATCAACTACCCACTCGTCCGCGAGCTGGCCGCAGACCGGATCGCCGTCGCGGCGACGTGTCGGGTCCTGATCATCGCGCGCCAACTGTACTACCGGGTGGCTCGCGGCCCGATCACCGACGTCGTACTCGAGCAGACATACCGGGCCAGCGCCTTGTTCGATGCCTACCGCGACGACCTCGAATCGGGTACCGATTCCTCGCCGACAAGGCCGCCGACGCGGGCCAGCCGATGGCTGCCCGGCCCGCGTGGCGGATCTGCTCGGCCAACAAGTGGTCGAGCAGTTTCGGCAAGAAGCGTGGTACCAAGGCCCCCCGATCGGGTCCACCGGTCCATTACGACCTCGTCGAACGGAAGCTCACGACCCAGCCGCCAAATAGGTTGCTGTTCAACGATATTCACGAGCATCATACCGATGAGGGGAAGCTCTACCTTTGCGCGGTCAAGGACGTGTTCTCGAACCGGATCGTGGGCTACTCGATCGATTCGAGGATGAAGGCTCCCTCGCTGTTGATGCTCTGCCGTCGGCGATGGCCCGACGTAGCTCGGACCGCGTTCGAGGCCAGCTGACCACTGAGAAGGTCTCTTACCGGCGGTCAGGCCGACCTCGCCCCTGCAGCGGCCGCTGTCTTCCTGGTCCGACCACTGGGGGGGTCGGCCGGACTGCTGGCCGTTAAGTCTTGCGTGTCTGCGCTGCCGCGAGATGGGTAGGCGTTCGCCCTCGTCTTCCTGGACGGTGTGTTCGTCTCGACCGGTCGACCGGTCGAGGCGAACCTTCCCCGTTCACTTTCGCGCCGCCGACACGTCGCGGGCTTGTCCACCCTATGCGGTTGGGCACTTGGATCGGGCGCGCCACGCTTCGGCCGCGACGCAGAGCGGGACGGAGCCTTCCCCTCGCCACTGCAACCGGCCCGAACAGATCGGCCCCGGATCGCTCTTCCGACCGCAGCCCACGGTGTAGCGCGATCCTCGACTGGCGAACGAAAGAACCGGCCAGACGAGGAGTATCGAACTTCTACTGGGACGGTCGATCAGATTCAAAAATGAGGGGTTTCTGTGGTGGCGGGGCAAAAAACGTCAAATCTCCGAAACGGAGAAACCCCCTCCGACCCAGGTCAGAGGGGGTTTCCACTGTCGGGCTGACAGGATTTGAACCTGCGACCACCTGACCCCCAGTCAGGTGCGCTACCAAGCTGCGCCACAGCCCGTTCTTGCCCCCGTCGCCGGGTGCTCGAAAAGATTACCGCACCACTCTGCGTAGGAACTAATCGGCTGGTAGATGGCTGTTTTTTGCAGGTTTCCGCTGCGGATCCAGTGGAGGTAGGGCGCGGGCGCCCACCCCTCCGAGCGGGTCGACGACTGGGCGTAGGCCGACGCCGGCGGATCGGAGGTTGTCGATGCTCGGGGCGGGGTCCGGAGGATGTTCGTCGAGCGGGGTGGGGATCGCGCGAACGGACCTCCGCCCCTCCGGATTTCGGGGGCCGCTGTGCACCACACTTTCCTCGGTCATCGGAGGTTGATCGTGGCAGGTGGATTCGGTGGCGTTGCGGGCCAAGGGGTTCGGCGGGTTCACCGTGTCCAGCGGAGTACCTCGAGGGCAGCGCCGATGGCGATCGTATTGCTCGCCAGTGGGCGGGGCAGCAGTTCGTCGGCGCGGGACAGGCGGCGGACGACGGTGCTGCGGTGGGTGTAGAGCCGGTCGGCGGTGCGGGTGGTGCTGCATTGTTGTTCGAGGTAGGTGGTGACGGCTTCGATCACGTCCGGTTCGGCGGTGACCAGGGCGCCGAGGGTGTCGGCGACGAATTCGTCGGCGCGGAGCGGGTCGGCGGTCAGGACGGTGACCAGTTGGACGTCTTCGTGGCGGGCCACTCGGCGGTGGGAGGTGAGGCGGGTGAGCATGCGCTGGGTTTCGAGGGCGTCGAGGTGGCTGCGCCGGAATCCGGGGATGCCGAGGCCGGGACGACCGATGGCGACGCGCACGTCCGGTGCGTCGGCGAGCCCGGCGTGCACCGGGTCCAGTTCCGGTGCCGCGTCGACCGGCAACCACAGCCACAGGGCGGCGGCGCCGGCCACGATCGTCAGGCGGTGGGCGGCGCCGGCGACTCGCAGGAGCAGTTCCGCCGCCGCTTCGAGCTGGTCGCTCGCGCCGGGTGAGGTCGCCCAGAGGACGGCCGCGGTGTGGGGTCCGGTCAAGCGGTAGCCGAGTTGGCGTTCGGCTTCTCCGCGCCGGATCGGCGCGCCTTCGAGCAGTAGTGAGACGGTGGCGCGGCGTTCGGCGTTGGTGCCGCGGGTCAGGTCCTCGCGTTCGGCCTTCATCTGCTGGGTGACGGCGGCGACGGTGTCCTCGACGTAGGTCGAGATCGACAGCGACGCCAGTTCCAGCAGTTCGCGGAGTTGAGCGGGGTCGTCGGTCAGCCCGAAGCAGATCTCCATGCAGCGGTTCCAGACAACGCTGTAGCTGGAGCGATAGGCGTCGAGGGAGGTCTCGTCCAGGCCGCGCCGGACCAGGTCACGGGCCGCGGAGAGGGCTTCGGGGCCCAGGTTCGGCGGGACCCGGCGACCGGGGTGCTGCACATTGGACCAAGCCCAATGGGTGATGTTGGCCAGGTTCGCGCGGCGCACCGCCGCGGCGAGGACGGGGTCTTCGGCGATCCGGCGCATGCGCTCGCCGGCGAGCGAGGCCGCGTGCAGTTCCTCCAGCCACTCCCCCGACGGCCGCAGTGCCGACTCGGCCGCCTGCCGGATGAGGGTGACGATCTCCGGACCGGGCTCGGGCCAGCGTGCGTCGCGTGCATCATTTTGCCGCATCAGTTGATGATGCTGCGTCGTTATGTCGTAGCGCAAGCACGTCGTGTTGCCCGACTCTGGACAACACACCCCGCCCCGGCGCAGTTCCGCCCGGCGCGGCCACGTACCTCGCCCTCCGCGCAGGCACTCGCGCAACGGAGCCGGACCAAGGAGCCGCTATGACATCCACGCCGACCGCCGCCGATCATGTCGACGTCCTGATCATCGGCGCCGGGATCTCCGGTATCGGCGCGGGCCGATATCTGCGAACGCTGCTGCCGCACAAGACCTTCACCATTCTCGAAGCCCGCGCGGGCCTCGGCGGCACCTGGGACCTGTTCCGTTACCCCGGTATCCGCTCGGACTCCGATCTGCACACCTTCGGCTACGAGTTCAAGCCGTGGCGCGACGAGCAGTCCATCGCCGACGGCGCGCGCATCCTGGACTACCTGCGCGAAACCGCCACCGAGAACGGGCTCGACGAGAGCATCCGCTACCACCACAGGGTCGTCAGCGGGTCGTGGTCCTCGGAGCGGGCGCGCTGGACGGTGCAGGTCGACCGCACCGATACCGGCGAACGCCTCGAGCTGACCGCGAGCTGGATCTTCTCGGCCGCGGGCTACTACCGCTACGACGAGGGATTCACCCCCGAGTTCACCGGCCGGGACCGGTTCCAGGGCACCGTCGTGCATCCGCAGCAGTGGCCCGAGGACCTGGACTACACCGGCAAGCGTGTCGTGGTGATCGGCAGTGGCGCGACGGCCGTGACCCTGGTGCCCGCGATGGCGGAGTCCGCGGCGCACGTGACGATGCTGCAGCGCACCCCGACCTACATTCTGCCGGTGCCGAGGAAGGACGCGATCGCCAACGCGATGAAGCGGGTGCTCGGTGACGAACGCGGCTACGCCCTGACCCGACGCAAGAACATCGCCCAGCAGAAGCTGGTCTGGAGCCTGTCGCAGAAGTACCCGAGCGTGATGCGGCGGATCATCCGGTGGACCAACGCCAAACAGCTGCCGGCAGGCTATCCGGTCGACGAACACTTCAACCCGCCCTACAACCCGTGGGAGCAGCGGCTGTGCACCGTGCCCGACGGTGACCTGTTCACCTCGATCAGGCGGGGCCAGGCCTCGGTGGTCACCGATCGCATCGACACCTTCACCGAGAACGGGATCCGGCTGGTCTCGGGCCGGGAACTCGACGCGGACATCATCGTCACCGCGACCGGCCTGAACGTGCGGGCGTTCGGTGGTATCCCGGTGACGGTCGACGGCCGCGCGGTCGACGCGGCGAACACGGTGGCCTACAAGGGACTGATGCTTTCGGGTGTGCCGAATCTCGCGTACGCCATCGGCTATACGAATTCCTCGTGGACGCTGAAGATCGGCCTGCTGTGTGAGCACTTCTGCCGCCTGCTGGCCCACATGGACGACAACGACTACCGGATCGCGCGCGCCGAGGTCGCGGACCCGTCGATGCCGACCCGGCCGTTCCTGGACTTCGCCGCGGGCTACATCCAGCGGGCCGTGGCCGAGCTGCCCAGCCAGGGCGACCGGATGCCGTGGCGGACGTCGATGAACTACCAGGACGATGTGAAGCTCCTGCGCGAGGCCGCCGTTCTGGACCCCGAACTGCATTTCGAGACCGCGCGTCAGCGGGCCCGGCGCACGGCGACGGTCCCCGCGTAGCCGCCACGTGCGACCGGCCCGCCGTCCGCGTGGTGGGCATAGGACTGCGCGGCGCGGGGTTGGCAGTGGACGTGTCTTCCGAACAGCCCCGCCCCACCCGCTTGCATCCCCTGCTGGCCGACCGCTACAGCCCGCGCGCGTTCGATCCGGCGGGAACCGTCGACGACGAGAGCCTCGAATTGCTGCTCGAGGCGGCGCGGTGGGCGCCCTCGGCGGGCAACTCGCAACCGTGGAGCTTCTATCCGGCTCGGCCGGGCGAGGTCGAGCACAAGCGGATCGCCCGGTATCTGGCGCCGAGTTCGGCGCGCTGGGCGTCCGCCGCGGGACTGCTGATCGTCACGCTGACCCGGCGATTCGTCGACGACACCGATCTGCCCTACTCGGAATTCGCCGACTACGACCTGGGGCAGGCCGTCGCCCACCTCACCGTGCAGGCCCAAGCGCTCGGGCTGGCCTGTCACCAGTTCCGCGCCTTCGACCGTGACGCGATCACGGCCGAGCTCGCCCCGAACCCGGGCTGGGTCGTGATGTCGATGATCGCGGTCGGTCGCGCCGCCGACACCGCGAGCGGACGCACCCGACACGACATCGCCCAGCTGCGCGCGGCACCCTGGCAGTGAGTCGGCGCCGCCAACGCTCCGCCTTGTCGCGATCCCGCTGGGCCGCTGGTCCCGCAGACCTTTCCGAGCTCCCCGGGTCCAGCGGTCGGCGCGGGGCAGGCGAACGACGAGTGCGATCGAGCCGGTCCGGGGGCCGCCACAGTCCGCGCCCGGCCGCCTGGCCAGGATGGCCGGACTCGTCCGCGCGACCGCCCACGCGGACGAGTTCGGGTGATCGAAGTCGTCAACCGGATGCAGGCGTCGAAGGAGGTGTTCTCGGCGACCTCGTCGGCGCTCACGCCCTGGTCTTCGACGCGCTGCAGGCCGGTGCCGGCGCCGCGGGTCACCCGCCGCCTCCTCGGGCAGTTGACCGCGCAGCGCCGGCTGCCGCGCCCGCGGATCGGCTGTCGGTGCTCACCCGACCGTGAACGCGAGGTCCTCGCCCTGGTCGGCCGGGGCATGAGCAACGACGAGATCGGGGCGGCGATGTTGCTCCGTCTCGCCACCGCCCGCACCCACGTCGGTCGCGCGATGACGAAACTCGGTGCCCGGGACCGCGCCCAGCTCGTGCTCGCCGACCAGACCGGACTGACGACCCCCGACGGGTGATCGGCGCTTTCGGCCGGTCGCTAAGGTGAGTCGGTGCAGCGGATTCTGGGCGGGGAAAACGACATTGGCGGGCGTGCTTGCCGAGCGGCTCGGGATACCCCGGCGGGAACTGGATGCGTTGCATCACGGGCCGGGATGGGTGAAGCGGCCGGAGTTCGAGGTAGAGGTCGAGGGGTTCACCGCGGGTCCGCGGTGGGTGACCGAAGACCAGAATCGCCGATGGCTGGGCGATCTGCTGTGGACGAGGGCCGATACCGTTGTGTGGCTGGACCTTCCGAAGCGGACGGTGATGCGGCGGGTACTGTGGCGTTCGTTCACGCGCGCGATCACCGGGCAGGAATTGTGGAACGGTAATCGCGAATCGTTCCGCAACTGGCCGGCTCGGGACCACCCCATTCGGTGGGCGTGGGACCAGTACGAGGCCCGGCGACTGCGCACCGAGGAGCTGATCGCCCGCTTCCCCGAGGTGACCGTGGTGCACCTGGCATCGGCCGCCGATGCGCGACGCTGGGTCCGCGGCCTGGGGTCGTGATGACGGAAACGTTCTCGACCCGTGCTGCGCGGTCTCCCGAGGCCCTGCTCGGCGATCGTGACAGCGTGAAGACCGCTCTCCCCTCTAGCCGCCTCCGCGCACACGACTCCCACCGACCTGCCGAGTGATCGGTCGGTGGGGCTGTTCGCCCTCGGGGCGCTGCGGCTCGGCACGGCGGCGCGGGGCTGACGCGGCAGCGGCACCGATCAACTCCGGACGCGGTCGAACTGGAGGTGCAGTTCGCGGGGCGCGCCGACGCTGATGCCTACCGAGCGAGCGATCTGGGTGCCTGGGGCGAGGCGGAAACCGGTGAGGCGGTCCAGGAGGCGGGTGATGCCGATGTCGAGTTGCATGCGGGCGAAGTGGCGGCCGACGCAGCGATGGATGCCGATGCCGAAGGCCAAGTGCGGGTTGTGGTTACGGTCGAAGTCGAGCTGTTCGGGATTGTCGAAGCGGACGGTGTCACGGTTGGCGGAGCGCCAGTGCACCGCGATCCGATCGCCCTTCACCAGGGGGACGCCGAGCAGGTCGTTGTCCTCGGCCACTACTCTGCCCATGACGCTCACGGTCGAGGTGTAGCGCAGGATTTCGTCGAGATCGCGTGTCGCCCAGTCGGGTTCGCGCAGTCGCGCTTCCAGGCCGGGCACTTCGGTGAGATATTCGGCGATATAGGCCAGGGCGCCGCGGGTGGTGTCCAGACCGCCCAGCAGGAGCACGGTGACGACTCCGAGCCGTTCTTCCATGGTGAGTGGACGGCCACCCTCGACCGTGGCATCGACGATGGATTGCAGCAGGTCATCGCGGGGTGCCGCGGCCCGCTCCGCCATGAGTTCGGCGGCCAATCCCGCGACAGCGGCGAAACTTTCGGGTGTGTTCTGCACCGAGACCTGGGTGACGGCATCGACCGCGCGGGCCAGCCTCTCCTCGTTGTCGTCGTCGAGCACGATCTTGGCCAGTGCGCCCGCGGTGAACGGGATGGCGAACTCGCTCACGAATTCGACCTGCCCGCGATCGGCGAATCGGTCGATGAGTTCGTCGGCAAGCTGCCGCAGCACGGGTTCGTACCGGCGCAGTGCGGGCTTGGCGAACGGGCCGTTCAGAAACGCCCGGAAGTCGTGGTGCAGTGGCGGATCCACGTCGATGGGCGGCAGCGCGACCGGGACCGTCGTCAGTCCGGGCATGGCCGAACTGAAGATCTTGGGATGCGCGGCCACCGTGACCAGATCCTCGTACCGCGTCACCACATGCATGCCACCGCCGAATCCGGTGTGCACGACCGGACAGTGCTCGCGCGCCCACGCCAGCTCCTCGTCCAACCTGGCACAGTGCCCCTCGTCGAACCAGTCGAGATGATCGAAAAACCCTTGGCGACTGACGTTCACGGCCAACCCTTCCCACCCCGAAGCAGCAACCCCACCGATGGTCCGCCCGCACCGTCACCGCGTCAACCCTCGGGTGCGCCGGTCAGGGCGCCTTGGAGTGGAAGACGCGCTCGATCAGGCCCCGCAACGGTCGATCCAACGGTTTTCCGCCCGTATCGAAGCCGGGAACGGGGTTGCCGCTGAATCCACCGATGAGTTCGCTGTTCCCGTCGGCCGCGGTGGCCCAGACCTCGGTGTCGGCAGGCCGCCAGAGGACCACCCCGTCGGGATAGTGGGTCAGTTCGGCCAGCATCGCGTCGGGCCACGGAAGACCCGGACGACCTTGCCCTCCGCGGGAAACCCGTAGGCCATCCCCTCCGGCTCGACCATGACGACGAACCGATGACTGTCGGGCCGAGCCGACATCGCAAGCTGGAACTCCATCCACCGATCATGCCGCGGTCGAGGCGAGTCGGGGGCAATCACGGGGGGCCGCTCGACTCGCGGCGCGTGGATCGGTGAAAGCTTGGCCGCGATAGGAGCTTTAGGGTCGCTGACCCTGGACGGAGTGGACGCCCCGAGACTGGGAGCATGCTGGGTGGGCCGCGATGAGCACCGGAGTCGATGTCGACGCGCGAACCGGGGCCGGGCCGCGGAATCTGACCGTCGCCCACCTGCTCGTCCTCACCATCGGCACCTTCACCCTGGGGGTGGACGGTTACGTGCTGGCGGGGCTGATCCCGGAGGTCGCCGCCGATCTGCACGTCTCGATCAGCACGGCGGGACAGCTGACCGCGCTGTTCGCGGTCGTGTACGCGGTGGGGTCGCCGGTGATCGCCGCGCTGACGGGTAGCTGGGATCGCCGAGTGCTGCTGGCGGGTGGAATGGTGGTGTTCGTTGCCGGGCTGGTGGTGCAGGCCGCGGGACCGAATTTCGCGACGGTGGCCGCCGGACGCGTGGTCGCGGCATTGGGGGCGGCCGCATATCAGGCGAACGCCTTCAGCACCGCGGGTCTGCTGAGTGACGACGCGCATCGCGCCCGGTCGCTGGCCATCGTCTCCGGCGGTGGTTCGCTCGCGCTGGTGGCGGGGCTCCCCTTCGGGATCCTGCTAGGCCAGGCCTGGGGGTGGCGGACCGCCGTGTGGATCCTGATGGTGCCCGCGGTGATCGCCCTGTGCGCGGTGGCGTTGCTTCCGGCCGCGCACGCGCCGAGACTGTCGCTGCGCGATCGGCTGCGGGTGCTGACCGATGCGCGGGTGCGGGCAATCCTGCTCGGCACCGTGACGGTGATCGTGCCCGCGTTCCTGCTCATCGCCTACCTGCCCGCGGTGCTGGAGGTCTCCGGCACGCTGGTCGTGGCGGCGATGCTGGCCTTCGGCGGCGGGCAGGTCGTCGGCACCACCGTCGTAGCACGACTCATCCGCCTGCGCGGTGCGCCGTCCACGCTGGTGCTCGGCGCGAGCGGGATGGCCGCCTGCGCGGTCCTGCTGGCCGTCGGCCGCACGAGCGCGCTCGGCGCGGTCGTCGCCATGACCGGGCTCGGCGTCGCCGTGGGCATCGCGATCGTGCCGCAGCAGCACCGCTTGTTCGCCCTGGTCCCGGCGCTCGCGCCGATCGCGATGGGCCTCAACGGGTCCGCGGTCTACCTCGCCGTCGCGCTCGGGACCGGCCTCGGTGGCGGCGCGCTGGCCCTGGTCGGGGCGAGCGCGCTGGCTCCCACCGCGGCCGTTCTCGGTCTGCTCGCTGTCACCGTCGGCCTCGCGGTCCGCCCCGAAGGACAAGGGTCGGCCGGAAACACTCGTGGTGTTCGGAGAGCGAAATGACCGGAATTGTGGGGCGACCGAGGCGCTTGTCGGGCTCGCATTACGATCACTGAGGACACAGCCCCTCACGAACAGGATCCTCATGGCGCGCAAAGTCGTTGTCACCCTCGTCGATGATTTCGACGGCGCCTCCGCCGCCGATGAGACCGTCTCGTTCGGCATCGACGGCGCGAGCTACGAGATCGACCTGTCCGAGACGAACGCGGCCAAGCTCCGCGATCTGTTCGATCAGTGGATCCCGGCGGCCCGCCGCACCGGGCGCGTCAAGACGAGCGGTCGCCGGTCCGAGGTGAGCGGTACGGCCGCCGCGCCCACGCGACGCAACGACCTGACCGCGATCAGGACCTGGGCCAGCAACAACGGCCACACGGTCTCGGCGCGCGGCCGAATCGCCGCCGACATCATCGCCGCGTACGAAGAGGCGAACGCCTAGAACACACCGCGGCCCGAAGGCCCCACCGGTTCCGATCGACAGTCGGATCTCACGTTTTCCCGATGCGCAACGTCTTCACGGTGTCAGCGAAAGGAAAGCAGATGAATACTCGACACCTCGTTGTCGATGCCGGTGTCCTCGGGCCGATCACCCTCGTCGCGTCCGGCGCCGCCGTGACGGGCTTGTACTTCCGTCACCACGTGCGCGGGCCCGCGGCCGAGACCTTCGGGCGCGCGGTATCCGGGACCGAGGACGAACTCCTGTCCGAGGCGGCCGCGCAGGTGCTGGACTATCTCGCGGGTCGCCGTCGGAACTTCGAACTGCCCCTGCACGCGACCGGTGACGAGTTCCGACAGGACGTGTGGCGGATCGTGGCCGAGATCCCCTTCGGCGAGCGCACCAGTTACGGCCGGATCGCCGAGCGGCTCGGCGATCGCCGGCTCGCCCAGGCGGTCGGCAAGGCCGTGGGCGCCAATCCGCTGTGCCTGTTCGTGCCCTGCCACCGGGTCGTCGGCGCGGACGGGTCGCTGACCGGCTACGCGGGCGGCCTCGCGCGCAAACGAGCTCTGCTCGACCTCGAGGAACCGGCCGCGGTCGGCGCCGGTCGCCTATTCTGACCGGGGTGCCCGTGAAGCAGCCTTTCGAGCAGGTCGTCACCCGGCACGGGCCCACCGTGCTGCGGGTGTGCCGGGTCGTCCTCGGCGTCCACGATGCCGAAGACGCCTGGTCGGAGACGTTCCTGGCCGCGATGCGCGCCTACCCGGACCTGCCCGAGGACGCGAATGTCGAAGCGTGGCTGGTGCGCATCGCCCATCGCAAGGCGATCGATGTGGTGCGCGCGGCCACCCGCCACCCACTGCCCGTGGACCGGCTACCCGACGCGCCGAGCCCCGTCGTCGACCCCGAGGACACCGAGCTGTGGACCGCGGTGGGCGGATTGCCCACCAAACAGCGCCAGGCGATCGCCTACCGCTATGTCGCGGGGTTGTCCTACGCCGAAATCGCCGAGGTCCTCGGCGGCAGTGTCGATGCCGCCCGGCGAGCCGCGGCCGACGCGGTGAAGACCTTGCGCAAGACCTACCCGGGCGCGAACCCGGAAGGAGCACCATCATGAGCGATACCCGTCGCGATGACGACATCGTCGCCGCACTGTCGGCGCCCGTGGACGCCGACGTGCTGTCGCGCCTGCATCGGCGGCTCGAACAGCGGGCCGACGCCGCCGGCCTCGTCGACGTCGCCTACACCACCATCGACTCCCCCGTCGGCGAGCTGCTGCTGGCCGCGACCCCGCGCGGCCTGGTGCGGGTGGCCTATGCCGGCGAGGACCACGACCGGGTCCTCGCGGTGCTGGCACAGAAACTGAGCCCGCGCATCCTGCGGGCCCCCCGCCGGCTCGACGACGCCGCGCGCGAACTCGGCGAATACTTCGACCGCCGCCGCCGGGTCTTCGATCTGCCCCTGGATCTGTCGTTGTCGCACGGCTTCCGGCAGCTGGTGCAGCGCCATCTGCCCGAGATCGAGTACGGCCACACCCGCAGCTACCGCGAGGTCGCCGAACTCGTCGGCAATCCGAAGGCCGTGCGCGCGGTCGGTACGGCGTGCGCGACCAACCCCCTGCCCGTGGTCGTGCCCTGCCATCGGGTGCTGCGGGCCGACGGCAGCCTCGGCGGCTACATCGGTGGCGCACAAGCCAAGACGACACTGCTCGAACTGGAGGCCGCGTGACCGCCGCGAGCCGACGCACCGATCCGTGGCGCGAGCGCGTGGACGCCGGCGATTGGACGGCGATCACGGCCGAGCTCGACGAGTTCGGCGGCGCGCTGCTGCCCGAGCTGCTCACCGCCGGCGAGACCGCGCGGATCCGAAACCTCTACCCCCACGACGAGCTGTTCCGCAGCACCGTCGACATGGGCCGGCATCGTTTCGGGCAGGGGCAGTACCGGTATCTGCGCGCGCCCTACCCCGAGCCCGTCGAACGCCTCAAACAGGCGCTGTACCCACACCTGCTGCCGATCGCGCGGGACTGGTGGGCCCGGCTCGGCAGGTCCGCGCCGTGGCCGGACACCCTCGACGAGTGGCTGACGATGTGTCACGCGGCGGGACAGCACAAATCCACGGCGATCCTGTTGCGCTACCAGACGGGCGACTGGAATGCCCTGCACCGGGATCTGTACGGCGACTTGGTCTTTCCGTTGCAGGTCGTCATCAACCTGAACGAACCCGGCGTCGATCACACCGGCGGGGAGTTCCTGCTGCTCGAGCAGCGGCCCCGCGCCCAATCCCGGGGTACCGCAACGCTGTTGCCGCGTGGACACGGCTACGTGTTCACCACCCGCGATCGTCCCGTCCGCTCCGCGCGCGGCTGGTCGGCCGCCCCGGTCCG
The DNA here is from genome assembly GCF_019266065.1 of Nocardia sp. MH4. Classification (GTDB taxonomy): domain Bacteria; phylum Actinomycetota; class Actinomycetes; order Mycobacteriales; family Mycobacteriaceae; genus Nocardia; species Nocardia canadensis. The sequence continues at coordinate 75,823 of NZ_LPNR01000120.1, read as the reverse complement.
GCACGGAGTGTCGGTTGTCCGTTCCGGACATCGGACGACCTTGGCGCTGGTCTTCCACGACGCGGCATGAGCACCCCGCTACCGTACGTGCTGCTCGACCGCGCCGGCCGCCCCTTTCGGTCCGCGAGCGCGGGCCGCTGGGGTGGCCATCGGCGGTCGAAGATCTACGGCCGCTTGGACTGCCCGTCGGCGCGGCGGGCGATCGCGCGCGGCGGTTACGTCTGCCACCGGGTGTTCTTCGCCGACGAGACCACCGCCGTCGCCGCGGGCTACCGACCGTGTGCGGTGTGCTGTCCCGACCGCTACCGGGCGTGGCGCAACGCCCGGCGCTGACCGATCACCCGAGATCGAACAGGTTGGGCTGACCCGCGCGGAAGCGGGCGGCATCGGCCAGGCGCAATGGTTCGAACGCCGGAATCGACTCCCGGGTGAACAACCGCGCGGGCGTGGCCGCCGAGCCCGCCGCGGCGAGCAGCGCGTTGGCGGCGCTGCGGCCCGCTTCGTTCGCGCCCTCCATGGTGGCCAGGTCGAAGTTGGTCTGCACGTAGTCGGCGGCCAGGAACAGGTTGGGGACGCGGGTCCGCGCGGTCGGCCGGTTGTCCCAGGAGCCGATCGTGTTCACCAGCAGCGGTTCGTCATTGGTGTTCTCGCTGCCGGTCCACACGATGCCGGGATCGATCATCCATGCGCGGACGATGCCGTCGGGCAACTGGATCCGGCCGTCGTCGTTGAGCGCGGCGGTCAACTGGGCCCAGGTCTCCTGGTAGATCTCCTCGTGGGTGCAGTATTTCGCGGGTTTGCCGAACAGGATGCCCGGGGTGTCCCAGTCGGCGATGTCGATGGTGAGGCCGTCGGCGACGGCGCCGTCACCGTAGACGGCGGGATAGTCGACGTCCCAGAACGCGCGCTGGGTGTAGGAGGTCAGCCGCCACGGCGCGTCGAGGTAGATGTTGTAGCCCTTGCCGAGGTCGAGTCGCTCGCTGACGAACATCTGCATGCCGTTCATCCAGTCCAGGTTCAGCGCGTCCATCCGGCCCAGCGCCGGATCCAGTTCCCGCAGTTCGGGTGTCCAGAGCGCGCGGGCCCGGTCGGTCGGCACGGCGCACACGTACCAGTCGGCCTCGATCCGCGTCGACCCGCCGTGCGCACCGCGGATCCGGGCACCACCGATCCGGCCGTCCGCGACCACGAGTTCCTCGAGCGCTTCCCCCGGCCGGAACCGCACCCCCATGTCTTCGAGCAGCGCGATCCACGGATCCAGCCAGGCCTGGTTGGTCGGCCCGTTGAGCACCTCGTAGACCTTCGGCCCGCCGGTGAGCTCGCGCATCAGCGCGATGAAGAACCCCTCCATCATGTTGCCCATGGTGCGGGTGCTGGCCACGTACTCTTTGGCGGCGACCAGCGCCCGCGTCAGGCCGGTCGCGGCGAGCGCCTGGAACTGCGCGGACCTGGTGCCCGCGCCGATGAAATCCCACCAGCTGACGTGCTCCCACTGCCCGAAGCGACGTTCCTCGCTCGAGGTCAGGTAGGTGACCACCCGCCCCGCCATGTGGATGGCCTCGGGCAGCGGGACGAGATCGTTCTTCATGAACACCTCGGTCAGAATCCGTTGCAGGCCCCTCGGTGTGAGCGCTTCGGCCGGATCGAAGTAGAAGCCGAACATCAGCGGGAAGCCGTCGGGCAGGTTGCCCGAACGCGGGTAGCGCGGATCGGTGACCGAGAACGGAATCAGGTTGTCGTAGACGGTCTTGCGCGTTCCCGGTACCGGGATGCGGCGCATGGTGTCGTGGACGTGGTGATAGAACGAGGTGAACCCACGCGCGCCGTGTTCGCCCGGCAGGGCCGCCCGGCCCCCGGCTCCGGTGCCCGCCATCGGGATCGTGCGCGACTTTCCGCCGAGTTCCTTGCGGTCGTAGACCGTCACCGCGAAGCCGCGTTCGGCCAGTTCGTGCGCCGCGGTCAAGCCCCCGATCCCCGCGCCGAAGATCGCGACGGTGGTGCCCGCCGGACCGTTGCGCCTGCGTGGACTCGCCTGCGCGGTACCGGCCGCCAGCCCCGCGCTCGCGGCCGCCGCGGCGGCTCCGCGCAGCACCGCACGACGGCTGACCAGGTGGTTCTGATGTCGAGCTGCCATTGATCGACCCCGTTCTCAATCTGACGATCGCGATCGTCACATGCTGACACAGAGTCAGCGCGCATGGGAGACAATGCCGACATGACGATCACGGTGACGCGGTGAGCACCCCGGCCCGGCCGGGCCGCACCTACGGTGGCATGGGCGCCCAGGAGCGGGCCGCCGCCCGACGCGAGAAGCTGCTCGCCGCCGGGCTCACGCTGTTCGGCACCCACGGCTACGCCGCGACCGGCGTGAAGGACCTGTGCCGCGAGGCCGGGCTCACCGACCGCTACTTCTACGAATCCTTCAGCGGCACCAGGGATTTGTTCGCCGCGGTCTTCGACCGTGTCATCGACGAGCTGTACCGCGCGGTGTCGGCGGCCGTCGCCGCGACCCCCGCGCGGGGCACCGACAAGCTGCGCGCCGGCATCGGCACCTATCTCACCGCCCTGGATCGCGATCCACGCACACTCCGGGTCGTCTTCGTCGAACCGGCGGGGGCGGGCGCCGAAGACCGTATGCGCGAGGCACTGTGGCGTTTCGCCCGGCTGGTCGCGGCGACCGGCACGAGTGCCCGGCCCGAGGAGCACCCGGCCGCCGAGGTGATGGACATCTTCGCGCTCTCGGTGGTCGGCACGCTGGAGCGGGTCATCGTCGAGAAGCACAGCGGACGGCTGGAGGTGCCGATCGCGGACCTGATCGACTACTGCGCCGCCTTCGCCGCGACGTCCCTGCGGGCGATCTACAGCGGCCGGATCGCCGTGCCCGGCACCGCGGGCGGTGAGGATCGGCCGCGCTGAGAGCTCGCCCCGGACTCAGCCCGCCAGTCCCTCCGGATCGACCAGCAGCCGCTTGAGTACCTTGCCGGTCTCCCCGCGCGGCAGCGAGTTGAGGAAGGTGACATCGCGCGGCACGGAGAAGCGGCTGAGCCGGTTGCGCACGTAGGTGCGCACCATGTCCGAATCGAGGCCGGAGCCCTCGTGTTTGACCAGGAACGCGGCCAACCGCTGCCCGAACTCACGATCCGGCACACCCACCACCGCGACATCGCTGACCTGCGGCAGGTACGACAGTGCCTCCTCGACCGGGCGCGGGAAGACGTTCTCGCCGCCGGAGATGATCATCTCGTCGTCGCGCCCGGCCACGAACAGCCTGCCTTCGGCGTCGAGATAGCCCAGGTCACCGGTGTCGAGCATGCCGTCGGACTCCTCCGGCGGGGTATCGCTGACATAGCCGTCGAACAGCATGTGGTTGCCGACGAAGATCCGCCCGATCATGCCGATCGGTACCGGCGAGCGATCGGGGTCGAGAACGGCGATGCGGGTGCCCAGCGGCGGCCGACCGGCCGTGGTGGGTGCGGCCCGCAGGTCCTCGGGGCCTGCCACGCTGGCCCAGGAGACCTCGGTCGAGCCGTAGAGGTTGTACAGGACGTCGCCGTAGTCGGTCAGGAAGCGGTCCACCGTGATCGCCGCCAGCGGCGCGCCACAGCTGATCACGTGCCGCAGGCTGCTCAGGTCGTAGCGGGCGCGGACCGCCTCGGGCAGGTCGACCATGCGCTGCACCATGGTCGGCACCGCGATCAGCGTCTGGACCCGGTGTTCGGCGATGCGGCGCAGACAATCCTCGGCGTCGAAGCCCTGGGTCAGCACCACGGTCGCGCGGACGGCGGTGCTCAGTTGCAGCGCGGACAGTCCCCACGTATGGAACAGCGGCGCGGGGATCATCATCGTGCTGCCCACGTGGATCGGAATCCGCGACAGCAGCGCGACGAGGGTGTCGAAGCCCTTCGCGTGCGGACGGCGCGCTCCCTTGGGGGTGCCGCTGGTGCCCGAGGTGAGCACGATCTGCCTGCCGGGCACCGTCGGCACCGGAAACTTGGTGCGGCGCAGAGCGATCAGGTCCTCGATGGAGGTCCGGCCCGGGTGCGCGGGTACGTCGTCGGTGACGAAGCGGGGCAGATCGCGGTGCAGGTACTGCACGAGATGGGCCAAGCCGGTGTCGACGAACAGTGCCGAGAGACGGTGCCGCTGCACGATCTCCTCGATGCGCCGTCCGGACAACCCGGCATTGAGCAGCGCCACGTCGACACCGAGCTTCCCGGCGGCGACCATGGTTTCGACCATGCCGCAATGGTTTCCGGCCAGCAGGCCGACCGCGTCGCCCGCGCGCAGGCCGACCTCGTACATCGCGCCCGCCAGCGCGGTCGTGCGCTTGTCGGTCTCGGCGAAGGTCACGGTGCTGACGTCGTCGAGCAGCGCGAGCTGGTCGGGGCTGTGCGCGGCGCCCGCGGCGTAGCCGCCCGCCAGGTTGAATCCCCACCGGTACAGCGACCGCAGTTGCCGGGCCGAGGTCAGCGGCGGGGCGACCAGGCCAGAGTTCACCCACCACCGCGCGATTTCGGTGGTGCGCCGGATCGGGGCCCGGTCGCCGTTGGCCACCACCGAGGTCCGCGCCCCGCGCACCAGGTCGGCCGCCCGGCGCAGACCGTCTTTGACCCAACCGATGACGGTGGCATTGGTCGCGCCTTTCAGCGCCGGATGCAGGCGGGGTGCGGCGAACACGGTCACGCTCACCGAGGTGCGGTCCTCGGCGCCGGTGAGCCGCACCATGGCGAAGCTGCCGGTCTCCGGATTGTGCAGTTCGAAGCTCTCGTACCAGCGGCCGATCGTCAGGGCCAGGCCGACGGTCCGGACGCCGAGGGCCGCGTCGCCGATCCTGACCTGCCAGACGGTGCCGCCGTCGGGGTGCAGAATCCGCTCGCACCCACCGATTCCGGTCCACAGGCGCGGATAGCTCTGCGGCTCCAGCAGCACATCCCACAGCGGCCGACGCGGGACGGCGAAGTCCACGACCACATCGACGACGTCACTCGGCATTTCTTCGCGCTTTCGCCGGCCCGGCCACACTGCCGGGAAGTGCCTCGTCGCCGCGGCCCCCGTGCCACGGCGGTGCCCGGTCGGCAGGCACTGCACCAGAACCCATCGTGGCGCGCCCGCTCGTGGGCGAATGGAAGATCTACGGATTCTTGCGACCCTACGAAACCAGACCGGTCGCGTTGGTGACAGTGACCAAACTTTCGTGGGCCGCGCGAGCGATTCCGGTCACCGTGGTGCGCGGGCCTCGATGAGATAGCGGGCGAGCCTAGCCCACGCCCGACTTCGGCCCGTGCCATCCAGCGGGACAACCGGGGTGGAAAGCGGCGGCGACCCGGCATGCTGCTGACAGTCTGGTCGACAGTCCCCGCCAGTGGAGGTGCCGAGATGGATGCGAACGATACCGCGCCGCCGCCGGGTGAGCTCGCCGCCGGACTCGCCGATCCGGCGTTGCTCGAGGTGGAGCTGTCGGAGGATCAGACGGAACAGCCGAGCCCGCACCGCGCGGATATCGCGACCATGCTGCTCGACCGGCTCGGCGATCAGCATCTCGGCCTGCGCACCCGCGACGCCGACTGGACCTGGGACGCGGTCGTCCGCGAGTCGGCCGCCCGTGCCGAACTGGCCCGCGCCCTGCGCCGCGCGGGTCCGTTCCACCTCGGCGTGCTGCTCGACAACGTGCCCGATTTCGTCTTCTGGCTGGGCGCGGCGGCCCTGGCGGGCGCCACCGTCGCCGGGCTCAATCCGACCCGCGGCAATGCACAGCTGGCCGAGGACATCCGGTACGTCGACTGTCAGCTGATCGTCACCGACGCGGCGGGGATGACCCGACTGCGGCAGCTCGATCACGGCCTCACCGAGGACCGGTTCCTGCTGGTCGACAGCCCGGACTACGCCGACCGCGTCACTGCCCACCGGGTCGAGCCCACGGCGCTGGGCGGGCCGGCGGATCTGCTGCTGCTGTTGTTCACCTCCGGCACCACCGGGACCTCGAAGGCGGTGCGGTGCACCCAGCGCCGTCTCGCGGTGGTCGGGTACGCGGCGGCGGCGAAGTTCGGGCATGTCCGTGACGACGTGGACTACTGCTGCATGCCGCTGTTCCACGGCAATGCCATCATGGCGCTGTGGGCGCCCGCGCTGACGGTCGGCGCGACGGTCTGCCTGACCCCGAAATTCTCGGCGTCGCAGTTCCTTCCGGATGTGCGGTACTTCGGCGCGACCTTCTTCACCTATGTCGGCAAGGCGCTGGGCTACCTGCTCGCGACACCCGAAACCGCGCTGGACGCCGACAATGCGCTGGTTCGCGGTTTCGGGACCGAGGCGTCGGTGGCCGACCAGCGCGAGTTCCGGCGCCGCTTCCGCGCGGAACTGCACGAGGGCTACGGCTCCAGCGAGGGACCGAGCCTGGCGGCGCTGGATCCGGCCGCACCGCCGGCCGCGCTCGGCAGACCCGCGCGTCCCGGTGTCGCGGTGGTGGACCCGGACACGCTGCGCGAGTGCGCGCGGGCCGAGCTCGACGAGTACGGCCGGGTCCGCAATCCCGACGAGGCCATCGGGGAGATGATCGACAAGGCGGGCGCGCTCGTCTTCGAGGGCTACTACAAGAACGAGGCCGCCGACGCCGACCGGATCCGCAACGGCTGGTACTGGACCGGCGATCTCGGCTACATCGACACCGACGGATTCCTGTACTTCGCGGGCCGCAAGGGTGATTGGCTGCGGGTCGACGGCGAGAACACTTCGACGCTGCTGATCGAACAGGTGCTGCGCCGCCACCCCGCCGTCATCGCCGCCGCGGTGTTCGGGGTGCCCGATCCGCGCTCCGGCGATCAGGTCATGGCCGCGGTCGAAGTCGCCGATCCGGACCACTTCGATCTCGACGAGTTCACCGCGTTCCTCTGCGCTCAGGACGATCTCGGGTCCAAGGGCATGCCGCGATTCGTGCGGGTCTCGGCGAATCTGCCGGTGACCGGATCGAACAAGGTCCTCAAGCGCGAACTCCAGGAGCAGGCCTGGCGCACCGACGAACCGGTCCACCGGTGGGCGGGCCGCGGCCTGCCGCGCTACCACCACATGACCGAAGCCGACAGAGCGGAACTGGCAGCCGAGTTCGCCGCCCACGGCAGGCAACGCCTGCTGTGAACGGGCGCCGAAAACCGCTGGCGTGCTGTGCTTCAATGGGCTGGTGACGATGACAGCGCAGGAGTGGTGGCCGCGATAGCGGCCGTCATCGACTGTGCGTGCGGCCGCCCTCCGAGCGGCCGCATCCCGTCCTCGCGTCGGACCCGCGCTCCGCGCCGGTCGGCGGCCCCGACGAGAACGGGGTACCGGCCATGACTTCCGACGACACCAGCGATCAGCCGTTCGGCGGCTTCCTGATCAGCTCTCGCTCGCTGAGCGAATATCGGTCGATGTTCGCCCTCACCGACGCCGACCTGCGCCGCCGCCTCCTGGACTGTCCGGGCGGCGCGGCCGGGTTCACCGCCGAGGTCCGCGGGCTCGGCGGGGACGTGACGGCCTGCGACCTGGCCTACGAAGACGACGGCACGACCGCGGTCGCCGCCACCGCGGTCAGCGAGGCCGTGCGCGGCAACGACTACGTCCGCGCGCATCCGGAGCAGTTCCGGTGGACGTTCTTCGCCGACCCGGCCGAGCACCTGACAGTCCGGCAGCGCGCGGCGGAGTTGTTCGGCGCGCACAGCCGCTACCGCGATCTCGACCGGCTCCGCGCGGATCTGCGCGAGCGCGGGGTCCGGACACGGATCGTCGATGTCGGATACGAATTCCAGGCGGGCGCCGATCAGATGCTGGTGTGCCGCCGCGCTGTTCGACGCTGAGTGCGGCTAGCCGTCGACGCGGACGACCGGCGGGCCCGCGGTCCAGCCGCCGTCGACGGCCAGCTCGGCGCCGGTCGTGTACGACGCGGCGTCGCTGAGCAGGTAGGTGACGGCACCGGCCAGTTCCTCGGGACGGCCCACCCGGCCCAGCGGGGCGTTCGGGAAACCGCCGTCCGCGAGGCCGATGCCGGTCGGCGCGGTCATCGGGGTGAGCACCATGCCGGGGTGGACCGAGTTCACCCGGATCCGGTCGCTCGCGAGTTCGATCGCGGCCACCTTGGTCAGCCCGCGCACGCCCCACTTGGCCGCGCCGTAGGCGCCCGTATGCGCCAGGCCGACGAGTCCGGCGGCCGAGGAGATGTTGACGATCGAGCCGCCACCGGCCGCCCGCAGTGCGGGCACCACCGCGTGGATGCCCATGTTGACCGAGACCAGGTTCACCTGGATCACCCGCTGGAAGGTCTCCAACGGCTCGTCGACCAGCGGAACGCCCGAGGCGGTCACTCCGGCGTTGTTGACCAGCCCGGTCAGCGCGCCGAACGCCTCCACCGCGGTATCGACCGCATGCTGCCACGAGGCCGGGTCGGTGACGTCGAGGTGCACGAAGCGGGCGCGCTCCCCCAGGTCCGCCGCGACGGCGGCACCGTCGGCGTCCAGCAGGTCACCGATCACGACGCTGCCGCCCGCGGCGACGATTCCGTGCGCGAAGGCCGCGCCCAGACCGCGCGCACCACCGGTGACCAGCACTACCTTGCCCGAAAGATCCATCACTGTTCCTCTTCTTCTCGAATGCCGAAGACCGCGCCGCCGCCGAAGGCCGCGCGATGCGAGACCGGTTGTCCACCGTCGATGTCGGTGATGCCGTAGTCGAGCGCCGCCTCGGCCGTGATCACCGTGGCGCCGCTGCGGTCGCCGATCGACGGATCGGTGGCCAGTGCCAGCACGACCCGCCCGACGAATTCGGGCGTCTCCGCGCCGGCGATCGGGAAACCCTCGATGTCCTCGACGCCGAGGGCCAGCACCTGCTCGGTGCGCACGATGCCGGGCCACAGCGACAGGGTGCTCACGCCGGTGCCGCGCAGTTCCACCGCCATATCGGCGGCCATCTTGTCCAGGCCCGCCTTCGACATCCCGTACAGCACCGAATGCAGGTAGCCGCGGGTGCCGAACGAGGAGATATTGGCGATGACGCCGCGACCGCGCGCGACCATGAGTCGTGCCGCTTCGACCGCGGCGACGTAGTGCGCGCGCAGGCCGACGCCGATCAGCGAATCCCAGTCGCCGACCGGTCGGCGCCAGAACGGATCGCTGAAACCGGCGAAACCGTCGGGATTGGCCCAGACATTGTTGACCAGCAGATCGAGGCCGTCCTGTTCGCCGGCGATGCGGGCGAAGACGGCGGCGATCTGCGCATCGTCGCGGTGATCGCAGCGCACGGCGATGCCGGTGCCGCCACGGGCACTCACCTCGGCGGCGGCCACCTCCAGCGGACCGCCGTCACCGGCGCTGCCCCGGCCGGTCAGGTAGACGGTCCAGCCCGCGGCGCCGAGCGCCAGCGCGATGCCTTTGCCGACGCCGCGGCTGGCACCGGTCACCAGGGCGACTCCGGGCACGACTGTGCTCGCCACGCCGTCGGAGTGCGATGTTGCTGTCATGTCGCTCACCGTAGGACCGGGCCCGCGCACCTGCCTGCGGCCCTTCCCGCTCATCGGGAACGGCGTCCGGTCCGGTTGCCTGGGGTTTCCTGTGCGCGGCCGGTGGGTAAGAAGACTCCGATACCCGCTCGCGAGACGGCGGCGGGACGCGGGTTTTCGCGATGGACACAACTGGAGACACACAGTGTTAGGTTTGCTCGGCGGCCAGCGCCGCAAGAACACGATCGAGAGTTGCCCCGGCGCCGCCACCTCGGCCGGACTGCTGCGCACAGGCGATGTCGTCCTCACTCCGCGCCGCAGCTTCCGGGTGATCAGCACGAGCTTCGTCGGTGGCGCCCATCACGCCGGACGGGTGATCGCCGACACGATCGACTTGGTCAACGGTCGGCTCCGGGTGATCGAATTCCCCAGCACCGACACCGTGGTGACCGTCCGAGCCAGCTAGCGGTTCCCACTTTTCGGTGTCGCCCTGCCCGCACTCGGGCCCGATCCACAGCATGATGGTGGGATGGCCGAGAGGGTGAGCGTATGCGCGCGTTGCTGATACTGATCGTCGTCCTGGCGATCGGACTGGTCGTCGGCGACCGGGTCGCAGTCGTGTTGGCGCAGAACGAGATCGGCCGCGCGATCGCCGCCGAGTACGACCTCGCCCAGCCACCCGAAGTCGAGATCAGGGGTGTTCCGTTCTTGACCCAGGCCATCGACGGCACCTACCGCGACATCGACATCCGCGTCGGCGACTGGCGCGGCCAGGACCTGTCCGTCCACGATCTCGATGTCGCCCTCGCCGACGTCTCCGCCCCGCTGGCCGACGTGCTCGGCAACCGCACCTCGAACCTCGTCGCCGCCACGGCGACCGCGACGGCCGTGGTCCCCTACGACGTCGTCCAGGGCTTCGCTCCCGCGGGTGTGGAGTCGATCTCCCACAGCCCCGAGGGACTGCGTGTCACCGGCACCTTCCCGGTCGCGGGCTTGTCGGTGCCCGCGACGGTCTTCGTCACCGTCGCGCCCACCGACAGTGGCATCGAAGTCACCCCGGTCTCGGTCCGCTCCACCCTCGGCGGCCCCACCGTCCCCCTCTCCCTGTTGCGCAGCACCCTCACCTTCGTCGTCCCCCTCCAGCAACTCCCCCTCGGCGCCCGCCTCACCGCCATCCAGCCCGCCGCCGACGGCCTCCACGCCACCGCCGTTGCCCACGATGTCCACTTCGCCGACCTCCCCTGATCAATTCGACGGCGAGACGTCCGACACAGGGCATCCATTGTTTTCGTTACGGAACCGATAACCCCGGTGACGATCTCCCCGGTCAGCTCGATAGGTGGCCGAGCGAGCGCGGAGCAATTTCAGGGTATTTGAAACGTTATGGGTTCGCTTATTCGATGGGGTCGACTTATGGTCGATTACGGCGCGTCTGGACGAGCGAATGACAAACGCGTGCCGCAATCCCGTCAGGAGGGATCGTGAAATGACACCGTTGATATTCGATGTGGATACGATGACCGCCGCCCTGGAGCTCGCGGTGAAGGCGCCGTCTGTGCACAACACCCAGCCCTGGCGCTGGCAGGTCGGCGACGGGCGGATCGACCTGTTCAGCGATTCCGACCGGCAGTTGCCGGTGGAAGACCCCGACGGGCATGCCATGGTCGTCAGTTGTGGCGCGGCCCTCCATCATTTGCGCGTCGCGCTCGCCGTCACCGGGTGGTCGGCGAGTCCCGAATTCCTACCCGACCCGGATGATCCGACCCATCTGGCACGGGTGACCGTTTCGCCGCGGCCGCCCGCCGATTCCGATATTCAGCTCGCCGCCGCGATTCTGCTGCGGAAATCCGAACGTCGCCGATTCGCGCCGCTACCGATCCCGGCGGGCGCCTTGCGCGCGTTGTCCTCCTCGGTTGTCGAATTCGGGGCGGTCGCCCGGAATATCCCCGAACAGATGCTCCCCCTGCTGGCCGAGCCGATGCGAGCCGCGGCGGCACGGCACCGCACCGACGCGGCCTATCTCCGCGAACTCGCGTCCTGGAGCGGGCACACCGGTCACGACGACGGCGTGCCCTCGCACACGACGGTGCTGCCGCGGCGGACCGACGCCATCCCGCTGCGCGCCTTCCGCGACCCCGGCATCGACGACCCCGGCGAGGGCCCCGACCATGCCGGCTGGGTCGTGATCTGCACCGCGACCGACGACCGCCGGGCCCAGCTCCGAGCGGGCGAGGCGACCAGTGCCCTGCTGCTGGGCGCCACCAGCATGGGCCTGTCGACTTGCATCCAATCCGAGCCGCTGGGCATCCCCGAACTCCGTGACACCATCCGCCGCACCCTGTTGCACGACTGCGCGCACCCCCAGGTCGTGGTCCGGGTCGGCCGGATGCACCACACCGCGCCCCCGGTCTCCCCGAGCCCTCGCCGTCCGCTCGCGGAGGTGCTGGAACGCCCGTCCCGCCGCGTCGCCTGACGCGAGCGCTCAGTCCACGGCGGTTCCCTCGAGTTCGACCAGCTGGCCGGGAATCGCCAGGCGGGTCACGCCGAGCATCGTGGTGGCCGGTGCCACCGCGGCCGCGCCCAGCCGGGCCGCCAGCACGCCGTAGTGCTGCAACAGCACGTCGACATCGGTCGTGTAGACGTTGAGGCGGACCAGATTCGCCAGTGACATGCCCGCCTCGGCGAGCACGGCCGCCAGATTGTCGAGGCTCAGCGCCAGCTGCGCGGCCATATCGCCGTCGTGCCGCGGCGTGCCGTCGCCGCTCATCGCCGTCTGCCCGGAGCAGTACAGGGTCCGGGTGTGCCCGGCGACGAGTTCGCCCTGGTTGAATCCCATAGCCACCGACCAGGTCACCGGGTTGACCGCAGTTCGTTCCAGTACCACTTCAGCTCCATTCGATTCGTCGAAGTACCGGCGCCCTCGGTCCGATGACCGATGTCCGTGCCGCCGTGGTGGTAACCCTCGCAAGCAATCACGACATCCTGTGTCGTGTATTCGGTAGGGTTTTCGGGTGCGCGCAGACCGGTTGGTGTCGCTGGTGTTGTTGCTGCGCCAGCGCGGTCGCCTGACCGCGACCGAGCTCGCCGACGAGCTCGAGGTGTCCACCCGCACCGTGCTGCGCGATATCGAGGCGCTGTCGTCCGCGGGCGTCCCGGTCTACGCCGAACGCGGGAGACACGGCGGTTTCGCCCTGCTTCCCGGCTTCCGGACCGAGCTCATCGGGCTGAACCACGAGGAGGCGCTGGCCCTGCTCGTCGCCGGATCACGGCGCGGCACACAGGCTTTCGGTCTCGGCTCGGCGCTGGCCTCGGCCATGCTCAAAGTTGTCGACGCACTGCCGGACACCTACCGTGATACCGCCGCCGAGGTGGCCGAGCGCCTGCTCATCGATCCGGAGACCGATCTGCTGTCGCGTCGGCTGGTCGACGACGAGGTCCCCGGCGACATCTCGGCCGAGGTCCGCCGCGCGGTGTTCGCCGGCCACAAGCTGCGCATCCACTACGCGGCGGTCGACCGGGCGCCTTCCTGGCGGACGGTGGACCCGATCGGCATCGTGATCGTGCGTGACCAGGCCTATCTCCTGGCCACCAGGTCCGGCGCGGACCGCACCTACCGGCTCTCGCGGGTGCTCGCCGCCCAGGAGCTGCCCGAACCGGCACAGCGACCGGACCGGGTCGATCTGGACCGGGCCTGGCAGGAACGCAGCACCCGGTTCCGCACCGGCGGTGACCAGATCGCCGCGCTGGTCCGGGTACACCCGGCGCGCAGAGAGGAACTGGTGCGCACCGCGCTGGCCGTCCGTTCCGAAGAGCCCGACGGCGACGGGCTGCGGCTGGAGGTGACCTTCCAGGACTCGCGGCACGCCGAATGGGCGCTGTGGCAGCTCGGCACCGACGCGGAGGCGCTGGCCCCGTTGTCGTTACGTGCTTCGCTACGTGCGCGCGCCACCGCCATCGCCGCCCGATACGGCGCGACAACGGCTCGGCAACCTGCCGGCGGGCCGGAGTGACCGCGCGAATCGGCCGACAGGCGAGGCGAGCCCAGCGGCACCGGAGCGCGTGGTTCATCCGTTTCGGGTGAAGCGTGCTGGTGCGCGCCTGCCTAACGTCGGCGACGAGGGGCCGATGCTGTCGACGAAAGAGGTCGGGCATGACTGCACCGCAGTACATTCGTGGCGGCTATCCCAGCCCGGACGCTGTCCGCCGCGCCTACGACGAACTGGACTACCACCGGGCGCTGGCGATGTATCGGTTCTTCTTCCCCACCGTCTCGCTGGAGGCCACGTGGCGCGAGTATCTCGCGGCGGGGGCGGTGCCGAACCGGGTGATGGCGCTGCTGGTCGGCACCCCGGATCAGTTCGCCTTCACCGCCGATTCCGATACGCCGTACGCCGGACTCACCATCGACCTGTCGGACGGACCGATGGTCGTCGACGTGCCGCCGGGCACGCTCATGGGCACCGCGAACGACCTCAACCAGCGGTGGGTACTCGATCTGGGGCTGCCCGGACCGGCGGGCGCCGAGGGCGGCAGACATCTGCTGCTGCCGCTCGGCTACGACGGGCCGATACCGGACGGCTGTTTCACCGGCACCGCGACGACCAACCGGGTGCTCGTGCTGGTGCGCGCACTGCCGCACGGCACCGAGGTCGACCCCGCGATCGAGCTCGTGAAGCAGGTGCGGGTATATCCGCTGGACGCCGACGCCGAGTCGAATCCCCTGGAGTGGGTGGATCTTTCGGAGCAGAAGGGGCTGGACTTCTCGCCGGTGCGGTGGGAGGAGACCCTCGACTACTGGCGAGTCCTGCACGAGATCCTGAACTCCGAGCCGCCCAATCCCGACTTTCACTACCAGTACGGCGAACTCGCGGCGCTCGGCATTCTGCGCGGCGCCCCGTTCGCCCCCGACCGGCGGATGACGGCCATCCTCACCGACGCGGCCCGCCGGGGTCATCTGCACCTGTGCGTGCAATCGTTCGCCGATCGTCGACCGGACAAGCAGGTGTGGCCCGACAGCCGGTGGGAATGGGCTGTCCTGCGCCCGGCGAACGGCACGTTCGACGCCGCGGGCTACACCGACCTGTACGCGCGCGGGAAGTGGTTCTACCAGGCCCAGATCGTGTCACCGGCGATGCTCGCGCGCAGTCCCGGCGCCGGCTCGCTGTACTGGCTCGGCCTGCGCGACTCCGCGGGGGCCTACCTCGAGGGCGCGGGCTACTACAGTCTCACCGTCGCGCAACCGGTTCCGGCGACACTGTCCTGGTCGATCACCGCCTACGACGCGCGCACGCGCAGCCAACTGCGGAGCCCGCAGAACCGGCCCGTGCTGCGCTCCCTGTACGAACTCGCCGATGTAGACACGACCGCGCCCCTGACCCTGTACTTCGGGCCGACCCCGCCACCGAACACGCCCACCGATCGCTGGATCCAAACCGTGCCGGGCACAGGCTGGTTCACCTACTTCCGCATCTACGGCCCCGACGGGCCGGCCTTCGACGGCAGCTGGCAACTGCCGGACTTCCGGCGTCACGGCTGAGCGTTCCTCAGCGGGCCCGCAACGTCACCACGGTGATGTCGGGCGGCGCGCCGACGCGGACCGGCGGGCCCCACGCGCCGATACCGCGCGTGGTGTACAGCTGCAGGTCGCCGATGCGGCTCGCACCGGCGACGGTGCCGTTGATCCAGCCGACCGGATACCTCAGCGGCCACATCTGACCACCGTGGGTGTGTCCCGACAGTTGCAGGTCGACCCCGCGCTCACTCGCCCCGGCGCCCTGCAGGGGCTGGTGGGCGATGAGCATCTGTTGCGCAGGGTGGTGAGACCGAGGGCGTCGTAGTAGTCGAGCCAGTTGTCCGGACGGTCCACGTACCCTTCGTGATTACCCGCGACGACGAACTTCCCGCTCTTCGCGCGCAGCCCCGCGAGCGGATCGATATCGGGGCCGACATGGACGACCGCGCCGTCGAGCAGATCACCGGGCAACACGATCACATCGGGCTGCTGGGCATTGACCAGCTCGACCACCCGCCGGGTGAAGTCGGCGCCACGCGCCGCGCCGACATGGATGTCGGCGACGACCGCGACCCGCAGCCCGTCGGCCGCGCGCGGCAGCTCGGCGAAGGACAGGTCGGTCTCGAGCACCCGCAGGTCGTTCGCCTCGGTGACGCCGTAGGCGACCGTCCCGAGGGAAGCCACGACCAGCACGCCCGAGGCCACCTGGATCAGCCCGCGACGGTGCCGGAACTCCAGCAACCGGGCCACCGCGAACACCACGCCGAGCACGGCCAGCCCGATCAGCAGGTAGAAGATCACCGCGAGCCAGACCTCGCCCCACCACACGATCGGCCGGATCGGCTGCGGCGAGTACGCGTTCCCCGCGCCGACCGCGACGACCGGGGGAATCCACAGGAGGACCAGCCCGACGGCGAGCGCACGGCGGGCGGTGCGGCCGAGGCCGGTGGCGACGCCGAGCCGCCGGTAGAGCAGCCAGTGCACGAGTCCGAGGATCGCACCGAGTGTCCCCGCCGAGGTGCGCAGCGTTGCCCGGCACGCACCGGGGACGGGCCCAGCGGCCCGTGACCCACCTCACCCCGCGGACCAACCCCTGGGGAGCAGGCACAATGGAGGGCGATGAAACCCTGGCAGCTCGACCTCAACGCCGACGACGGCCCGCCCGGGAACGGGGAGCGCGCCACCGTCGAAGACATCCGAGTCCTGCGCGAGCAGTTCGTCGACTTCATGCTCGGCTACAAGTTCGCGATCGACGAGATCACCACCAAGATCAACATCTTGCGCGAGGACTTCAACAACACCCACGAGTACAACCCGATCGAGCACGTCGGCTCGCGACTCAAGTCGCCCGAGAGCGTGCTGGAGAAGGTGCAGCGCAAGAACTACGCGATGAACCTGGCCGCGATCCGGGAGAACGTGCTCGATATCGCCGGTGTGCGGGTGGTGTGCAGTTTCATCTCCGATATCGGCACGATCCGGGACATGCTGGCCGGTCAGGAGGACATCACCGTCCTCGAGGAGCGCGACTACATCACCCATCGCAAGCCGAACGGCTACCAGAGCCTGCATCTGATCGTCTCGATCCCGGTGTTCCGCTCCGACCGCACCCAGCGGGTGCCGGTGGAGATCCAGATCCGGACCATCGCGATGGATTTCTGGGCCAGCCTCGAGCACAAGATCTACTACAAGTACCGGGGTGAGGTGCCGCCGAACCTGCGCAGCGACCTCGCCCAGGCCGCCGAGGTGGCGACCCAGCTCGACGAGAAGATGGAGGCGCTGCACCGGCAGATCGACCGCACGGCCCAGCCGCGGGCGCACCCGGCCGAGACGCTCGACCTCAGCGTGCTCTACCACGCCTTCACCGCGGGCGCCCCGCACCGCTGAGCGCGCCGGGCTACCCCATCATGGCCAGCAACCCCAGGTCCGGCGCGAGGGCGCCGTCCTGGCCGAGCGCGGTGAAGTCGGCCTCGACGTCGGCGCGCGCGAGTGCGCCCGCGCGCACCGCCCGATAGCGCAGATACGACCAGAGGAAGACGTCGAGGTTGTCGAAGCGGGTGCCGCCCTCGAGCACTTCCTCCTCGTGGAACCACACCGCGATCTGGCCGGTGGCGAGCACGACGTAGAGGTTGCCGCCGCCGTCCGCGCCGATCGAGAACACGTCGTCGTCGGTCAGCTCGGTGGTGTAGTCCGCGTCGAGGATGCCGCAGTCGTTGCCGGCGAAGTCGAAGGCGTAGGACCAGTCGAAGATGTCGAGGAACTGCGGCAGCCGACCGGAGCGGACCCGGCGGTCGAAGGCCGCGAGCGCGGCCGCGTCGGCGGGGGCGAGCCGGTCGAGAAGCGGTGCGACCGAACGGGTTTCGGCCGGGATGACGACGGGTTCGGCAGCCGGGAACCACCGGGCGAGATCGCCGTCGAGGTCGCGTTCGGTGTAGCCGAGGAGATCGGCGGGAGTGAGCGTCACGCCGGCCAGTGTAGGAACGCCGACCGACATCGGCGCGCTGTCGCCGTCAGGCCGGTTGCAGGACGCGCATGATCGGGTCGTAGGCCCAGTTCAGCAGCCGTTCGGCGTCTTCCTTGGCGGCGGCGCTGCTGTGCGCCGAGCTGTGCAGCACCACGCCGATCACCGGGATGCCCGCCCGGACCGTCTCGAACAGCAGGCAGTGCCCAGCGGCGTTGGTGCTGCCGGTCTTGATGCCGATGGTGCCGGGGTACTCCCGCAGCAGCCGGTTCGTCGTCTCCCAGCGGTGTTCACGGTTCCCCGGTCCGGCGGGCACGAAATAGTCACGGGCGGCGACGATCTCGCGGAAAACCGGCAGGCTCATCGCGCGCACGCCCATCGCGACCAGGTCCACCGGTGTCGAATGGGTGGAGTCGTCGGTGGGGTTCGGCAGGCCGCTGGGATCGGTGAATTGTGTTCCCGCCAGGCCCAACAGGCGCGCGGTGTCGTTCATCTTGGCGATGAACGCGTCCTGGCCGGGGCCGAACGACTCGGCGACGGCGTAGGCGGCGTCGCAGCCGGACGGCAGCATCAGCCCGTACAGCAGCTGCCGGGCGGTGAGCACCTCGCCGGGCGCCAGGCCCGCGGTGCTCCCGTTGTGCTCGGCGCAGTACCCGACCACCTCGTTCGGCACCGTCACCGGTCGCTCGAGATCGTTGCCCGCGATCACGACGATGGCCGTCATCACCTTCGTGATGCTGGCGATCGGGACCGGGGTGTGCGCGTTGCGCGACCACACCACCGTGCCAGTGAGGCCGTCGGCCAGCGCCGCCCCGGTGGCCTGGACGCCCTCCGGACCGACCGTCCAGGGCAGCTGATCGAGGGCGGCGCTGCCGGAGGGCGCGGCACCCGCGACCCCGTGACCAGCGGCGACGACCATAACTCCGGCGACAACAGCGTGCAACATCCCGGCAAATGTCCGCATGGCGACATTCTGTCCCACAAGCACGCCGAGTCGTGGGATTTGACCACCGCTTTTCCGCATCGGCCGGTTCCCTCGGTCGCGACACCGGCATAACGGTTGACTGTCCGCGCGCCGGGCTGCACTGTTGATAGCACTGAGCGTCGCGCGTGTCGGTGGTCCCACAGGATCGGCCCTGTTCGCAGGGGGTATCAGCGAGCTACTCGGAAACGGGAAGGACGCGATGACGATGAACGGTCGCCGGAATCGCCGCAATCGAGAGATTCGCGAAGTTCGAGAGATCCACGCTCGGCCGTCGCACCAGATCGCCAAGTTCGTCCTGTCGACGCTGATGCTGGTCTGGTTCGGGCTCGGGCTGCTGGCGGCGGCACAGCGCCAGTACTTCGCGAACCCGCCCACCGACTGCGGTGGCCTGGGCACGATCGGCGTCACCGTGCTCGCGGGCCCGCTCAACTATCTGGGCGCCAATCCCCGGATCGCCTCGTGCCAGCTGCCGGAGCCGAGCCGATGAGCATCACCGGCTAGGGTCGATCGGGTCGACCCGAGGAGGATCCGAGCATGAGCGCGTCGCCGAGCAAGCGCACCCCCAGCCGCTGGGATGAGCTCACCGCCGCCGACCCGGCGCATTCGACCTGGTATGTGGAGCGCTTCCGCTCCCTCGCCGCCGCGGGCGAGGATATCGTCGGTGAGGCGCGCCTGATCGACGCGATGCTCGGGCGCGGCCGGCGGGTGCTCGACGCCGGCTGTGGGGCGGGCCGCATCGGTGGCTACCTGCACGAGGCCGGGCACACCGTGGTCGGCGTCGACGGTGATCCGATTCTCGTCGAGGCGGCCAGAGCGGATCATCCGGGCCCGACCTGGCTGGTCGGTGACCTCGCCGAACTGGATCTGCCGACCCGCGACTTCGACGTGATCGTGTGCGCGGGCAATGTGATGACCTTCCTCGCCCCCTCGACGCGGTCGGCGGTGCTGACCGCCTTCGCCCGGCATCGCGGGCCGGGCGGCCGGGTGGTCATCGGTTTCGGCGCGGACCGCGGCTACGAGTTCTCCGAATTCCTGGCCGATGCCGAATCCGCCGGGCTCACCGTCGATCTGCTGCTGTCGACCTGGGATCTGCGCCCGTTCACCGACGACGCGGACTTCCTGGTGGCCGTGTTCTCCTGACGCGCGACCGGCCGTCGGTGGGACGCGCCGACGGCCGAGACCGGCTAGCCTCGTGGCATGCCCGACCCCGAGGTCTCGCCGCCCCCGCGCAACGGCGTGGGGCTGTCGGCGCTGGTGCTCGGCATCGTCGCCTTCGTGCTCTCGTTCATCCCGTTCGCCGGCGAATTCCTGGCGGCTCCGACCGCCGTGGCCGCGGTGACGGCGGCGTTCTTCGGGTGGGACCGCATCGAGCGCGGCGAGGCGACCAATCGAGCCGACACGCTGGTCGGCGGCATTCTCGGCGCCCTCGCCCTGGGACTGAGCCTGCTGATCTACCTGGCGACCCGCTCCGGCTGAGGCACTACTCGCCGCGCACCACCGCGCGGGCCGCGGCGCGCGCGGCGACCAGGATCGGGTCCCAGACCGGCGAGAACGGTGGCGCGTAGCCGAGATCGAGCGAGATCACCTGCTCCACCGTCATCCGCGCGGTGAGCGCGACGGCCGCGGTATCGATGCGTTTCGCGGCGCCGTCGCGACCGACGATCTGGACGCCGAGCAGCCGGCCGGTGCGGCGTTCGGCGAGCATCTTCACCGTCATGGGCGCGGCGCCGGGGAAATAGCCTGCGCGGCCGGTGGATTCGATGGTGACGGGGTGGAATTGCAGACCCGCGCGCACGGCGTCCTTCTCCCGCAGGCCGGTGCGCGCCACCTCCAGATCGCACACCCGGCTGATCGCGGTGCCGACGACGCCGGGGAACGTGGCGTAGCCGCCGCCCACGCCCGAGCCGATGACCTGGCCGTGTTTGTTGGCGTGCGTGCCCAGCGGCACGTAGCGCAGAGCGCCCGAGACCAGGTCGAACACCTCGACACAGTCTCCACCGGCCCAGATCTCGTCGTGCCCGCGCACACGCTGGGCGAGGTCGGTGAGCAGGCCGCCGGACTCGCCCAGCGGCAGCCCGGCGCGCCGGGCCAGGTCGGTGGCCGGGCGCACGCCGATCCCGAGGACCACCACGTCGGCCGGATACTCGGTGTCGGCGGTCGTCACCGCGCGGACCCGGCCGTCCGCGCCGGTCGGCAGACCCGTCACCTCGGCATCCGGCACGACCCGAATTCCCATCCCCTCCATGGCTTTCCGGACCAGTGCGCCCATGTCGGGGTCGAGCGAGGACATCGGTTCGGCGCCCCGGGTCACCATGGTGACCCGGAATCCGCGGGTGACCAGCGCCTCGGCCATCTCCACACCGATGTACCCGGCGCCGACGACCACCGCTTCGCGCCCCGGGGCCGCCGCCAGCCCGTCGATCAGGGCCTGCCCGTCGTCGAGGGTCTGCACGCCGTACACGCCGTCGGCATCGATGCCGGGCAGCGGCGGCCGCACCGGTGTCGCGCCGGTCGCCAGGACGAGCTTGTCGTAGTCGGTCCAGGACTGTGCGCCGGTGCCGAGATCACGCGCGCGCACCCGGCGACCGGCCGGATCGATGTCGAGCACTTCGGTCCGCAGCCGCAGGTCGATCCCGCGATCACGGTGCTCGGCGGGTGTGCGGGCGATCAGATCGTCGGCGGCGTCGACGTCCCCGCTCACCCAATAGGGGATGCCGCACGCCGAATACGAGCAATGGTGTCCCTTCTCGAACACCACGATCTCGAGGTCGTCAGCATCACGCAGCCTGCGGGCCTGCGACGCGGCGGCCATCCCCGTCGCGTCGCCGCCGATGACCACCACACGTTCGCCCATGCCGTCCACCGTACGGGCGCGACGTGTGATGGTCGGGGATCACACCATCTCGGGCACGCGCAGATGCGCGAATCCCAGCCGGAACTCGGCTACGTCGACGATCTGCGCACCCGTGACCCGGGTCGCCATCGCCCTGATCCGGTCCGCGTGCTCACGGCTGCTGTCCAGTTCCTCGCGACTCGCCCACACCGTCGAGCCGACGCCGCGGCCGGTGGCCCGGTCGACGAACAGGCTGGCGCTACGGAAACCGTCGAGCTTCTCGAACTCCGGCAGCAGTTGCGCCTTGAACGTCTCGATCGCGCCGTCGACAGCGGACGGGTCGACCTGCACCCACGTGCACCGCGTGCACGCGTTCGGGCCGGCCAGGTGGTCGCGGTGCATGACCGCCACTTCCCATTCCTCGACCTTCTCCACCGGTCCGTTCAGCGCCTGGGCCAAGCCGTCCCGCAGCATCTGGACGTGTGGCCTGCTGGCCTGCATCAACTCCTCGGATTCCCACGCGGTCGTCGCGATACAGCGTCCTGTCGCCCTGTCCACCATCAGCGACAGACCGACCCAGCCCTGGACTTCGGGCAGATTCCGCATGATGTCGTTGCGGAGGTATGCGATCCCGCCGTCGATCGACGACGGCTGGGCCGCGATTGTGCTGGAGCGTGCGTACACGAGCCACCTCCTACCTGGGTAAAGGCGGCGCCCCGGTGGGCACCACCGGACATACCCACTGTCCTCCACGCCCACCGCCGGCACAATGCCCATTTTCCGTCGTATTCGGGTAGGCGCAGGTATTGACACCGGCGAAATCCGGAGAACACTGGACATATACCGGAAAACCGGAAAAGAGCCGCACGGCCGAGCGGAGACGTCCGTCGACAGTGGCGACGATTTTCCAGGCTCCGGCCAGGCCCCCGGCAAGCAGATCGGACGACCAGGGCAGTCAGCGACGACTGAGGTTCATGGTGTCGGATCAACGCTACCGGGGACTGTTCTGTCCGGGGGTCCCGCGCACTGCCGAGGACGGTTTCGGTGCGCCCGCGCGCCACCGTAAACAAACCGTAAGGCGGTCCCGGCACGGTAGTTTTCGACAGCGAGACACCGCTGACGACAACCACCGAAGGGACATCATCATGGGCACCATCGCAGTACACGAATTCATCGCTCTCGACGGCATGTACGACGATCCGTCGTTCACCGTCGCCTACGGATTCGATCCGAAGATGGGCGAAACCCTCGGCGCGATCACCGGCGACGCCACCGCGATCCTGCTCGGCCGCAAGACCTTCGAGATGTTCGCCCCCGCCTGGTCGACGCGCACGGTCGAGGACGACCCGGGCGCCCCGTTCTTCAACGAGACCACCAAGTACATCGTCGGGTCGCAGGAGCCGAAGGAGCAGTGGGCCAACAGCGTCCGCCTCGGCGCCTACGACGTCGACGCGATCCGCAAGCTCAAGGACGAGACCGAGGGCACCATCTACATCAGCGGCAGCGGCACCCTGGTCCGCGCGCTGCTGCGCGACGGCCTCGTCGACCACCTGCACCTGTTCGTGTACCCCATCGCGCTGGGCACCGGCGAGCGGTTCTGGGTCGACGGCGAGCAGACCCCCCTCGCGCTGCTGTCGACCGACGTCTACGACAACGGCGTCATCCACCTCGACTACGGCCCGGCCGCGAGCTGAGCACCCTCGTCCCAGGCGGTGGTTCCGGGGGATCCGGCCCCCGGTCCCTGCCGATCGGTAGCCGTCGAGGCCATTTTGTTCGTAAAGTTCATGGGTATGACCACGCCTCTGCCGGACACCCGCGCTCTCGCCGGTGATCTCTCCCTGTCCACCGTGCGGCTCGCCCGGCGCCTGCGCGGCCGGCGCGCCGATCCGCACATCTCCCTGACGCAGCTCTCGGCGTTGTCCACGCTGGCCAGAGAAGGCGCGATGACACCGGGAACGCTGGCGGGCCGGGAATGCGTGCAGCCTCCGTCGATGACCCGTGTCATCGCGTCCCTCACGGATATGAACCTGGTCGAACGATCCCCGCACCCGACCGACGGGCGCCAGATCATCATCGCCGCTTCACAATCCGGCCTCGCCCTGCTCTCCGACGAGGCTCAGGCCCGCGAGGAATGGCTGACCGAGCAACTGTCCAAGCTCTCCGACGAGGACATCTCCGTCCTCACCCACGCGGTGGCCATCATGACCCACATCGTCAGCGAGCAGACACCGCTGGCAGGCTGACGACGTGGTTCGGTCAGCGCTGGCGCCAGCTCAGCGGACCCGGCAGGTCGACGCTGTTCTTCCGGGTGCGCGAGTTCCAGGTCCAGGGGCCGATCTTGATGCTCCACGAGGACAGACCGGATTCGGTGAAGTTGAATTTCAGCGGGCCGAACGACTTGCGCTGACGGAATCTGATGGGCATGTGAAGCCTTCCTGAGATCGGCTCCAGGATAACCGATCACGGCGGGTCGCACGGGACCCCGCGGTTCGGTCACCCGCCCTCGCTAGGCTGGCACCCGCTCGCGCACGCAGGTGCGCGCCGATCCGGGAGGAGAACCCGCGCCATGTGGCCGACCGAGTGGCCCGCACCGGCCCGCAAGATCGCGACCGCGATCGAGGCGGCCCTGCTGGCGGCGCAGGCCGCCGACGAGCCGGGATTCGCTTCCGCCATCGGCGATCTCGCCGAGTTGCCGTCCGATCAGGTCGACGTGGTGCTGGCGGCGATCGTGCGGGAACTGCTCGAGATCGCGCATCCGGACGGTCTCACCGGTGACGACGTGCGCGACGTCCTCGAGGCGGTGGTGCGACGGTCGGTGGTCTGGCTGCCTCGGCTGGACGCGGCCGCGGTCGTCAGCGCGCTGACCGGTGCGCTGGGCATCGACGAGGGCGAGGGCCGTCCGCCGACCGATCCCCGGCCCGCGGCGATTCTGCTGATCGATTATCTGGCCACGACCGCGCGGGTGCCCGCCCAGCAGTCGGTGCTGCGCGCCATCAACGAAGTCGCCAGGGCCGAAACCGTCGAAATGCCCTGAGCGGCATCGTCGATGGGTCCGGCCCGGCTCGGGAGAGCAGCAGGTCGGTCTGGCCGTCGAGCGCTCCGGTCGACGGCGTGAGCGGCGGCGGCCGTCGCAGCAACACCGGCGCGTCCTGCGGCGCGTAGGAGTTGGGTATCCGGTAGACCCGGAATCCGTTGCCGGTGAACGGTTCCAGCAGGTGTTCGACGGTGTGGCCGGTACCGGCGAGCCAGCGCGGCGTCAGCTCGACGAGGATCTCGCAGTCGGCCCGCAGTCGCGGGATCAGCGCGGCCAGGTCGGTCAGCACGATACCTTCGGCGCCCTCGACGTCGATCTTGATGATTCGCGCCCGGGCCAGCTCACGCGGACTCACGATGTCGGCCAACGGCGCACCGGGGACGACGATCTCGGCGATGTGACTGCCGGGCCGGATCGTGGTCGTCGCGCCCGCGTTGCCCCGATCGGGCACGTACAGCCGCACGGGTGCGGATTCGGCGGCGATCGCCACGGCGGCGACGCGGACGTTGTCGCAGCGGTTGAGCGCCAGATTCGCGCGCAGCTGCTCCTGTGCCGCGGGCGCGGGCTCCACGGCGACGACCGATCCGCTCGGCCCGACGAGGTGGGCGGCCGGCACCGTGTGCCAGCCGCCGGCCGCGCCGAGGTCGATCATCGTGTCGCCGGGCCGCAGCCGGGACACGATGACCGCCGTGACCACCGGTTCCCAGCAGCCGTGCAGGTAGATCGCGCGGGCGACGAAGTCCAGCGTCGTCGGGATGTGGAAACGCCGACCATGGCGGGTCCGTACGGTTCTGGCCACGCGCGGGTGCTGACGCAGGCCGACGTCGAGCCATTCACGCAGCAGTCGACGTTTGACCGCCACGCCCGGCCCGTAGCGCACCCACCAGCGGGCGGCGACCTGCAGGGGCGTCCACGGCGGCGGCACCAGCACGGTGTCGCGCCATGCCGCCGGATCCGACTCGACCATGCCTCACCCTAGAACCGCTTCGGGACGGTCGGGCCGAAGCCGGTGCTGCCCGCCCGTCGCGACCGGGCCCTGATGCCGTCTCGAAGACGCAGTCGCGGTGCCCGGCAGCGGGACTGCGGCGTTTGCGGAGTCCTACACTTGCCGGTACCCCCGTTACCGGATAACGTGGTGATGTCAGTGCACAACTGTTCACTCAATAGTCCGGCGGGGTGGCGACGATGAGGTTGCTGGTGTCAACGGTAGTAGGCGGGTGGGTCGAGATGGCGACGCAGGATCTGGCGGCGTTGCGTGAGTTCGCGCGCGAGGTGGGTGCCGCGGTGGCCGTCCATCAGCGGGAAGCCCGGCGCGCGGCCGCCGATTCGGGTCGCGATCTCGTCCGGGAGGGACGCTCACTGGCTTTCGATATCGCCGACTTGGCCGATGCCGCCAAGCGTGCGCGAACGGATCGGCTGCGCGGGGATCGTCGCGGCGGGTCGGCCGAGCCGGGACAGAAGTGGTGACACTGCTGGCCCTCATCGGCGGGCTCTGTGCTCTGGCCGTGGGCTCGCTGGTGTCGGGATACGCCGTGGTCGTGCTCAGCTATTGGCTGGAGCTGCACCGCGATCCGCCGCAGACGCAGACCCAGCCGGACGAACGAATCGTCTGAACGGGATCAGGATTCGGTCGCCAGGCGGACGCCGAACCCGACCAGCACCAGCCCGGTGAGCGCATCGATGCGGCGGCGGACGCGGGCGGTCCGCATCCAGGTCGAGATCGAGCCGGCGGCGACGACGAGCGCGGCGCAGTACAGCGCGGTCAGCGCGATGTACACCGCGCCAAGGCCCAAGGTCGTCCACACCGGCGAGTAGCCGTCGGGGACGAATCCGGGCAGGAAGCTGACGAACAGCACGCCGATCTTCGGATTCAGGATGTCGGTCAGCAAGCCGGCGCCGAAATTGCCCACCCGGTCCAGCGGCGCCGTCGACCCCGACGGATCGAGGATTGCCGCGTCGATCGGTCTGCGCAGCGCCTTCAGCGACTGCACGCCGATCCACACCAGATAGCAGGCGCCGACGATCTTCAGCGCCTCGTAGCCGACCTCACTGGCGCGCAACAGCGCGGACAGCCCGAGCACCGCCGCGACGACCCACACCGTCAGCCCGCACAGCACGCCCGCGGCCGTGCGGATCCCGGCCCGGCGCCCGCCCCGGACGAGACTGCGCACGACGACCAGCGTGTCCGGCCCCGGCAGCAGGACGAGTACGACCGCGGCGAGGGTGAACGACAGGACAGCACCAACCATCGCCCCATCGTAGAAGCGGGCGCGGCGCTGCCTTCACCAGGTGATGTCGGCGGTGGTGGTCAGCGGCACTTGCGGTCCGGCCGACTCGGTGAGCGCCAGGGTGTCGGCGGCTCGCACGGCGTCCGGGAAGCGGAGCCGGGTGCGCTGCTCGAGCTCGGTCACCGACACCTGGAAGACGCGGAATTCGTCGAGTTCGAGGGCTTCGAGGTGGTCGAGACGCTGGGTCAGCAGGAAGGCCCGGCACGTCAGCCGACCGTCCTCGACGAAGCAGATCACCTTCCAGTACTCGCGCGGCAGCGCCACGCCACGGTGCACGCGATCGTCGGCGGCGAACACCGGTCCGCCGAACACGCTCACCTTCAGGTCATCGATGTCGACGTCGGCGAACACGGCGTCCTCGAGCCTGCCCCACACACCGTTGCGGCTGCTCTGATTGAAGTCGTCCATCTGCGGCGTGATGTTGGTGTAGAAGAACGAGTCGACATTGGCCTGCTCGGCTTCGGGCATGCTCCCCCACAGCAGATCCGCGCGTCGCGCCAGATGCCCGCGATCGAGCCGATTGCGTTGGTAGAGCTCGTTTCCCACTTGCGCCTGAGCGGGCAGCCGGGCGTCCTTGACGAACTCGATGCCGGTCCGGTCGATCCGCTTCATCGACGCGCCGTCGATATTCCACCCCACCCAGCGGGCGAAGCGCCGCGAAGCGCTCAATACCAGCGAGAAGTGGGTGTACGGGATGACCGCGGAGCCGTCGAGGCGCACCGCGTCGGCGGCGATCTCGGCGTCGAGTGCGGGCACCTCGATCCTGGTGGCCAGGAATCCCGGCACGTAGCCGGTCCGAGGTACGGCATCGCTCGCCGGACTCACGGCTGTCGTCGGTGTGTGGATGGCGGTCATGGCGATCACTTCCCGGGGCCGGCGGTGCGATGGGTGTGCCCGCCATCGTCGTCGCCGGGCTCGGTGACCTCACGCGTAGTCGACTACCCGCATCACGCTCCGGATTCCTTTCACCGGGCGGTGGATTTCTCCGCAGGAAGTCGGTCCTGCTGCTCCAGCGTCGCGATCAGCGCGTCGGCTCCCGACATGATGTGGTCGCGCATCAGGCTGCTCGCCGTCTTCGCACGCCCCTTCCGCAGCGCCTCGAGCATCGCCGGTAGGAAGTCCAGCGAGTCGTCGGTGTCGCGGTGGAACCGGCTCGGCAGTTGCTTGGCGATCGAGCCGAGCAGTAACGCGAGCCGACGCGATTCGGCGGCCGACACGATCGTGCGGTGGAATTCGTCGCGCAGGGCTACGGTGCGGTCGGCCTCGGCACCATCGGCGACCGCCTTTTCGTGTTCACCCACGATGTCGGCCAGGCGGGCGAGGTCGCGCGGGGAGATGGATTTCGCCGCGCGCGCTGCCAGCTCGCCGGCCAGCGTGGCCTGCGCCCAGAACAGATCCCGCACATCGCGCGCGCTGAAGGCCGAGACCATGAATCCGCGCCGGGGCACCAGTTCGACGAACCCCTCACCGCTGAGGAGCAGCAGACCTTCTCGCACCGGCGTGTTGCTCACGCCGACCGCCTCGGCTATGGGCTCAGCGCGCAGGAACTCGCCCGATCGAACCCGTCCGGAGATGATCAGCTCCCGGACGTAGTCGGCGACGTCATCGGAGAGCTGCTGACGCTGCGAGTTCGCCCGCGGTGGCAGGTCTCGCGTCGTCGAGATCGGCGGGCGTCGGTCGGTGTCGTTCGACATGTTGTGCATTATGCGTCGTGCTCGGCGGTGCCCGCAGCACGACCCGGCGACGCGTGGTCCAGGGATGCCCGAAACGCGCCTGACGTCGTCGAACACCGACGGTTTCGGCGCTATCCTCGGTAGAGGCGAGCGCACCAGCGCACCGCCGACACGCCGTGACCGAATCGAGCCGAGATGGCCGACAACCTGCCGACTCAGCGCAGCTCGGCCTCGGGCATCGCGGCGGAACTCGCCGCCGAGGGCTTCGAGGACGCCGAGGAGATCGGGCGCGGCGGTTTCGGCGTGGTGTACCGGTGCGCCCAACCCGATCTGGATCGGGTGGTCGCCGTCAAGGTCCTCACCGCCGAACTCGACCCCGACGGGCTGCAACGGTTCGTGCGCGAGCAGCAGGCGATGGGCAGGCTGTCCGGCCATCCGCACATCGTCGCGGTGTTCCAGGCGGGCACCACGCATGGTGGGCACCCGTATCTGGTGATGCCGTATCACGCGCGGGGCTCGCTCGAGCAGCGCATCCATGCCGTCGGCCCGCTCGACTGGGCGGCGACGCTGCGGCTGGGTGTGAAGATGGCGGGCGCGCTCGAGACCGCGCATCGGGCGGGCATCCTGCACCGCGACGTGAAACCGTCCAACATCCTGCTCAGCGACTACAACGAGCCCGAGCTCACCGATTTCGGGATCGCCCGGATCCAGGGCGGATTCCACACGACCACCGGCGTCGTCACGGGCTCGCCCGCTTTCGCCGCGCCGGAGGTGCTGCGCGGCGCGCAGGCGACCACCGCCGCCGATGTCTACGGTCTCGGCGCCACCCTGTTCTGCGCTCTCACCGGCCATGTCGCCTACGAGCGGCGCGTCGGTGAGCAGGTGCTGTCGCAGTTCCTGCGGGTATCCGCGCAGCCGGGACCCGATCTCACCGATCAGGATGTGCCCGAGGAGGTCAGGGCTGTCATCGAGCACGCGATGGCCCCAGATCCCGCCGATCGGCCCGACAGCGCCGCCGCGTTCGGCGCGGAACTGCGCGAAGCCCAGCGCAGCACCGGCGGCGAGGTCGACATCTTGCGGATTCCGAGCACGGTGCGTCCGGCGACGGCGCCGGTCGCGGCGCCGCGCGTGCACGAACGAACCACCGCCCCACCGACACCCGCCACCAAGTACCGCCCGCCGACTCCCGCCCGCGCCACCCTCGCCAGGAAGCGTTTGCTCGAGCACTTGCGCACGAGCGAAGGCACCCGGCTCACCGCCATCCACGCGCCCAGCGGATTCGGCAAGACCACGCTGGCCGCGCAGTGGCACGACGAACTGATCGAGCACGGCGCGGCCGTCGCGTGGCTCACGCTGGACGAGGACGACGACAACGTCGCCTGGTTTCTCACCCACCTGGCCGAAGCCCTGCGGCCCGCCGTCCCCGACCTCGCCGACGAGCTCGACCGGCTGCTGGAAGCCGACCCCGACGATCCCACCCGCGCCGTGCTCACCGCGCTCGTCGACGGACTGCACACCCGCGACCGGCGGGTGACACTGATCCTCGACGACTGGCAGCGGGTCACCGGCACGGCCTCGGTGGCGGCCGTGCGGTTCCTGCTCGAGCACGGCTGCCACCATCTGCCGCTGGTCGTCACCAGCACCGCGCGGCTCGAACTGCCACTGAGCAGGTTGCGTATCCACGGCGAACTGGCCGAGATCGACGCCGCCACCCTGCGTTTCGACGCCGACGAGGTGCGTGCCTTCCTGGCCGAGGCCGGTGGCGTGCGGCTGACGGCCGACGAGGTCGCCGCGCTGGCCGGCGCCACCGACGGCTGGATCGCGGCGCTGCAGCTGACCGTGCTGTCGCTGCGCGCGGGCGAGGCACCCGAGCACCTGCTCGACAGCCTCGCGCTGCACCCCGATATCGGCGCCTTCCTCGCCGAGAACGTGCTCGACACACGGGATCCCGACACGCTCGACTTCCTCATGACGACCTCGATCTGCGAGCGGATCTGCGGTGGCCTGGCGACCGCGCTCACCGGCCGCGCCGACGCCGCCGCGCTGCTCGCCGACCTCGCCGACCGCGGGCTGTTCCTGCTGCCGACGGGCCCGGACCACGACTGGTATCGCTACCACCAGCTGTTCGCCGGCTACCTGTGTCGCCGCCTGGCCAAGGACCGGCCGACCGAAATCGCGCCGCTGCGGCAGAAAGCCGCGACATGGTTCGCCCGGCAGCACCTGCTCAACGACGCGGTCGAGCACGCGCTGGCGGCCGACGATCCGGAGCGGGCGGTCGACCTGGTCGAGGAGGGCGCGGGGTACCTGCTGGAACGCTCGAGAATGATGATGCTGCAAGGCATTCTAGCCAAGCTGCCCGCCGCGGTGTGCCGGACCAGACCGCGGATCCAGCTGTTCGGCGTCTGGATCGATCTGGTGCTGCGGCGTCCCACGGCCACCGCGGCCTCGCTCGCCCGCTTCGAGACCGCGCTGGTCGCGGCCGCGCCCGCCGAGCCGGATCGCACCGAGATGCGCACCGAGGCCGACGTGGCGATCAGCGTCGGCGAGATGTTCGCCGACCGGATCTCGGAGCTGGACGGCCTGATCGGCGACGCGCTGGCCCGTCCGGACGACTTCTCTCCGCGCATTCCCGGCGTGGCGGCCAATATCGCCACTTACGTGGCGATCCACCGTTTCGACTACGACAAGGCCCGCCGCCGGCAGCTGTGGGCGGCGCCGTATCACGAGCAGAGCGGTCCGTTCCTGTCGGTCTACGGGCGCTGCTACGCCGGGCTCGCGGCCTGGGAGCAACTCGATGTCGCCGGCGCCGAGGACCTGCTCACGACCGCGTACGACACCGCGCGGTCGACGATGGGTCCTGCCGCGCACGCCACCCGTCTGGCCGGCGCGCTGCTCGGCGCTTTGCGATACGAGACAGGCGATCCGGACACCGCCGCCGAACTCCTCGAACAGAGCAGGGAACTGTCCACCGAAGGGGGCGGCGGGGTCGACTTCATGCTGGCCACCTACGCCACCGGAGCCCGGGTTCGCGCGCTGCGCGGCGACCGGGACGGCGCGCTCGGCCTGCTCGACGAAGGCTTGGCCCACGCCGAACGACTGGGGCTGCCCCGCCTGGCCGCCCGTATCCGCAATGAACAGGTGCGGCTCGGTGTCGTCCTCGAGCCCGCGGTGGTCGCGGAGATCACCCGCCCGCGCTCGATCCGGCGCGAGGACGGAATCGCCACGGCCATCGACGAAACCGACGAGGACTCCGCGATCCGGTTGCTGGCCGCCACCGACCGCCACCAGCTCGCGGTCGAACGCGCGGAAACCCTCCTGGCCGGGATCGACGCCGAACGCAGGCCGTTGGCCGCGGTGCGCGCGGGCCTGCTGCGCGGCGCGACCCTGCGGCGAGCGGGCCGGGCGGCCGAGGCGGATCGTCTTCTCGCGCCGCTGGTGCGGCGCTGCGATCAGCTCGGCCTGGCACGCCTGCCCGCCGACGCGATGTAGGAACGCCACCCGCGTCAGGACGCTGTACGGGAGGCCGCGAAATCACCCGTGACTGCCGCGAAGGCGCGTATCAGCTCGGTCTCGGGGTCGGCGCGCCAGACGAAGGTCCAGCGGCAACGCGGGCCGTCGGACATCGGCACGTACACCACGCCGGGGCGGGCGTAGTACCGCACGCAGTGTTCCTGGGCCAGGGCGACGGCCCGGCCCGCGGCGATGGCGGCCAGCATCTCCTGGAAGGTGTGCACGCGGGGACCACGCGGGATCGGGCGACCCGCGGGCGTGCGGGGCGGGATCAGCTCGTCGGCCCAGTAGCCGGGTGCGCCGGTGCCGATATCGCACCGGGTGTGGTCGCCGAGGTCCTCGATCGGAATCGTCGCGCGCGTGACCGATTCGCTGCCTCCGGCACCGCGAGCCGGACCGGTTCGACGAGCACGGTGGGGCCGACGGTGATGTCGGGCTCGCGGACCGGCAGCCACAGCAGCTGGATGTCGACGGTGCCTGCGCGCAGCGGGCCGAAGGGGTCGGCGAAATGGGCTTCGCGCAGGACCAGCTCGACCCCGGGGTGGGCATCGGTGAACGCCCGCAGCACGGGGGCGACGACGTGGCCGAGCGCGCCCATGATGCCGACCTCGGTCGGCTTGTTCGTCACCGGGCAGATGTTCGCCTCCCTCGCGCTCGACGTCGGCGGGCTGCTCGGCGTCGAGCCGCGGCCGCTGGGACCGGGCATGCTGCTGGGCGCCGCGGTGCTGCTGGCCGGGATCGTGGTGGTGATCCGCAGCCAGCTCACCGGTGGTCGGGGCCAGACCTCCGCGAGGGCGCAGGTGGGCTGGATCGCGCTGGGACTCGGTGCCGGCGCGGCACTTCCGGTCCAGGGCGCGACCAACGCCGCGTTGCGCCGGGCGCTCGACGATCCGTTCGTCACCGGACTGTGGTCGTTCGTCGTGGCGACGGTGACCATCGCGGTGGCGCTGGCCGTCGTCGTGGTCACCGGCCGCACGCCGCGGCCGCGGCTCGCCCCGTTGCGGACGGTGCCGTGGTGGGGCCGGCTGGGCGGGGTCGCGGCGGCGACCTACGTCACCGTCATCCCGCAGATCGGCGCGGCCACCACCATCGCGCTGACCGTGACCGGCCAGCAACTGGTGTCGGCGGCCATCGACCACCGTGGCTGGTGCCAGCTGCCGAGCAAGCCCGTGACCAGCGCCCGCTGGCCGGGCTCGCTGCGCTGATCACCGGATGCGCGCTGGTGCAACGGAAGATCTCCGCGTTTGCCCGCGGCGTCGTCGTCGAGGAAGGCCACGCCGATTCGCCGGAGGCTGGACGGGAGCACCGCCGACGGGACGGCGAAGGCGGTGATCGCGGCCCATCGAGGGACGTCCGCCACCGGGGTATGCGCGGCCTGCCACGCGGTGCGCAGCCGCCCGGCGCGCACCGGCGTTCCATACGCCCGGCCACTTCGCTCGGGCCGATCGGCGGACGGTGCGCCGCGCACCACCGGCGACCCAGGTGCGGCGAGGTCGGCCGCGCCGGTGGCCGGTCAGCGTCGACGGCGGTTCACCGCGTGGGCGTCGCGCTCACCCGGCGTGCGGCAGGCCCGTCAGGGTCGTGGCGCCCGGACCGTCCAATTCGCCGGCCTCGAGCGGTCTTCCGGACAGCGCGAGCAGCAGCGCCAGGGCGGTGCCGCGCACCTGCGGACCGGCACCGACCTCGAGGTCCGCGTCGGTGGCCGTCAGGCGAAGGCCCTGTGCGCGTTCCTTGCCTCCGCCGACCTTCACCGAGGTGCCGAGCTGATGTCGCACCGCGGTAACGATCGGCGCGACGGGGTAGTCCCGGTGCAGGCCGAGGGGACGGCGGATGTCCTCGCCGTGGACGAACGCTTCGATCAACCTGGTCGCCTTCGGCGCGGGGGCACCGGTGGTCCGGTGGCTCGCCGCGCGGAACGCGGCCAACGTCAGCACCGGGTCCGCGGCCCGCTCCCGCGCGATGCCCGCGTCGTTGAAACGGTCGAAATCGAAACGGGCAGCGGCGAAGTGGACGAAGAATCCCAGGCGGGTGGTCTTCGCGTCGTCGGTCAGATGTGCCACGACGTCGTGCACGTCCCAGCCCGCACACAGCGACGGCGTGGACCACCGCTGCGCGGGCAGGTCCGTCAGGTCCGCGATCAGGGCAGCACGCTCGGCGTGCACCACCGGCCAGATCTCGTTCACGTCAGCCTCCGCTCCGTGGGTACCGACCCGCACAGTACCGCCGAGGCGCCCCCGCGTCGGTCCGACCACCGGCGCCGGGCGCGGGGAATGACGCGGATCGCCAGCGGAAGAGATTGTCGAACACTAGTATTCGCCGATGTGCCCAGCGCTCGGGTCGCGCGTCGACGCCGCCCGTGACCACCGCGGCGCGCACCGTCGATCGAGAGGACCCTCCGATGTTCGGACCTCGCCTATCCCTTGCCCTCGCAGCCCTGCTCACCGCCGTCGCCGCCACATTCACCCTGCCCGCTCCCGCGCAGGCCGCCGCGGGCACGGTGCGCTGGGAAACCAGGGTCAGTGACCGCATTCTCGACATCGGGATCTCCTCCCCCAACCTCGAAGGCCCCGGCTTCGCGGTGAAGGTCGTGCGGCTGTTGCTCCCGCCCGGCTGGTCCAAGAACGCCGGACGCACCTGGCCCACCATCTGGGTGCTGCACGGCGGGTTCGACGACCACAAGTCCTGGACCGACAAGGGCGACCTCGAAGCCCTCACCGCGGGCACCGAAGCGATCTACGTGGTGCCCGAAACCAGTTGGTGCAGCGCCTATTCCGACTGGTGGAACTACGGCGCCTACGGCGCACCCGCCTGGGAGAAGTACCTCACCGACGACGTGCGTACGATTCTCGAATCCGGCTACCGGGCGGGCACCACCCGGGCCGTCGCGGGCAACTCGATGGGTGGTCTCGGCGCGATGAAGTTCGCGGCGAAGTACCAGGGATGGTTCCGCTCCGCCGCCGCCTTCAGCGGCAATGTCGACCCGCTGCACGACTCCGGCGCACCCGGTGACCCCGACAAGCCGGGCCAGGGGTGCGCCGCGGACTGGAAGCGGGTGTGGGGCGACTACACCGCGCAGCGCTCGATCTGGGAGCAGAACAACCCGTACACCCAGGCGTCGAAATTGACCGGAATCCCGCTGTTCGTCTCCTACGGCAAGAACGATCCCGTGGAATCGCTGGCCTACGAACAGAACTACCGCTTCGTCGACAAGCTGCAGTCGCTCGGCGCGAATGTCGACGAACGCTACGTGCCGTCCCACGGCCACAACTGGGACGCCTGGCAGGTACAGATGCGCAACGCGCTGCCCATGCTGCTGTCCTCGGTCGGCGCCTAGGACCCGATGCGCACCCACCGCGTCATCGGGAACCTCCGCGCGACGCCGCGTCGGAGTATCCGGCCATCAGCTCGGCCATCCGGGCACGGTAGCGCGCGACGTTGTCCATCTTGATCGACTCGTAGCCGCGGACCATGTCCGGTAGATCGGCGATTTCGACCGCGAGCGGAAGGGTCTCGCTGCTCAGCCCGGCGAGAAGCTCGGTGACGGCCGTCCGGTATTCGGCGATCAAGGCACGCTCGGTCCGGCGAACCCCCGCGGCGCCGAAGGGATCCAGGCGGGTGCCACGGACTCGGCGCATCGAGACCAGACTCCGATAGACCGGACGGAACCACGGCCCGAGTTCGAGCTTGTTCTTCATACCCAGCGCACGCAGCACAGGCGGGTGCAGCCGGTAGGAGATGCGGGCGCCGCGACCGAATTCCGCCTCGACGGACGCGCGGATATCGGGGTCGAGCGAGAGGCGGGCGACCTCGTACTCGTCCTTGTAGGCCATGAGCTTGTACAGATGGCGCGCGACGGACTCGGTGAGGGCGGTAGAACCGGGCGTTCGCTCGGTCTCGACGAGGCGCACCTGTTCGACGAATGTGCTGAATTGCCGTGCGTAGGCGACGTTCTGGTAGTCGATCAGGTCGGGGATGCGCAGCGCGAGCAGTCGGTGGAGCTCGGATTCGGGTGCGGCGTGCACGGTCGCCAGCAGCTGGTCCGCCGAAGCCGAACGCGCGCGGGGTGTTTCGGCCGGGCCTGTCGCCTCGGCCAATGCCACGGCAAAGGCGTCGGGGTCGGCGACCGCCAGCCGGCCGTAGCGGAAAGCGGCCGTATTCGCCGCGACCTGCACGCCGTTGAGGTCGATGGCCGTTTCGATGTCGGCCGGCGCCAGCGGCAACGCGCCGGTCTGGACGGCGATTCCCGCGAGCAGCAGATTGGCGAACTGATCCGCGCCGAGCAGCGCGATCGCCACGCCGCGTGCGTCGAGGAAGCGAGCTTCGACCACGGTCGCCTCGATCGCGTCGCGGATCGGTCCGGCCGCGGGAAACGAGACGGCGGGATCGGTGACCATCTGCCCGGTCGGGACCTCGCTGGTGGAGACGACCGCCGCGGTCCGCGCGGGATCGGCGGCGACGAGATAGCGGGGATCGGCGGCGACGAGCAGGTCGCACCCGAGGTACAGGTCGCAGCCCCCGGCGATCGCCTTGCTGCCCTGGTCGATCGGCTCGCGGGAGACGGTGATGTCGGAGACCACCGCACCACCCTTCTGGGCGAGCCCGGTCTGATCCAGTGCCCGGACCCGGAGCCCACCCAGTGTGGCCGCGGTGCTGAGCAACTGTGCCAAGGTCACCACGCCGGAGCCGCCGACACCGGTGATGCGCGTGGTGTGAGTCGCGGGGAAGGTCGCGGGCGGCCGAGGCACATCGGTCGGACCGGCGGGCACCGCGGGCGCGCGGCGATGGTCCGGCGCCGGCACGACGGACAGGAACGACGGGCAGTCACCGGCCAGGCAGGAACGGTCGATATTGCAGGAGGACTGATCGATTCGGGTCTTGCGGCCGAATTCGGTGTCGACGGGCTGGACGGACAGACAGTTCGACTTCTGTCCGCAGTCGCCACAGCCCTCGCACACCCGTTCGTTGATCACGATGCGCTCGATCGGCTTCGGCGCGAGTCCACGCTTGCGTTTGCGCCGCAGCTCGGTGGCGCACTCCTGATCGTGGATCAGCAGGGTGACACCCGTGATCGTGGCCAGGGTCTCCTGGGCTTCGATCAGCCGATCCCGATGCCAGACCTGGACTCCCCTGGGCAGCGCGATCTTGCGGTACCGGCGCGGTTCGTCGGTCGTCACGATGATCCGCGCGACTCCCTCGGCGCGCATCGCCGCGCAGATCTCGGCGACGGACATGACCCCGACGGCCTGCTGACCACCGGTCATCGCCACCGCGGAGTTGTAGAGCAATTTGTAGGTGATGTGACTGCCGGCCGCGATCGCCGCGCGCACGGCGAGACTGCCCGAATGGTGGAAGGTCCCGTCACCGAGATTCTGGATCAAGTGGGTGCGGGCCAGGAACGGCGCCATGCCGATCCACTGCGCGCCCTCGCCACCCATCTGGGTGAGGCCGGTGACATCGCCGACCTGCGCGGGACTCATCAGCGACACCATTCCGTGGCAGCCGATGCCCGCGCCGACCGTTGCGCCTTCGGGTGTCTTGGTGGAGATGTTGTGCGGACAGCCCGAGCAGAAATACGGCGTCCGGGTGATCAAAGGCAGAGCGCGCGACAGCGTTTCGCTGCGAGCGCGCCCACGCCACGCGGCCACCGACGGGAATCCACCGAGCTGGGTCAGCCGGACGGCGAGCTTGGTCGCGATGATGTCGGGGTCGAGTTCACCGTCGACGGGCAGGAAGGCGGCGCCATCGGGCAGCTTCTTACCGGTGACCTGGGGGGCGTCCGGCTTGCCGTAGAGCACGTCCTTGATCGCGGTCTCGAGGAAGGGCCGCTTCTCCTCGACCACGATGATCTCGTCGAGCCCCTCGGCGAACCGCCGGACCACCGTCGGCTCGAGCGGATGAATCATCCCGAGGCGCAACAGGCGGATACCGCGTCTGGCCAATTCGGCGTCGTCGAGGCCGAGGCTGCCCAGTGCCTGGCGCACATCGAGTGCGGTCTTGCCCGCGGCGACGATCCCCAGCCGGTCGTCCACGCCACGGTGGGTGATCCGGTTGAGGTCGTTGGCCACGGCATAGCGCCGCGCGATCTCCAGCCGCGCGCCCTCGCGGCTGCGTTCGAGCACGCCGAGGGTCGGCTGCAGCACGTGTGCGGTCACCTCGTGCCGGTAGACGGTGCCGTCGACGGTCCGGTCGGGTTCCACCGGGCGGACCCGGTCGGGGGCCAGGTCCACCGTGCCCGATCCGTCGGCCACATTGGTCGCGATCTTCATCGCCACCCACAGCCCGCAGGCCCGCGACATCGCCACGCCGTGCAGCCCGAAGTCCAGGGCCTCCTGGGGATCCGCCGGATACAGGGTCGGCAGGCCGAGGTCGGCGAGCAACGCCTCGGACGCGCCGGGCACGGTCGACGACTTCGCGGCCGGATCGTCACCGACGAGGGCGAGTACGCCGCCGTCGGGGTGGGTGCCCATCATGTTCGCGTGCCGGATGGCGTCGGACGCGCGATCCAGCCCGGGCGACTTGCCGTACCAGAGCGCGACGACCCCGTCGACGCGCTTGTCGTCCTGGACCGACGCCAGCTGCGTGCCCTGGACCGCGGTCGCGGCCAGTTCCTCGTTGACGCCGGGCTGGAAGACGATGTCGTGCTCGGTCAGCAGCGCGGCGTTGCGGGCGAGTTCGGTGTCGTAACCGGCCAGCGGTGAGCCCTCGTAGCCGGAGACGAATGCGGCGGTGCGCCTGCCCGCCCGCAGATCGGCGCGGCGCAGCTCCAGCGGCAACCGCGCTAGGGCCTGAATGCCGGTGAGGTGCACGGCACCGGTCAGCTGGGTGTACCGGTCCGACAGTGCTACCGGCGCGGGGTGTTCGGTCACATCGATGGCTTTCTACGAGGTCTGTCGGGACGCGGATGCACAGATGCCGAGGGCACCGCGCAGGGCGAGGGTCAGGTCGGTGACCGGTGTCTCGGACGCGCGATCGGTCAGCCAGGCGATGTGCCCGTCCGGCCGCACCAGGACGGCGCCCGTCGTGCCGATACCGAGCCGGCCGGGGTCGAGATCGAGCTCCCGACCGACCACGAAGGCGCGGATCGGGATCTGCCCGGCGGCCTCGGCTGTCGCTGTCGCCCAGGACGATCCGGCCGCGCCGGCGATCACGGTGAACCATGGCCCGAGCAGATCGAGGGTCGAGATCGTCGCCTGGTCGTAGCGGGTCCACACGTGCGGCAGCCGGGCACCGACGACGGCGGTGCCGAGCGGATCGGTGGCGACGCCGTCCGCGTCGTAGACATAGGCCAGTTCCTGGTCGAGGTCGTCGAAGTGCGCGCGGTGCTGCGGGATCGCGGCGGCCAGCCGGTCGCGTTCCCGCTGCGCCACCTCGGGATCCGGGCTGTCGAGCCGCTGGGCGATCTCGACGGTCAGCGGGCCGACCCCGGCATCGACCATGCGCAGCGCGTTGCCGACGCTGTGCTCGGTATTGCTGACCGCGACCGCGCGGCGCTCGGTCTCGTAGCTGTCCAGCAGGGCGTCCGGCGCCCAGCCGCCGAGGACGGCGGCGAGCTTCCAGCCCAGGTTGTCGGCGTCGGCGAGACCGGTGTTCATGCCGAGCCCGCCGGTCGGCGGAAACTGGTGCGCGCTGTCCCCGGCGAGCAGGACCCGCCCGGCGCGATAGCTCGCCGCGGTCCGGGCCGCCATCGTCCATGTCCCCACCGACCGGATGTCGACGGCGAGATCGGCGCTCCCGACCGCGGTGCGCACCAGGTCGATACAGCGCTGCGGGGTGTAGTCCGACAGCGATTCCTGTGCGGGGTCGAACGGCCGGTTCAACGTCCAGCGGTGGTCGCCGTCCATGCCGATGAGCACACCGGGCGAGTGGGCGTTGATCAGCCAGATCAGCAGCGCGGGGTCCGCCTCGGTCCACGGTGCGAGATCGGCGTGGAAATAGATGTTGAGCTGCTGCCCCAGCTCGGGCACGCCCGCCATGCCGATGCCGAGATCGTCACGCAGAGTGCCCGCGGCACCGTCGGACGCCACGACGTAGCGCGCCTGCACCGTACGGCGCCTGCCACCGGATTCGAGCTCGACCGCCACGTGATCACCCACGTCGGCGACACCGCGAACCTCGGTCTCGAAGGCCAGCGTCGCCATGCCCTGTGCCCGCAGCGCGTCGAGCAGTCGCTGCTGGACGCGATCCTGCGCGCACGAGGTGATCATCTCGGGAGAAGCGCCCGCGCGGCGCAGGATTCGGTCCTGTCCGCCATCGGCGAGGTCGATCCGACCGAGCGCGGAGCCGGCCAGGGTCTGCTTCCAGACGATATTGCGCATCCACTCCGGCGCGACGGCGTCGCCGGTGACCGCGTCGGCGATGCCCCAGGAGCGCAGCAGTTCCATCGATCGGGTGTTGACCACATGCGCGCGGGGATGCGGATTGATCCCGCCGAACCGCTCGCAGACGAGGCTCGCGACACCGTGCCGACCCAGCACATACGCCGTCGCCAGGCCGACGGGTCCCGCGCCGACGATGAGCACCGGCGTCCGATCGGGCGCGCTCACGGCCGCCGCACCAGGTTGGCGAACGACTCACCCGCGCCGAAGCGCGCGACGAGGTCGTCGGGATCGAATTCCACGCCGATCGGGTTGGCGGCGAAGGCGCCGGACTCGAAGAAGTCGGCCAGCTCCGCGTCGGTGGCGAAGTTGTCGATCTGCAGCTCGATGTGATTGCCGTCGGGGTCTTCGTAGTACATCGAGGTGGTCGGGCCGTGGTTGATCGTCCAGAACGGCCGCACCTCGAGCGCCTTCAACCGTTCGTAGGTGGCGAGCAGGTCGGCGAGCGTGTCGTAGGTGAAGGCCACGTGATGCAGGCCCGAGTGCGCGTCGGTCGGGCGCTGCGAGGCGCCGGTCGCCAGGAAGGCGACGCGGTGGTGTTCCTCGTCGTAGGTCACGAACGCCAGCAGGTCGGTGCCGAAGACCAGGCGTCCTTCCAGGACCTGGACGTACCAGTCGACCATCTCCGATAGCCGACCGGTCCGCAGGACGACGTGCGCGAGTTTTGCCGGTGATGCCATGAGCGGACTCTCCTTCGAGCCGAGAACATCTCTTGAATGCGATACAAGAGAAGCTAGGCCCGCTCATGAATGAAAGTCAAGAGGTCGCGGTCATCCCGCTTTCGCGGCGGCGGCGACGAGGGTGGCGATCAGCAGATCGATCAGCTCGTCGGTCGGCCGATCCAGGCGGCGCACGCTGACCAGCAGCCCCTCGAACAACACGTGGGCGAGGTCGGCGACCGAGGCGAGATCGGCACCGTCACCGGCCCGCTCCGACATCGCCGCGAAAAGCCGCTGCTCGAGCCAGTCGCGCATCTGCTCGTAGACCGCCCGCAGGGTCGCCGTTTCCTCCATCCGCTCGTAGGCGACGCGATGCAGCGCCCGATAGGGCTCCATCCGCACCAGCAGGGCGACCAGTTCGGCGCGCGGATCCCCCGACAGGGTCGCGTCG
This sequence comes from Nocardia sp. MH4, assembly GCF_019266065.1. Classification (GTDB taxonomy): domain Bacteria; phylum Actinomycetota; class Actinomycetes; order Mycobacteriales; family Mycobacteriaceae; genus Nocardia; species Nocardia canadensis. The sequence goes on along the minus strand of NZ_LPNR01000120.1, from coordinate 34,585 downwards.
GCCTCGACCCGGGCCCGCTCCGCCTCGAAGATCGAGGCGATCACCGCGGCGAAGAGGTCATCCTTGGTGGGGAAATACCAGTGCACCGCCGCGGGCGCGATACCGGCCGCCCGGCCGACCGCCGCCACGCTGGTGCCGCGATAGCCGTTGCCGACGAAGAGCTCGCGCGCCTGCGCGACCAGTTCGGCCTGACGTTCGGCCTTGGGGATCTCCTGACGATTCTTGGGCATGCGACCACTCTATGCCCGCTCTTGACTGAGAGCTAAGACATGCTCTTAACTGACACTCAAGAGAACGGGCCGGTGGGTAGCCGGCGAACAAGGAGGTTCGATATGCGTCTCTACGCCCTCGACAGCGGACTCGCCAGGGAAGACCGGGCCGGCGTGCTCGCCGTGCTCGATCTGCCGTATCCGGACGTGGGCGCGCTCCTGCGCGGTCCGGGCGTCGACGCCGCCCGGACCGCGCCGGTGCTGCGGGAACAGCCGCTGACGCCCGCGACGCTGCGCTCCCCCGTGTCGCGGCCCGGCAAGGTGTTGATCGTCGGGTTGAACTACGGCAGCCACGCGAGCGAGGCGCTGGCGATGTTCGCGGCGCTGGGCACACCGGATATCACGCTCCCGGACGAACCGAACCTCCAGGTCTGCGCCGGGTCGGCGGTGACCGGTCCCGCCGATCCGATCCGGCTGCCCGCGGTGGCGGCCGAGTACGTCGACTACGAGGGTGAGGTCGCCGTCGTCATCGGCACGACCGCCACCGCGGTGACCGTGGACGAGGCGTGGGCGCACGTGGCCGGGCTGACGATCGTCAACGACGTGTCCGCGCGCGATATCCAGCGCCGGGCGATGACCGGGGACCCGACCGCATCGATCGGCGTCGCCAAGAGCTTCGACACTTTCAAACCGCTCGGCCCCTGCTTGGTCACCGCCGACGAGTTCACCGATACGCCGGATCTCGGCCTCCGCACCCGGGTGAACGGGCACCTGCGCCAAGAAGATCGGACCAGCGGCTTCCTGCATTCCATCCCGGAGCTGATCGCGTATCTGTCGTGCTATCAGACCCTCGAACCCGGTGACGTGATCTGCACCGGCACACCGCGCGGCGCCGGGGTGTTCTCGGAACGCTACCTGCGCGCCGGCGATCTGGTCGAGGTGGAGGTCGAGCGGATCGGCGTGCTCGGCAATCGGGTGGTCAGCGCGTGAACATCGTGCCCACCCCGCCCGACATCGTCGCCGTCGCGGAACTCGCGCGGCTCGAGTCGATATCGCCGGCCGAGCGCGCGTGGCCCGACAGCACCTACGAACTGCTCGCGGCCGCCGCTCGCCGGGCAGGCGACCGTCCCGCCCTCCACCTGCTGCGGGGTGGCCGAGGGTGGGATCGGCCCGAAACCTGGTCCTACGCGGATCTCCTGCTCCGGGTGAACCGGGCGGCAAACCTGTACGCGGCGCTCGGTCTCGAGCCCGGCGGGGTGGTGGGCCTGCTGTTGCCCAACACCGGCGCCACGTACGCGGCGCTGTTCGGCGCCCAGGCGGTGGGCATCGCCAATCCGGTCAATCCGATGCTCGCGACCGAGCACATCATCGATATCTTCCGGCTCACCGAAGCGCGGATACTCATCGCTGCCGCACCGGAACTCGACCCGGGGATGTGGCGGACGGCGTGCGAGGTGGTCGCGGCGCTGCCCGGATTGCGGGCGCTGATCACGGTCGGTGGCGAAGTGGCCGAACCGCCCGCACAGTGGGTCGGCGACTTCGACGCGCTGTCCGCCGGTCAGCCCGCGGAGCTCACGACAGATCGGCTGCCCCGGCCTACGGATGTGGCCGCCTATTTCCATACCGGCGGAACGACCGGCACGCCGAAGGTCGCGGCCCACACGCACGCGAACGAGGTCTCTCTCGCGTGGGCGCTGGCCCAGCACGAGATCTTCGGCGAGGACGCGGTCATGCTGGCCGGACTGCCGCTGTTCCATGTGAACGCGGTGCTCGTCACCGCGCTCGCACCGTTCTACTCGGCACGGTCGGTGGTGTCGCTCGGACCGCTCGGCTATCGGGACCGGACCGCGATGGCCGATTTCTGGCGGATCGTGGAACGCTATCGCGTCACCGGCTTTTCGGCGGTTCCCACGGTGTACGCGGGGCTGCCCGCCGTTCCGGACGGCGTCGACATCTCCAGCCTGCGGGCCGGAATCGTCGGTGCGGCCCCGCTTCCCAGCCGAGTCCGAAGCGATTTCGAAACCGCGACCGGGGTACCCATGCTCGAAGGGTACGGACTGACCGAAGCCACCTGCGCCAGCGTGCTCGCGCCGGTGCGCGGCAACCGTCCCGGCGCGCTGGGACTGCGGCTGCCCGACCAGCAGATCAAGGCGGTCCGGGTCGACGACGCCGGCAGGCCGGTCGCTGACTGCGCGCCCGGGGACACCGGGGTCCTTGCCGTGCGCGGACCCAGTGTCTTTCCCGGCTATCTCCGCGCGGGTCCCGGCGGCCCCACGCCCGACCCCACCGGGATCGTGGTCGACGGCTGGCTGATCACCGGCGATCTGGGACGGGTCGACGCCGACGGATTCGTGACGCTGGCAGGCCGAGCCCGCGACGTCATCATCCGCGGTGGGCACAATATCGACCCGCGGCTGGTCGAGGAGTCGCTGCTCGCGCATCCGGATATCGAAGCCGCCGCGGTGGTACCACGACCGGACAGCCACGCCGGCGAAGTGCCCGCGGCGTATGTCGTCCTGCGGCTCGGCGCCTGCGCGTCACCGGCGGAGTTGCTGTCCTGGGCCGGCTCCCACGCACCCGAACCGGCGGCCGCACCGAAATTCGTCCATATCGTCGAGGAAATCCCGGTCACCACGGTGGGCAAGGTGCACAAGGTGCCGCTGGTCCACGATGCGGTCCGGCGGGTGGTGATGCGGGAAACCCACGACGCCGGGCTCCGCGGCGATGTGGAGGTCAGTTCGCGAGACGGTCGCCCGCACGCGCTGCTCCGAGTGCGGGACAACGCCTCGGCCGGTGACATCGAGGCCCTGATCGGGCGGCTCGACGCCTATGCCTTCTCGTGCGCGATAGACCGAGGGCCCGATTCCTGAGCATCACCCGGGACGATCGCCCACCCGACGAGCCGAGAAATGAAGCCGCCCACCCTGGTTCGACAGGGTGGGCGGCTTCGTTTCGGCTCGAATCTACTCCGGCAGGCCGGTCTCGATCGCGGCGATGATGCGCGGGCGCAGATCGCTGACGCTGACGATGGCGTCGACCGAACCGACCTCGACGGCGCGCTGGATGTTGTGGACGCGGTCGAACTCCGCGGCCACATCGCCCAGCTTCTCCGCGCGCACCGAGGAGCGGACCTCGTCGAGTTCGGCGGTCAGGGTCGCGCGGTCGGTGCCGAACGCGTTGGCGGCCTGGGTCTCCAGGTCGCGCACGCGCGGGTCGGCCGCGGTGCGGGAGTTGACTTCGCCCGCGAAGACCACCGCGGCGGCGGGGGCGCCACCGAGGACCGAGGCGAACGAGCCCTCCAGGGCGAGCACGGTCATGTTCGGGTTCAGCGCCTTCGAGAACACCACGAACGCACCGCCGTGGTACCGCGAGATCACGGTGAACACGATCGGGCCCTCGAAGTTGACGATGGCGCGACCGATCTCGGCACCGTACTCGAGCTGCAGCTTGCGCATCGACTCCGGCGAGCCGTCGAAGCCCGACAGGTTCGCCAGCACCACCAGCGGACGGTTACCGCTGGCCGCGTTGATGGCCCGGGCGGCCTTCTTCGACGACCGCGGGAACAGGGTGCCCGCCGTGTAGGTGTCGGGACCGTCGGTCGACGGGAAACCGCGCCGCGGCACGCTGCGCGACTCGATCCCCAACAGGCACACGGGGATACCGCCGAGGTGCGCGTCCTGCACCACCGCGGTCTCGGCGTCGGCCATGCCCGCCCAGCGCTCCAGCACCGGGTGATCCTGGTCGGCCAGCGCGCGCATCACGGTCCGGATGTCGAAGGGCTTCTTCCGATCCGGGTTCGCGGCGGCGGAGAAGATCTCGCCGACGGTGGCGAAGGAGCTGTCGGCCAGCACGTGCGGGAAGCTCGAGATGTCGCGGTCGCTGGGGTCGACGGTCTGCGCGCGGCGCGGCGACTGCTCGCCCGGCGCGACGTAGGTGTGGTCGTAGTGCGCCATCAGCACGTCGCGGGCGGCGGTCAGGTTCGGCGCCCAGTACTGCGCCTGGCCGTTGGGGCCCATGACGCGGTCGTAGCCACCGATGCCGAAGTTGTCCTCGGCCGAGACGCCGCCGGAGAAGTCCAGCGACTGCTTGCCGGTCAGCACCATGGCCGAGTCCGGCGTCATCACCAGCACGCCCTTGGTGTGCATGAGCATGGTGGCTTCGGCATTCCAGTACGGCTGCGCGCCGACATTGATGCCGGCGACCACGATGTTGATCTCGCCGCCGTCCTGGGTGAACTCGACGATCCGCTTGAGCGCGGCGGCGACCCAGTCCATGTTCTCGGTGCCGGACTCCATCGAGATCCGGGCGCCGGAGGACAGCGCGTACCACTCCAGCGGCACCTGCAGGCGTTCGGCGAGATCGAGCGCGGCGATCACGCGGCGGCACTCGGGCTCCGAGAGCGCGCCCAGCGACTTGGTCGGGTCACCGAGCAGCAGGACGCGGGTGACGCCCTCGGGGTGCTGGATGGTCGGCGTGCTGATCACACCGGCGACGATGGCCGCGGTGTTGCGGCCCTTCGGCCGGTCGACGGGGACCAGGGTGTGGTCGGCGTCGAGGTCGTACTCGGCGAAATCGCCCAGCACACCGGTCAATTCGTACGGGTACACGGTGTTGCGGCCCGCGGCGCGCAGCACCTTCTGGCGGTACTCGTCGAGCGGCTCGACCGGCTCGTCGGTCAGCTCGCCGACGGTCACCTGGGAACCGCCGGTCGCGTCGATCGCGATCCGGACGCCGACCTTGGTCAGCTCACCGGTCTGCGGATCACGCTGACGCGCGATGAGCAGGATTTCCTCCAGCCCGGCGCCGACGGCGGTCGGCAGCACGTGTCCGCCGATCGTGGCCAGTTCCTCGCTGGTGACGTCCATCGGCGGCCAGATGTACATCACGATGCGGTTGGTGTTGAGCCGCTTGGCCGAGGGCCGCCGCGACTGCGCCCGACGGATCGAGTCGACACAGGTCGCGATCGTGCTCTCGGCGGTGGGCAGGGCGAGCAGCCTGCCGTCGTGTTCACGCAGCGCGGCCAGGTCGCGGACCTGGGCGAAGGCGATCAGGCGGTCGTCGGACGGATTGCCCTTGGCGACGCACCGGAACAGGTAGACCTCTTCGTCGTCCGAGGACGGCAGGCGGGTCAGGTCGAACTTGCGCAGCCGTTCCATCTGCATCCGCTGCGCGATGTAGGGGTGCAGGCCGCGGATCAGCCGCTCCTCCGCCATGCCGGTGGCCGACGGACGGAAGGTGAAGTGGTGGTGCATGACCGCGCCGTTGCTGCCCGCCACGGTGGCGGTGATCCGGTGCACCTGCTGCGGCAGCTGGTAGCCGCCGAGGACCTCCTGCAGGGCCGCGGCCATGGCGTCGAAGTCCTCGGGCTGGGCTTCCCAGCTGAGGTAGATGTCGGCGTCGATCGAGGCGGCGCCGTTGGCCAGCTCGCCGAGGCCCTGCAGCGCGGTGCCCAGCTCGTCGAAGCTCACCGCGGCCGAGACCAGGCTCGCGCCGTCGCGCTCGGCGACGACGAAGGACGTGCCGCCGACCTGCTCGGTGTGCACGCCGGTCAGGCCCTTGTTGCCGTAGTAGCGGCGGGTCAGCACCTCGAGCAGGACGGTGTGGTCGGGCTTGTCGCGCTCGAGCCGCTGGCCGAGCAGGCGCACCAGCGGTTCGGTGCTGCGCACCATGTCGGCGATGCGGGCGGCGCGATCGGCCGAGTCCGGGTGCGCGTCCAGGTAGGTCAGGTGCTTGCGGACATTGGTGTAGACGCGGGCACGGTTGCGGCGCAGCAGCGGCTGGCCGTACCAGCCGTAGACCAGCCCTCGGGTGAGGTCGGCGATCACCGGGAAGCGCACCTGCGTGGCCGCGACCAGGCGCTCGAGCGCCAGGCCGACGGGCTCGCGCAGCACCTGGTCCGGCATCGGCTCCCGCAGCCACTCGCGCAGCAGCGTGGTGATGACCTCGACGGTGTCGGTCGGGCGCTGCTGGGCCAGGAAGATCCGGAACACCGCGGCCTCGAGGTCCGGGGTCCGATCCAGCTCGGTGACGCCGTAGTGGCTCAGCGCCTGCGCCAGCTTGGCCTGGTACGCCTCGGGCAGACCGGCCCGCTCGACGTCGAGGCTCTGCAGGTAGGTGTGGAAGTACTCGCGCGCACTGTGCAGGTGGTCCGCGCTGTGCTCGTCGTCGGCCGCGCGGTTGTGGCTCAGTTCGGCCAGATCGGCGAAGACCTGGACGAGTTCGAGTTCCTCGGCCAGCGGACGGTGATCGCCGGCGACACAATCGCGGCGGGCCGCGAGGTACTCGTCGAGGACGCGGCGGTCGTCGTGCGGGTCGACGTCGAAGCCGAGCAGCAGGCTGCGCAGATCCTGCAGGCCGCGCGCGAGCCGCTCGTGCGGCTGGCGCGGGGTGGGCTCGGTGGGCAGGTCGAGCTCGACCGTCCCGACCGCTTCGGTCTCGCCTGCCTCGTCGTCGTCGGCGAGGGGCTCGAGCCGCAGCAGCGGCGCGCCGGTCTCGACCTGGGTGCCGACCGAGACGTTGCATTCCTTGAGCCGGGCGCGGAACGGCGCGCGCAGCACCGTCTCCATCTTCATGCTCTCCAGCACGAGCACCGCGGCGCCTGCCTCGACCTCGGCACCGACCTCGAGCGGGGTGCCGACGACCAGGGCGGGCGCGGGCGAGCGGACGACGCCGCCCTCGTCCCGGCTGATCCGGTGGGTCACGCCGTCGACGTCGACCAGGTGGGTCGGTCCGTGGGTGCCGGTGATCAGGCGGTAGCGGGTGCCGTTGACGACGATCTGCCCGGTGTGCTGGTCGAAACGCTCGAGATCGACGTCGGCGGTGGTCAGTTCGGCGCCGGCCTCGATGCCGACGCGGAACCGGTGCGCGCCGATGCGCGCCACCCGGACCCGGTAGCTCGCGCCGCGCAGCTTCAGGTCGAGCGGGCGGCCGCTCTCGTGCTGGACCTGCGGACGGCCGCCGGAGGCGGTGGACAGCAGGCGGTGCCGCTCGGCGCGCTCGTCGTCCTCGTAGGCGTCGATCGCGGCCGCGGCGAGCGCGATGGCGGAGTGCTGGTGGGTCACCAGGCGGCCCTCACCGCGCACCCGGTCGATCCAGCCGGTGTCGGCGCTGGCGTCGATCACCTCGGGCTGCTCGAGCAGGTCGAGGACGAAGCTCTTGTTGGTCGCGCCGCCCTCGATGACCACCCGGGTCTGCGCCATGGCCCGGCGCAGCCGGCCGAGGGCCTCGTTGCGGTCGCGGCCGTAGGCGATGATCTTGGCGATCATCGAGTCGAAGTCGGCGGGGATGGTGTCGCCCTCGCTGACGCCGGTGTCCACGCGGATGCCCGGGCCCGCGGGCAGGTCGAGCCGCACGATGCGGCCGGGGGCGGGGGCGAAGTCACGGTCGGGATCCTCGGCGTTGAGCCGGGCCTCGATGGCGTGGCCACGCTCGACCGGCGGGGTGCCCTCGAGCTTGGTGCCGGAGGCCACCGACAGCTGCGCGTGCACGAGATCGACACCGGTGGTGCACTCGGTGATCGGATGCTCGACCTGCAGGCGGGTGTTCACCTCGAGGAACGCGAACAGCTGTTCCCCCGGGTGGTACAGGAATTCGACGGTCGCCGCGCCGCAGTAGCCGACCGCGACGGCGAGGCGCTCCGCGGAGGCCTTCAGCTCGGCGGTCTGCTCCGCGCTGAGCACGGGCGACGCGGACTCCTCGATGACCTTCTGGTTGCGCCGCTGCACCGAGCAGTCGCGGACGCCGAGCGCCCACGCCGTGCCCTGTCCGTCGGCGATCACCTGGACCTCGACGTGGCGGGCACCGGTGACCAGACGCTCCAGGAAGACCACACCGCTGCCGAAGGCGCGCGCGGCTTCCTGCTTGGTGCGCTCGTAGGCGTCGACCAGTTCGGCCTCGTTGGTGATGACGCGGATGCCGCGGCCGCCACCACCGGCGGTGGCCTTGAGCATCAGCGGGTAGCCGATCTCGGAGGCGGCCTCGATGGCGTCCTCGACGGTGTCGACCGCGCCGCGGCTCCACGGCGCGACCGGGACCCCGACCTCTTCGGCGAGCAGCTTGGCGCCGATCTTGTCGCCCAGCTTGCGCATGGCCTCGGCGCTGGGGCCGATGAAGGTGACGCCGATGTGCTCGCACAGTTCGGCGAAGGCCGGATCCTCGGCGACGAAGCCCCAGCCGACCCAGGCCGCGTCGGCCTTGGTGGCCACCAGGGCCTGCTCGAGCACCTTGAGATCCAGGTACGGGCGGGCCGAGGCCGGGCCGAGGTCGTAGGCGACATCGGCGGCCCGGACGAACGTGGCGTTTCGGTCGACGTCGGTGTACAGGGCGACCGTTTCGATCGGTAGCCCACTCGCCGCTGCCAGATCACGGACGGCATGGATGAGCCGCATGGCGGCCTCTCCCCTGTTGACGATGGCGATGCGGCTGAACACTCGCCGACTCCTTTCCAATACCGAGTTGTGTGGCCCGGACGGGTACGAATTCGAACTCCGGTTCCAGGGCAGTGTGCACCTCTACTCCGTATATGTGAACAGCGTCCAAGGGTTACCCGCACGTATTAATGAAGTCGGCCGCACACGCCCCGGTCAGCGCGGGGTCTCGGCGCGCCTCGACGCGCGCCGACGGCACGGCCCGGACGCGATGTCTTCAGTGTCCTCCGAATCGCGCGACCGGCCGAGAGTAGTGCGCTACCCGGCGCGTCCCGGCCTGGTTCGTTTCACTTGACGGCGCCGGTGAGCGCGACGGAGGCGCCGAGCCCGATGATCATCGCCCCGCCGGTGGCGCCGACCGCTTCCAGGCGGCGCGGCGAGCGGGCGAACCAGCCGCGCGCGGTCCCCGCGACCAGCGCCCAGCTGCTGTCGAGCACCAGCGCCGGCACCGCCATGATCGTCCCGAGCACCACCAGCTGCGCGACCATCGATCCGGCCGCCGGATCGACGAACTGCGGCAGCACCGCCGCCGCCACGAAGGCGAGCAGATCCGGAAGCGGAACCATCGACCGACCGTACGGACCGATCGGCCTGCCCGGCAGGGGTTTCCCGCCTCGGGCTTGCCTTGACCTCGGCGTCAATCCCTAGCGTGGTCGACCCGGGGCGAGGTGCCCCGCCGACCGAGGGAGAGAACATGACCCACGCGATGACCGCGGTGACGGATGCGACGTTCGCCGGCGCGGTGCTCGCCGCCGAGGTACCGGTGCTCGTCGAGTTCACGGCGTCGTGGTGCCCGCCGTGCAAGATGATCGAGCCGATGCTGGGGGAACTGGCCCGCGAGGAGGCTGACCGGATGACGGCGGTCCAGCTCGATGTCGACGCCAACCCGCGCACGACCGCCGACTACGCCGTGCTGTCGATGCCGACGCTGATGCTGTTCCGGGACGGCGAGCCGGTGCGCACGGTCGTCGGCGCGCGGTCCAAGCGGCGGCTGCTCGACGACCTGGCGGACGCGCTCTGAGTCCGATCAGAACAACGCGCCCATGAGCCGGGTGCAGCGGGCGATCATGGCCTCGGCGCTTTCCTCCGGGTGCCGCAGCCACCAATTCACCAGTGCCGTCACCACACCCATCCAGACGTCGGTGAGCGCCGACAGGTCGGCGGCATCGGTGATTCCGCGTTCGGCGAGCAGGGCGGCCGCGCCCCGGTAGGCCTGCTCGGCGAGGCGGCATTCGGCGCGATGTGACGCGTCGGCCGCGATGCCGTCCGGCGGATAGGACCGGTCCAGCAGCACGTTCCAGTCGTGGGGCCTGCGGGCCAGCGCGGCGATGACGACTTCGAGTGTGTGCTCGGCCATCTCGATTCCCGGGGTGCCGTCGAAGACCGGCTCGATGGCGCCGCACACCGCGTCGGCCGCCCGCTCCACGCACGCGGCATAGAGGCCCTCTTTGCTGCGAAAGTAGTGGAACACCATGGGTTTCGAGACCCCGGCCGCGCTCGCCACGCCGGCCGGGGACAGCCCGGCGTACCCCACCCGGCTGATCTGCTCACCGGCGATGTCGAGAATCTGCTGTTCCCGCTCGGCGCGCGGCACCCCTTTCGTTCCCGCCGTGCCCATCACGCCCTCCTTCCGCTGGTTGACCGTGCCCGGCCACCAGGTAATTTACCGCCTCGCCAGTGCCGGTCAATTGGTCGGGCGTCCACGTCGACGGGCATCCACGGACTGGTTGACGACGAATTGACCAAACGGTAATTTTCCTATCGGTCAGCTCGATGTCCGTCCAGCGAAAGGCGCCGGTTTCCATGGCGATGACGACTCCCCTGCTCCACGGCATTCAACGCACCGTGTCGAGTTCCCACGCGGTGAACGGCACCCCGTACGACCCGAACACCCCCTTCCATCCGCCCCGTGGGCGCTACCGGACCGTCCACTACGGCCTGATGTTCCCCGGCCTGCCCGCGCCGCTGAACTTCCTGGACTTCATCACCGTGATCGGGCAGCCGAAGGTGCGGGCGTTCCGCAACGCGCATCTGATCGAGACCTCGGCGGCCGACACCGCGAACCTGCTGGCGGGCACGGCGGTGCGATTCCCCGGCCAGTTCCGCGGCTACCAGGTCGCGCGCGATCTGGAACTGGCGCCGGACGCGAGCCTGATCCGGTTCGGCGAGGACTTCGCCCTGCGGGGCAGCTACCCGAATTTCCTGGTCACCTACCGCAATCCGGAGTTCCGGGCGGATCTGCGGGTGCGCGCCACCGACAAGATCGCGCATTTCGCCAAGCTGCGCGGCGGGCTCTACGACCACTGGTCACTGCTGTGCGAGTACGAGGGCACCGTCGACCACCAGGGCACCCGGTACGACCTGTCCGGGCTCAGCACGCTCGAATACGCCCGCGCCGTCGCGGTCGACCTGTTCCTCACCTTCTTCACCTATCAGATCATCAACATCGACGCCGACACCCAGGTGCTGATGGTGGAAGTCCGTGGGCCACTGGGCATTCCGCTCCAGCAGACCGTCTACGTGCGCTCCCGCACCGACCACGGCGGCGCCTACGAGAACGGCTACCGCTATCGCGTCGCCGGGTACGAACACACCCCGCGACACACCCCCGAGGGCCGGGACATGACCCTGGCCACGACGTTCGCCTGGGCCGTCGACGACGACAACGGCGACCCCCTGATCCAGATCGACGCCGTCGCCAACGACGACTATGTCTACGGCATGACCGGTGGCTACGTCGGCAGCTACCGCTACACCGGCACCTTCCGCGGCCGTCCGGTCACCGGCACCGGCTACGTCGAACAGATCGGCACACCGTAGCCGCGCGCCGCCGAGCTATGGCGAATGCGGCAGACCGGCCGCGTCGCGCATGGCAGCACGGCCACGCCGCGCGGCGGACGCGTCGCCGAGTAGCTGGATTTCCTGGTTGACCGCCATCGAAATGCCGATGAGCACGGTGTCGATCTGCTCGGGTGGCCGCTGCGCGGCGGGGGTTTCGCCTTGCGCCGCGGCGATTTCGGCGGTGAGGTGGGCGCGCCAGTCGGCGACGACCACCCGCAGCCGGTCCCGCAGTACGCCGGGCCGTCCATCGAGTTCCGACGATGCCGCGGTGACGAAACACCCTCCCGGAAAAGGACATTCGGCCAGGTAGTCGATCCAGGCATCGATCAGTCGCGCCAGCCGGGCCGGGCCCGGCGCCAGGTGCGACAGTGGCGCCAGGACGGCGGCCCGAAAGATCTGACCGGCCCGCTCGAGGGCAGCGGCCTGCAAGTCCTCCCGGGATCCGAAGGGGCCGACGACCCCAGCCTTGCTCATCGCGAGCCGGGAGGCGAGCGCGCCGACCGTCAGCCCTTCCAAACCGAGACACGATGCCTCGTCGACAGCGGTCCGCACGATCCGATCCCGGGTACGGGCCGCTTCGGCGACGGAGCGACGGGGAGACATCGACCGCTAAAAAGGATGTCTCCGAATGAGTGAACTGCTCCGACTCGACGCGACGGCGACCGCGCTGATCGCCCACGATGTGGCCACTGTCGCCGACGCGGAGATGGACGCGCCGACCCCGTGCGCGGGCTGGACCGTCGCGCCCTGCTCGGCCGTGATCCCCACTGGGTCAGCCGCCGCGACGGTGGTCACTAGCGCGGCCGGAGGCGGGTCAGCGGGCCGGGAAGCGCAGGATGCGGTCGTCGCCGGTGCGGGGGTCGCCGCGGCCGTCGGTGTTGGAGGTGGTGAGCCACAGGGCGCCGTCCGGGGCCACCGCGACGGTGCGCAGGCGGCCGTAGGTGTCGCGGAGTAGATCCACCGGAGCGGTCGCTTCGCCCTCGGACAGCGTTGCAGTCCAGAGCCTTCGGCCACGCAGGGCGGCCAGGTAGAGGGTGTCGCCGGCGATGGCGAGCCCGGAGGGCGAGGACTCGGCGGTCGACCAGGACAGCAGCGGGTCGGTGAAGCCGCGGTCCGCGCCACCCGCGCCTTCGACGGTGGGCCAGCCGTAGTTGTGGCCCGGTTCGATACGGTTGAGCTCGTCCCAGCGATTCTGGCCGAACTCGGCGGCGTAGAGGGTGCCGGCGCGGTCCCAGGCCAGGCCCTGCACATTGCGGTGGCCGAGACTCAGAATCGGTGAGCCTGCGGTCGGATTGCCCGGTGCCGGTGCGCCGTCGGGGGTGAGCCGCAGGATCTTGCCGTTCGGGCTCGCCGGGTCCTGCGATCGTGCGCTGTCGGCCGCGTCACCCGTGCCGACGTAGAGCATGCCGTCGGGTCCGAAGGCGATCCGGCCGCCGTTGTGGTTGCCCGCCTTCGCGATTCCGGTGAAGATGACCTCCGGCGTCGCGCCCGGCCGCAGGCGCACGATGCGGTTGTCCTCGGCGGCGGTGAGATACGCGTACACGTATCCGGTGTCGGCGTAGTCGGGAGCGACGGCGAGACCGAGCAGTCCGCCCTCCCCGCGCGCCACGACACCGGGCACCTGATCGACCATCTCGGGCGCGCGGCCGGGCGTCACGCGCAGGATGCGGCCCGAATCCCGCTCGCCGACCAAGGCGGCGCCGTCCGGCAGGAACGCCAGTCCCCACGGCACGTCGAGGCCGTGCGCGATCTCCTCGGCGGCGCCCAGATCGGGACGGCCCGCGGGCAGGCTCGGCACGGTCGAGGTCACGGCGGCGGGCGCGCTCCGGTCCGGCTCGTCGCTCGCGCAGGCGGTGACCGTGAGGGCGACCAGCGCGGCGCCGAGGACAGCTCGTGGGCGACCGGTCGTCACCCACCCATGGTGTCAGATCAGCTTGGCGAGCTGGTCGCGATCGGTGGCGTCGAGCTTGATGCACGCGCGATAGATGTGCCCTTCGACGGTGCGGACCGAGACGCAGAGCCGTTCGGCGATGGCCCGGTTGGACAACCCGCGGCCGATGAGGGCGGCGATCTCCCGCTCGCGTTCGGTGATCGGCAGGGGACGGGCGGCGGCCGTGATCGCCGGTGTGCAGGCGCCGTCGCAGCGGGCGGCCAGCGCGGTGGCGCGGGCCGCGGCCTGGGCGCTGGGACGGCGCTGACCCGCGTGGTCGAAGATCGGGACGGCCTGAGCCGCGGCGTCGGCCGCCGCCAGCAACAGCCCGGCGTCCTCGAACTCGACGCTGACCGCCGCGAGCGCCGTGGTGTCGGAGTGGGCCAGCGCGGCCGCGTGGCGGGCGTAGATGCCGGCCGCGGGTCCCTGCACCCGGGCCGCGACGGCGGCGAGCCGGGTGGCCAGGGTCCGGTCACCGAAGCGGGCGGCGTGGTGCAGCGCCTCGGCTTCCTGCGCGTACTGGCCGGTGCGGTGGGCCAGGTCGGCCGCCTTGCGGGCCAGGTCGATCGCGGTGTGCTGACTGTGCTCGGCCGCGGCCACCCAGGCGCGCGCGATCATCCGCTGCGGCTCGTGCAGGGCCATGTGGGGGCCGCTGTGCTCCTCGGCGTCGGCGAGGACCCGTTCGGCCTGGTCGACCTCGCCCACCGCCGCGTAGGCGCGGGCCAGCACCAGCCGGGCGGGCAGCTGCCAGGGCAGGGTGCAATCGGCGTTGAGCGCGGCCAGCGCCTGCTCGAAGGCGGCGATCGCGGCCCGGAACCGGCCGCGATAGGTCGCGACGACGCCGATCGCGATGCGGGCGATCGCCCAGCCGGCGAACTGGCCCGCCGAGGAGAACTCCCGGTATTCCGAGGCCCGCTGTTCGGCCAGGTCCAGGTCACCGATCATCGTCAGGGCGACCACGTCGCCGTAGCGCACCATCACCCGGATCAGGCCGTCGGTGGATTTCTGCTCGGCCGTGATCCGGGCGGCGATGGGCGCGAAGTCGGCGCCGCGACCGACGTACGGCAACGCCAGGCCCAGCGAGAACGCGGCGAAATCGGCGGCCTGCCGGGGCGAGTCCGGATCGGCGAGCACGCGCTCGGCCTCCGCGACGCCGACGCCGAGCCGGTTCTCGTGCACGGCCATCGCCGCGCGGACCGCGTCGACCAGCAGCCGCAGCGACGGATGCTCGACGCGCGCGGCGACCAGGTCGATGAGCTGGTGGGCCCGCGCGACATCGCCGAGCGACCAGAACTGCAGACTCGCGCGCGGCAGCCCCCACTGCACCACCTGCAGCGGATCGAGCCGGTCGGGGTCGAACCGGGCGAGGATCTCGTCGGCCTCGTGCGGTTTGCCCTGCCACAGCAGCGCCCGCGACAGCAGTTCGGCCGCGCGCAGGCCACCGCAGCGTTCGCAGGCGGCGCGCGCCAAGCGCTCCCCCAGCGGCAGGTTCGCCAGCGCGATCGCGTCCTTGGCGGCATTGATCAGCAACACGATGTCGATCGGCTGATCGCTGTCGACGCACAGCTGGGCCAGCCGGATCCGCTCGGCCGGGGTGTCCAGCGGCCGGTCGCGCAGCGTCTCGACGATGCGACCGCGCCGCGTGCGGGCCGCGGCGGTGCCGATCCGACGGCGGACCACCTCGCCCAGCAGCGGATGACTGAACCGGGCGTCGACCGAGCCGCCATGGCGGCAGACCCGGATCAGGCCGCTGAGCTCGGCGGCGTCGACGGCCTCGACGCCGACGAGCTCGGTGAGGATGTCGATGTCGAGCGGCTCGTGGACCGACAGCATCCGCAGCGCGTCGAGTACCGGTTCGCCCGCCCTGGACAGCCGCTCGTCGAGCAGATCCACCAGCCCCGACGGCACGGCGGTCGGACCGCGCAACTGCCAGACCCCGTTGACATCGGTGAGCGTGCGCGCCTCGACCGCGCCTTCGACCATGTTGCGCAGGAACAGCGGGTTACCGCCCGAGGCCTCCCACATGACGTCGGCGCTGAGCCCCTCCAGGGTCCCGCCCAGCACGGTCTCGACCAGGGTGGTGCACTGCGTCTTGGACAGCGGTGTCAGTTCGACGCGCGCGAGGAAGCCGTCCTTCCACAGTGAGGTGATCGCGTCGGGCACGTGCTCGCCGGAGCGGACCGTGGCCACGATGCGCGCGCCGCGGTCGGCGGCGATCTGGTGCACCAGGGTGGCCGACAGGGTGTCGAGCAGGTGCGCGTCGTCGACGCCGATCACCGTATCCGGCTGGGCCAGAACGTTTTCCCGTGCCGAGTGCAGCAGGGCGAGCGGATCACGGGAGGCCGACGCGGCGATCCAGGGGGCGAACGCGCCGAGCGGAATGGCTTGCGACGAGGCGGTGCACGCCACCCAGCGGACCGGGTCCGTGAGCACCGAGGTGACCAGCCGGGCCAGCGTGGTCTTGCCGATGCCTGCGGCGCCGACCAATATCACTCCGCCGCTGTTCCCATTCGTCAAAGCCGTACGCACGGTGTCGAATTCGGCGGGGCGATCGAGCAGTTGCCACAATTCGCCCATACGCCACAATTCTAGTTCGCGACCGGCTCCCCCACAACGGACCTGCGCGGTGGTCATGGCGGCAATTCGGTCGCGTCACGGGGCTCGAGCCGCGGCGCGTTGTTGACGTCGTGGCGATAGTCGCTCGACGCCTCGTAGACCCGCTTTTTCAGCCGGTTGATCGACCCCAGCGGACGGTGCGCGTCCAGGCCGCGCCAGGAGTTGAACGACAGCACGTCGTCACCGTAGGCCCGCCGCTGCGGGGTGTAGGGATCCTGGACGTCGAACCGGATGGTCGCGACCGTGCGATGCGGAGACGCCTCCTCCGGCCACGGCACAGTCGCGTCCTCGATCGGCATCGTGGCCACGTCCGTGCACAGCTGCGCGCGCAGTTCGTAGGTGGCGCTGTGCGCGGCGAAGAAGTCGACGACGGCGTCCTGATGGGCATTGACCCCGGCCCCCGTGCTCACCGGTTGTCCTTGCAGCGCGGCGACTTCCGGCGACACCGGGACATAGAGCAGCTTGGCGACATAGTCGCCGTAGCGCACCGGCGCCGAGGTGTAGAAGGTCTCGCCGAGGATGTGGGTGTTGGGCGCCACGAACACGCCCAGATTCGGGGGCACCCGCTTGCCGATGCGCCGCAGCACGTGCTTGTCCAGGGCCGCGACGAGATCGCTGCCCGCGCGAAGCACCTCGTCGGGCAGCCGGGCCAGCACCCAGGCGGTCGGCATGCCCCGGGTGAGGTAGGCGTGCGCGTCGGCGAACAGGAACTCCCGGTGGGTCACCATGATGAAGTCCTGGGTGGTGGCCTCGTCGCCGGGCATCGCCCGCGGACCGTGCACGCCCAGCACCTTGATGCCGAGGCCGCGCACGCCCCGCAACTGATCGCTGCGGATGACCCCGGAGGTGCTCGACAGCCGGGCGATGACCGGATAGGTCGCCGGGGTGGCGAACAGGCCCTGTGCCAGCTCGGGCGGCAAGCCGGCGGGCACGGTGAGCTCGCCGCGCAGGATGCCGTGGCTCTTGGCGTGCGCGTCGCGCAGTCCGCGCTGGTATTTGCGGTAGGCGCGTTCGTTGTTGTCGCGCAGCACCGCGATGATCTTGTCGATGATCTGTTCTTCGTCGGGGCGCGGCTGTTCCAGGTCGTCGCGGAAGCGCAGGTAGGTCATCGCGGAGTCCTCCACGGCGCGAAGGGATTCGCGACGCCCGCGAGCGCGGGCGCCAGCGTGGGGAAATGGCGCAGCAGCACGGTGCGCATGCTGTTGTCGCGCACCCAGGCCATACCGGCCTCGGTGTAGATCTCGGGCCGGAAGTCGGTGGTGAAGAACCGGTCGGCCGACAGCCGCCGCGACGCCATCAGCACGAAGATCCGGAACGCGGTGTCGCTGAAGCCGAAACCGGGAGGCTTGGGCTCGGCGTAGAGGCCGATCATGAGATCGACGTCGTCGACGTTGCCGTAGACCTGTTCGAGTTCACGCGCCCACCGTGGATTGTCGGTCAGCTCGTCGAACGAGGCGGCGGGCCGCAACCGCAGTTGCCGCCGGAACTCGTTGTAGCGCGGCACCCCTCGCTCGCGGACCCGCAGGATGTCGATGGTGGCGAGGTCGATCAGCGGCTGCCCCGGCCTGGCGAGCTGCTGCAGATGGCGCGGATAGTTGTGCAGCGTCAGCGCGCCGGGGTTGGCGCGGCCGAAGGAATAGAACAGCGTGTCCATCGGCGTCTCGCCGAGGCGCTCACGGATGTGAGCGACGCCGAGCTCGGGGAACGGATACTCGGCCAGTACGCGGTCGTCGGTGAGACTGCGCACCACCAGATCGTCGGGGATCAGCGGGTGCATCCGGTACACCGAGACGAATTCCTCGGTCAGCGCGTACGGCACGCCGTGGTCGTCGACCGCGGAGCCGGGGATGCCGGAGAGCACCTCGTTGCCGACGAGCCTGCCGAACCGGCGCGAGATCCGTTCGCCGAGGACGCCGAACCAGTTGGCGCGCATGGCCGCGACGGTGGTGGGGTGGGCGATGATGGCCGGGGTCCAGTCGACGGTGTGGATCTTGGCGATCAGCGCGGCGTTGATCAGGCGAGCGGTGTCGTAGAGCTGCTGGTCGTCGAGGTCCGGATAGCGCCGCGACAGGCGGCGGCAGATCGCGTTGTGCTCGCGCAGGAACAGTGAATGCAGCAGCGCCAGACCGACCCAGGCGTTGGCGGCCGCGTCCGAGAGCGCCAGCAGGGTGGCCGCGTCCAGCGGCGGCAGGCCGAGCTCGTCGATCACCAGTTCGCCGTTCTTGCCCGAGCGCAGGGCGGACGCGAAAGCCGCTGTGCTGCCGTAGATCTGGGAGGCGTCCCACCAGTGCGAGTCCTCGGTGACATGGCTGGGCGGGTCGCCGGGCCCGGCCCCGGGGACGGTGGCGGTGCGCTGGATCGTCATCGGCCGTTCGGGCCAGGTGTCGTGCTCGTCGAGCGTCACCCGGAACGGCTCGCTGTCGGTGCGGGTATGGCTGAACCAATCGTGCACCTCGAACTGGATCCAGGCCGCGGCCAGCAGGTTCAGGGTGGTGGCGGGCTGGAAGCCGTCGCGGGCCAGCAGGCGCAGGCTGACCTGGCGCGGGTTCGGTTCCTGGATTCGGGCGGAGTCCTCGGGGTAGCTGTGCTCGGGTGCGAAATTGCGCCCGAACCGGCAGCCGACCGACCCGGTGCGCGGATCGGTGGCGCTGTTGTACGAACCGTCGATGGTGCGCGCGGCCCGGTGTTCGCCGGTCGTGTCCGGCGGCAACGGTCCGGCCGGATGTCGGCCGGTGTCGAACAGATTGCGCGAGCGCAGCCTGCTGCGCAGGCCGACCAGCACGGCCAGCCCCAGCGGGGTGGGTAACCGGAACCAGCCCACGCGCCGGTCGAGCGCTTCGGCGGCCTCGACGGCGGCGCGGGCGACGAACGACCGGTGGGGCGGCGACGACTGCGGCGGAATCGCCGGCTGTGCCTCGACCATCGAGAACCTCCACGTAGCTGACTGGCTCGAACCGCGGTGTACGAGAAGTGGTCGCAGATCAGTGTCCGGCACCGGGTGATCTATGTCACGAGTAGTGCACTACTCGGTGCCCTGACCGGCCCGTGTTCCGGCGGCCGTGATGTCGCCGCGGCCCGGCCCACGGCAATCGAGTAGCGAATTACGCGCGCCGAACGGCGGGGGCATGGGCGACGCTGCTCGGGTGACTACTCCGATCGAAATCAAGGTCAATCTCGACGGTGACCTCCTCGACGCCCAAACCCGGCTGGGGTGCACCAATGCCGCCGCGATCAGCCGGGACGTGTGGTTCGCCGAACCCGCCGTTCCCGGCGCGCGCGGCGCACCCGCCTTGCTGGCGGGCCGGATCGCCATCCGGCTGCGCAGTGGCGACCACGACGACCTCACCGTCAAACTGCGGCCCTGCGCCACCGCGCAGCTGGTGGGCCGCTGGGCGACGCCGTTCAGCGAACCGGGGATGCAGTACCGCATCGAGGGCGACTGGTGCGGCGAACGCCGGGTGCTGTCGGCCTCGGTGGTGAGCAGACGCCCGGCCGGTTCGCTGCGGGTGGCGGCCCTGTGCGGCGAGGACGTCACCGACGCCCTCGACTCGGCCCAGCGCCAGTTCCTGGTCAGCTGCACGCCTCCGGGTGTCGTGGTCGATCATCTACGCGCGATGGGTCCGGTCGCGTCGACGAAGTGGACCAACATCGCCGTCGGCGATCTGGCCGCCGACGCCGAGCGGTGGACGGTCGACGGGCTCGACCTGTTCGAGCTCACGCTGAAAGTGACGCCCGCGCCGGGCGAATCCCCCACCGCCCTGCACGCGCGCGCCCTCGACGTGCAGCACCGGCTCCATGCCGCCGTCCGCGGCTACGGTCTGTCGATCTCGACCGAGCTGACCAAGACCGAGCGGGTACTCACCACGCTGACCGCCGCGCGATCGGTCGTCGGCGAGTAGGCGCTAGCGGGCCAAGACCGGTGCGCCGGTCTCGCCGTCGGACTCCGGCGCTCCGGCGCCGGGCGCACCGACCAGCCCGGCGAAGACGGGATCCGCCAGCGCCCGCTCGGTCACCTCGTGCCCGAGGGCGCGGTAGGCCTCGAAATCCCATTCGCTGTAGAGCTGGTCGCCGGTGG
Source organism: Nocardia sp. MH4 (assembly GCF_019266065.1). GTDB lineage: Bacteria > Actinomycetota > Actinomycetes > Mycobacteriales > Mycobacteriaceae > Nocardia > Nocardia canadensis. The sequence continues at coordinate 14,488 of NZ_LPNR01000120.1, read as the reverse complement.
AGGTGTACGGGAAGTCCGGATGTGCCCTGCTGTAGTTCTCCAGGTCCCAGCTCAGGTCGTCGATCAGCTGGGACCGGAGGTAGTAGATGTCGGTGGTGGCGCCGTCGAGATGCCGGGCGACACCGTGTGCCCACGCCTTGTGGGCGCGCTTGCGCTCCCCGCGCAGCATCTGCCGCAGGTCGATGGTGATCTCCACGCAGTGGTCCATGCGCGCCGTCGCGATGGCTTCGGCCAGCGCGCAGAACCGGTCGTCGGGACTGCCGCTGGCGTCGAGGACGAGCACCGTCGCCGGCCGCCTGCGCAACGCCTCCACCAGCCCGAGGTTGTCGTAGTGGCCACCGTCGGTGACATAGAGCCAGCGGTCGTACAGCGACGGATTGCCGAAGGCCTCGCGCAGCAGCCGGTACGGTCCCGGTTTGTCGGCCCAGCTGTAGGCCGCGGGCAGTTTCGCGGCGAGCCTGCCCTGGGGGACCGGCCGCCAGTACGGATTCGGCAGCCACACTCCCAGACGCGCGTTGAGCAGGGCGAGCAGGATCCGGACCGGCCGGGTGCGGGCGCTCTCGCGGCCGGTGAGCGGGCTGAACGCGGCGCCGCTGATCGCCATCGCCGCGGGCACGGTGACATCGCGATACCGGTAGTCGGCCACCTGCTCGTAGGGCGCGGTCGGACGCAGGCCGTCCTGGGTGAGCGCGCGGTCACCGACGACGCCGATCCGGTCCGGATCGAAGACGAACGGCACGCAGCCGCGCCGGGTGGGCACGAAGGCGACGTCGTTGGCGTTGGCGGCCGCCGCGATGACCAGCCGCGGTCCGTGCCCGACCGGCTTGCCGTAGTCGGAGTAGCGCAGCGCGGTGCTGTAGGGCAGCGGCACCGCCTGGTGCGACCGCGGATCCTTCTCCACGAGAAAGGCTTTCGACAGCGCTTCGCGGTAGTAGGTGTGCAGCGAGGTGCGGTTGGCGTCGGTGAACACCTTGATCGCGACGGCGACGCCGATCATCCACCAGGCCAGCGTCCAGTTCGCGCGCGCGTGCGCGTCGGTGGCGAAGACCGTCGTCCAGCGCAGCAGCAGCACGACGGCGACCGCGACGATCAGCGCGCTGCCCAGCCACGGGGCGAGCTGCTTGCGCACCACCGCGAGCACGCGCCCGTACCAGCCGCTCGCCGCGTCGCCCGTGTGCAGCCCCTTCCACGCCGAGCGCCCGAGCCCGATCACCGCGACCAGCGTCGCGCCGAAGGTGAGCGCGCCCTTCGCGCCCGGGTCGACGAGCCCGACGAGCAACGTGGTCGGCGCGCCGGCGGACCCGTCGGTCACCCTGCTCAGCACGTACAGGGCGACCGGGACCCCGACGAGCAGCACCGCCAGCGGCGCCCCGATCCCCAACAGCACGGAGGACCCCTTCGCGAGTACGTTGCGCATCCGGTCCGGCACCATGGTCAGCCGATCCCAGGCCTTCTCCACCACGAACGCCGCCAGTGCGAGCGCGAACGGACCGAGCGCGATCGCCAGGTACCAGTACCCGCCCGCGGGCACCAGGTGCAGTTCGAGCCGATCGCCGTCGCGGGTCAGCACGTCGATGTCGTCGAGCAGCCAGCCCAGCCACCACGACACCGCCAGCAGCGAGATCCCGACCAGCGTCGCGTTCACGGCGATGCCGTAGAGCAGGGAGAACACGGCGCGGAACTTGTCGGTGCCGCGCGGCATCAGGTAGCGCGTGCGGCGGCGCAGATAGGCCAGCTCCGAGGATTCGAGTGCGTAGGGATCAGTGAAGTTGCGGTGCAGGATGTGCATGGCCGCGGCGATGTAGCCGCCGCCGCTCACCCCGACCACCGCGGTCGCGCTCTGGTAGCGTCCCCGGTCGCGCAGTACCTGGAGCGCGCCGAGGCAGAACGACGCGGACCGGATGCCGCCGCCGGAGCAGCAGATGATCAGCCCGCTCGGCGCGGGGGCGGTGGTGGGGGTCGGCGCGTACTGCGGTTGCGACGGATCGTCGCCGGCGAGGCGGTGCTTGGTGCCGAGGTACCAGATCATGGCGGTGACCACGAGGGCCAGCAGCAGGAAGAACAGGTGCAGGCCCGCCTGGGCGCGCAGCAGCGTCACCGTGGCGCCGCCACAGGACGCGGGCTCGCCGGTCAGCCGGATCGCCAGCGCGAGATCGGCGCCACCGTCGAGCACCGACAGCAGCAGCGAGCCGGCGAAGACCAGCTTCGCGAACTGGGCGTACTTCGGGTCCAGCCGCAGCGAATAGATGTAGACGTAGTACCGGTAGGTCGCCGTCGGCGCCGCGATCGCCATCATGGCGCCCACCAGCAGGGCCAGCAATCCCGCGGTGTGGCATTCCTGGGCCGTGCGCGCGCCGAGCGGAAACGCCATCGTCGCCTGCACCGCGACGAGGAAGACCACGATGCCGGTGGTGGACGCGAAAACCTTGCCACGCCCGACCTGTTCGATGGTCGCCAAGCCCGAGGTGACGTGATCGCCGCTGGCTCGCACGGGCGATCCGGCGTGCTGTTCCGCTGTGGTCATGGCCGGTCAGTTCACGATGATGGAGTTGCGCAGCATCCGGAGCTCGGCGTCCCGGCCGACGGGGTACCGCACCGTCATGGTGCCGTCGGCGTGCGGGACGCCATCGAGGACCCGCATCGTCGCGGGTCCGAGGAACAGGGTGCGGTCGGCGTCGACCTCGGTCCGGTCGATTCCCCTCGTCCCGACGCCGTTGTCGGGCCTGCCGGCCGGTGCTTTCGCCGCTTCGAACCACTCTTCCCCGGTGTCCGGGCTGGCTGCCAGGACCGCGTCCTCGATATCCGAATCGAACATCTCCCTGTCCTTTCGAATCGTGGGGAGATTCCCACCCCGATATCGTCGCGCACCGGGTACCCGTGCCGAACGCGTAATGCACTACTCCACCTCCGCCGGGCGATTCGCCGGATTGGGGTAGTGCGGCACGCTATCGAGTCCGGCACGGCCGCCGAAGAATTGATCCGCGCCGGACTCCCCCGGCACCCCCTGATCGGACATCCCAGACGGAGGGAACGACAGTGAGCGGATACTCCTTGCACATCGGACTGAACCGGGTCGATCCCACCGCCTACGGCGGCTGGGACGGCGCGCTCGCGGGCTGTGTCAACGACGCGAATGCCATGGCCGCGCTGGCGGCCGCGCAGGGTTTCGCCGGCCCACGCGTGCTGCTCGACAGCGCGGCGACATCGTTCGCGATCATCGGCGAGATCGCCCGGCTCGCCGGCGCGGCGCGAGCGGGCGATCTGGTGCTGGTCACCTACTCCGGCCACGGCGGCCAGACCAGCGACGTCGACGGCGAGGAGGACGACCGCCGCGACGAGACCTGGGTGGTGTTCGATCGCCAGATCGTCGACGACGAGCTGTACCGGATGTGGTCGCGGTTCGCGCCCGGCGTGCGGGTCGTTGTCTGCTCGGACAGCTGCCACAGCGGCACGGTGGCGCGCGACGCCTTCACCCGCGAGACCCGCACGGCGATCGTCGATCTGGCCGCGCGCGACGATCCCGGTGGCGACCTCGGCACCGTGGTCCACGGCAGCGCCAAGGCGATGCCGCTGGAGGTGCAGACCGAGGACAACAAGCAGCGCGCGGCCATGTACGCGTTCGTCCAGCAGCTGGCCGGACCGAACTCGCGGGCCGCCATCGAGGCGGGCGTGGTGCTGCTGGCCGGCTGCCAGGACTCGCAGCTGTCCTACGACGGGCCGGTCAACGGACAGTTCACCGGCGCGCTGCTGCAGGTGTGGGGCGACGGCGCCTTCGACGCCGGCTATCGGCAGTTCCATCAGCGGATCATGAACGCGATGCCACCGGACCAGGTTCCGAACCTGTTCACGNTGTGGGGCGACGGCGCCTTCGACGCCGGCTATCGGCAGTTCCATCAGCGGATCATGAACGCGATGCCACCGGACCAGGTTCCGAACCTGTTCACGATCAACGCCGATGCCGCGTTCCTGGATCAACGTCCGTTCACCCCGTGACCACGGCGCGGCGGGCGCGGCCCGGGCCGCGCCCGCCGCGCCGGTGCTCAGTCGGTCAGCATGCGCCCGATCGTGGCCGCGACCGCCGGGTGCGCGAGGTACTCGGCGATATCGTGCGCCCGCTCCTTGGGGTTCTCGACGGGCAGATCGAGCAGGTCGGGTCCCCATGCCTGGCGCAGCGGGCAGCCGATGGCGATCGGGTCGCCGGCGTACCAGGTGTTGAGCCAGTCGCCGATCCGGTCCGGCCGGTGCGGCCCGCCGGTGAGCAGCTTGCCGTAGACCCCGTCCAGGCCCAGCGGACTGCCCGCGGTGACGAGCAGGCGCACGGTCAGCTCCCTGGGCAGCTGGGTGAGCAGATCCATCGCCACCACCGTGCCCAGACTGTGGCTGACCAGCACGAGCTCACCGCTGGTCGGCATGTCGGCGAGCACGGTGTCGAGTACTCCCTTGCGGACCCTCTCGTCGTCGAGATAGGCCGCGACGTCCTGGAAGATCGCCCCGATGAGCAGCGAGTCCAGGCCACTGCGCGCGGCGATCCAGCCGAGCTGGTCGCGCACCCGGCCGAGGACGACCGAACCGAACCCGAAGCCCTCCTGGGCCATCGGGTCGCCTGCCTGCGCGGCGGTCGGCATGCCGAGGCGCTGGGCGGTCTCGGCGACCAGGCTCTCGTAGAGCTCCGATCGGGTCGCCACGGCCGCTTCGCGGGCGCCCAGGCTCGCGACGAGCTGGTCACCGTAGAAGGGGAAGTGGACGTCGGCGGGATCGATCGGGCTCAGGTCCGCGAGAGTGAGGCCCTTGTTCAGGCCCGCGGTCCAGCTGCGGCGCAGCTCGGCCGGGTCGCGGCCCTCCTGCCTGCGACCGTGCAGGAACACGACGCTGCGGTTGCCACCGAACGCGCTCGGCCTGCCGTGCGGACCGCGCACGATCGTCTCCGCCACCGAATCCGGTGGTGGCGCGGCGGCTGTCGGGTCGACGACCACGGCGTCGGCCGCCAGGCATGCGGCGGGGCCGAGTTCGTCGAGCAGCGCGCGCTGCCCGGGATCGAAGGTGCGGGAGCCGAGATCGCGCAGCAGCACACTCACGCGGATGCCTTCGTTGGCGACCCAGCGGATGGCGTCGTCACCGTCGCCGCCCTGCCACGGCTTGCCGTCCTTGCGCAGTACCCGGCCCTTGTCGTCCTTCTCGGGCACGCCGGCGTGGTGCAGGGCGACGATCTCCCATTGATCGTTGAAGACCGGCGACCCGGAGTTCCCCGGCTCGGTGTCGGAGGTGTAGTGCAGGAAGTCGTCGAGCTGCAGATCGAGCCGGTTGTCGCGGATCGAGATCTCCTTGAGCCTGCCCAGCGGATGACCGACGACGTTCATCGCCTCCCCGATGACGATCTTGCCCGGCTTGGCGATCAGCGGGTTCCAGCCGAAGGTGTTCCCCGGGGCCGTGCCGTCGGCACCGGGCGCCACTCGCACGAGGGTGTAGTCCAGGTGCCGGTCGGTGACGAAGAAGTCGCCCGGCGCGAGATCGAAGCGCACCGTCTGGGTCGGCACATTGTCGATACCGGCTTCCGCCGCGAATTCGATGATCACCGATTCGGCGACATCGACGCTGGGCAGCACATGGTTGTTGGTGAGCAGCAGCTGCGGCGAGACCAGCGACCCGGTGCCGATCGGCACCCGGCGGCCGTGGTCGGACAGCGAGATCCGGGCGACGGCGGCGGCCGCGCGGGTGCCGCGGGTCAGGAAGTTGACGGCCTGCAGTTCGTTGGCGAAGCCGATGACCCGTTCCAGCGAGCCGATGCTGTCGAGCGGGTCCTGCCTGCCCAGCTCGATGACCGCCTGGGCGGGCACCTCGCCATTGCCCAGCAGCCGGTCGGCGCGGGCGAGGATCTGTTCCTCGGTGTCGACGACATCGGATTCGGACGCCTCGCGTTTGCGGGTCACCTCGTCGCGCTCGGTCGCGCTGTCGGCGAAGCGCCGCGACGCGGCGTTCATCTGCTCGCGCCATGCGGCGGTGCGGGTGTCGCTTTCGGTATCCATGGGTCACCTCGCCCGGAGAAGGATGCAGCTGGTTCCCTCAGCGTGGGCTGGTGATCCGGTGCCGGACACGAGTAGCCGACCACTCGATTTTCGGCCTACCGCGCCCACCGGGAGGAGCAAGGCGGCCGCACCACGAATCCGTTGATCCTGCGGACGCGGGCGACCATACTTCGAGAGTAGGCCGCGCGGCATGTCGCCCGGCCCAGCGTGGGCGCCCGACGTGCATCCGGATCGTCACGATCAGGGAGTTCTCATGACCACCAGCGCATCGTGCGGACGACGGTCCCGGCGGCGCACCGGCATCGTTGTCGCGGTTCTCGCCGCGGCCGCGCTCGCCGGGTGCGGCACCAGTACCGAACCGTCCGATCCGACCCGCCCCACCCCCACCCAGATACCGGAGATCGGCACCGCTGCCGCCGATCAGCTGTGCGACATGCTGCGCGCCGAGATCGACAACTGGCGGCAGCAGGGCACCGCCGTCGCCCGGGTGTCCTACAACGGCACCGTGCACAACTGGGCGTTGCGCAACGGCGCCATCAACACCGCGATCACGCTCAACCGCGGCGCGATCGACACCGTCACCATCCAGCGTTGCCCGGATGTCCGTGACCAGGTGCTGGCCACGCTCGACATCAGCGATCTCGCCTCCGGTCTGGCCGGATTCTGACTCAGACCGCGGCGCCGGTGCCGAACCACTGCTCGGCGAGCTCCGCGGAATCGGTGCCGAGCACGTGCCCGATCGACTCCCAGGACGCGCCCGTCGCGCGGACGAAGCGCACGGCCTCGACGAGCCGCTGACGCGCGGACTCCGAGTCCTGGAACGCCAGCCGCACCGGCATCAGCGCCCGCATCTCGAACTGATGGCACTCCCAGTCGTCGAGGACGAGCCGGGTCAGGGTGGGGTCGAGCCTGCCGGACGGGCTGTGCAGGCGGCGATCGGCGGGCGCGTGGCCGAGCGGATGCGGCGAGCGCCGCCAGGGCCGCCCACGCCATCGGCCGCAGGAACACTGCGCGCGCCAGCCGATCGGGTCGCGCGCGTCGTCGTCGACGATGTCGACGACCCATCCGTGATGACACTCGAACACAGCATTCATACCGACTCCGATGTCGATTCCTACCGACTCGGCCCACAGAATCCGACCGACTGGTGTGTGAGACTGGTCTTCCCAGGTACTCACCATCGACGTCTTCGCGGCACGGCGCAACCACCCCACCCCGATATTGGGACCAATCACACAACCGCGGGACCGGGCATGGGATCACCGGTACGATCCGGTCGCCGCACCGGCGGCACGGCGACCGGCCGCGGGATCAGCGCAGCGTGACGGTGGTCGGCAGCGCGGCGAAGCCCCGGTTGTTCGACGAGTGGATGCGCACCAGGTTGTCGGTGTCGATCTCGTAGTCGGCCACCGCGGCGACGATCTCCTGCAGCGCCACCCGCAGCTCCAGCTGGGCCAGGTTCATGCCCAGACAGTGGTGGCGGCCCGCGCCGAAGGCGAGCGAGGCGCTGGTATCGCGGTCCAGATCGAAGCTGTCGGGGTTGTCGAAGACCGCCTCGTCGCGATGCGCCGAGCCGGTCAGCAGCAGGATGCGGGCCTGGGCCGGGATCTCGACGCCGTGCAGCTCGATCGGCGTCGTGGTGGTGCGCAACTGGGCCTGGGTGGCCGGGTCGTAGCGCATGGACTCCGCGATCCAGTCGTCGACGCGGCCGTCGAAGGCGGCGCGGCGCTGATCGGGGTGCAGCGCGGCGCTGTGCCAGGCGTTGCCGAGGGTCAGCATGACTGTCTCGATGCCCGCCCCGACGAGCAGGATAAGCACCCCGACGATCTCCTCGGGCGTGAGCCGGTCGTCGCCGTCGGCGGCGTCGAGCAGACCCGAGAGCAGATCGTCGCCGCGCTGCTGACTGCGCGCGATGGTCAGCTCCGTGTAGTACCCGACCAGCGCCCCGATCGCGGCCATCGCCTCCGGCCGTAGATCGGTCGACTCGGCGTCGGTGTACATGATCTCCATGCCGAGCTTGCGCAGCAGTTCCCGATCCTGTTCCGGCACACCGACCAGTTCGGAGATGACGTCGGTCGGGAAGGGACCGGCGAAGTCGGCGATCAGGTCGAAGCTGCCGCGCTCGAGCAGCGGCCGCAGGGTGCGCCGGGCGATCTCGCGCAGGCGCGGCTCGAGGCTCTGCACCCGGCGCTGGGTGAACGCCCGGACGACGAGTTCGCGCATCCGGGTGTGCTTGGGCGGGTCCATCGCCACGAACGAGAAGAACTTCTCCGCCTGCGGTCCCCAGAACGCCGGCTCCATCCGCAGGCCGTTGGCGCTCGAGAACCGCTCCGAATCGCGCAACGCCGCCCGGACGTCGGCGTGCCGCGACAGGGCCCAGAAGTCGTCGGTGTCGTTGCGGTAGACGGGGGACTCACTGCGCAACCTGGCATAGTACGGATACGGATCGGCATGGACAGCGAAGTCGTAGGGGCTGAACTGCAGGGGCATGGCCGTGCCTTTCGCGGCGGCGGGACCAGCCACGCCACCACCGGTCTCGAGTCGGGCTGACAGGGACGACCGTAGTCGAGAGAAGGGAAGTGCGCCGTGGACTTCGAGGCCGCTGCCGACCGGGTGGACGTCACCAAACCGCACCCTGCCCGCCGGTACGACTACTGGCTGGGCGGCAGCGCCCATTTCGAAGCGGACCGCAAGTCGGCCGACGCCGTCGCCGAGGCGTTCCCCTCCATCCATTTCGCCGTCCTGGAGAACCGCAGTTTCCTTCGTCGCGCGATTCCCTACCTCGTGCAGACGGTGGGCATCCGCCAGTTCCTCGACATCGGCACCGGACTGCCGACCGCGGGCAATGTCCACGAACTCGCCCAGGAGATCGCCCCGGAAGCCCGCGTCGTCTACGTCGACAACGACCCGATCGTCCTCTACCACGCCCGCGACCTGCTCGACAGCTCCCCGAGTGGCGCGACCGCCTACATCGACGCCGACCTGCGCGACCCCGCCTCGATCCTCGAGCATCCGGCTCTACACGGCACCCTCGACCTCGACCGGCCGGTGGCCCTCATGCTCTGCGCGGTGCTGCACTTCCTCACCGACGAGATGCACCCCTACGAGATCGTGCGCGAACTCTGCGCGGCCCTGCCCTCGGGCAGCTACCTCACCATGACCCACGCCACCGACGACCACCTGTCTCCCGAGGACCTCGCGGCGAACGTCGCCGCCAACGAGCGCAGCGGCGTCCCGTTCCGGCTCCGCTCGACCGCCGAGTTCACCCGTTTCTTCGACGGCCTCGAGCTCGTCTCACCGGGCATCACCTCGGTGATCGACTGGCGGCCCACCGAATGGCGCCCGCACCCGCGCAAGGAAGCGGTCTCGATGCTGTGCGGGATGGCCCGGATCCCCTAGCTGGCGCGCGAGATCCACGCGAGGAGTTCGTTCTCCACCTCGTCGCGGTTGATCTCGTTGAGGATCTCGTGGCGGGCGTTCGGATAGACGCGATAGGTGACGTCGGTGAGCCCCGCGTCGCGATACCGCTCGACCTGCAGAGCACTCAGTCGCGCACCGACGGTGAGCGGATCGCGGTCACCGACCATGACATACAGCGGCAGGTCGGTCCTGATGCCGCGCGGCCGGGCCAGCCGTTCGGTGCCCGCCCTGGCCAGCAGCGCCATGTTCGCCGCGTCGATTTCGAATCCGCACCACGGGTGGGCCAGGTAGGCGTCGACCTGGGCCTCGTCGCGGCTGAGCCAGTCGGCGGTGGTGCGCACGGGCTGGAATTCCCGGTTGAACAGGCCGAGCAGATCGCCGTCGGCGGCGGCGATCTCGATGAACAGCTCGTCGACCGCGGTGGTGCCGCACAGGACGGCGGCGTCGACGAGCGCGTCGTGATCGAGCAGATACTGCTGGACCGCGAACGAACCGAGGCTGTGCCCGAACAGCACCACGCGGCGCCCGGGATGGGTCTCGCGCAGGATCGTGGTCAGCGCGGCCATGTCCTCGACGAGCAGGTTCCAGCCGTTGTCGCCCAGGTCACCGGGCACCCCGGTCATGCTGTGGCCGTGTCCGCGGTGGTCGGCGGCGTAGACCGCGTAGCCGAGCCCGGCGAGACGCTCGGCGAGATGGCTGTAACGCGCGGCGTACTCGCCCATGCCGTGCGCGATCTGGACCACGCCGGTGACGTCGTCCCCGGCGGGCAGCCAGGAGCGGACGTGGATGGTCGTGCCGTCGCTGCTGGTGTAGGTGAACATGGATCACTCCTGTGTGATGTGCGGGAAATGTGGTGCGGGAGCGGGTTTCACGGCCGGGCGATGGCGCGTTTGAGGATCTTGCCGGTCGGCCCGGTGGGCAGCGCGTCGAGCAGCCACACCTGGCGCGGGTACTTGTAGGCGGCGACCCGGACCCGGACGAACTCCTGGATCTGCGCGCCGGTGCTGGTCGCGCCCTCGCACAAGGCGACCGCGGCCACGATCTCCTCGCCCAGATGCGCGTCGGCGATGCCGATCACCGCCGCCTGGGTGATCTCGGGATGCTCGTAGAGCACCTCTTCGATCTCGCGCGGATAGACGTTGTAGCCGCCGCGAATGATCATGTCCTTCTTGCGGTCGACGATGTAGAGGTAGCCGTCGTCGTCGCGGCGGGCGAGGTCACCGGTGCGGAACCATCCGTCGGGAATCGCGGCGGCGGTGTCGGCGGGGCGGCCCCAGTAGCCGAGCATCACGTTCGGGCCGCGCACCGCGATCTCCCCGACCCCGTCGATCCGATCGACGAGCTCGACCTCCACATCGCGGATCGGCGTACCGATCGATCCCGGCTTGCGCACCCGCCCCGCGTGGTTGAACGCGACGACCGGACTCGTCTCCGACAGCCCGTAGCCTTCGAGAATCACACAGCCGAAACGCTTTTCGAAGGCGTGCAGCAGTTCCATCGGCAACGAGGCGCCACCGGAGACGCAGCGGCGCAGGGTCGACACGTCCGCCGCGGCGGCTCCGGCATCGTGCAGCAGCGCCGAATACATCGTCGGCACACCGGCGAAGACGGTGACGCCGTCGCGGGCGATCGCCTCGAAGACCGCGCCGGGCTCGAAGCGCGGCACCAGCGTCAGGCAGGCGCCGCTGCGGATCGCGGTGTTCATCGCGCAGGTCTGGCCGAAGGTGTGGAACAGCGGCAGACACCCGAGGATCACGTCGTCGGCGCCGATGTCGAGCACGGTCACGGCATAGACGTCGGCGTTGTGGATCAACCCGGCGTGCGACAGCGCGGCGCCCTTGGGCGTCCCGGTGGTGCCGGAGGTGTAGAGGATCACCGCGGGGTCGTCGGCGGCGACCGGGCGATCGTCGCGGTCGGGGGCGTGCCCGGCGAGCAGTTCGGCCAGGCCGTCGGTGTCGATGGTGAGCACCGCCGTCTGCGCCTCGCGCGCCCCCTGCGGCCCTTCCCCCGGACCGCCGGCCCAGTCCAGCAGCAGCACCGCGGCCGAATCCCGCAGGTAATAGGCGACTTCGCGCGCCTTCAGCAGCGGGTTCATCGGCACGACGACCGCGCCGGCGCGCAGGATGCCGTAGTACAGCACGACGAACTCCGGCACGTTCGGCAGCATCAGCGCCACCCGATCCCCCGGGGCGATGCCGCGATCGCGCAGGAACGCGGCCACCAGGGCGGTGCGTTCGGCGAGTTCGTCGTAGGTGAGCACGGTCGCGCCGGCGCGCAGCGCGGGACGGGTCGGATAGCGGTGCGCGCAGCGCAGCAGGTTCTCGCTCAGAGCGGGCGTCGGCATGCGAAAAATCGTCGCACCGCTGTGACGCCGATCCCATGGATCGCCGGACAACATCGCCGCGACACCGTTGTCCGTGGGAACAATCCCACCCCCGGTAAGCTGCGGAAATGGTTCGAACCTCGCCTCCGGGCCCGATCGTCGACGTCGCCGCGGCACTGCTCGCGCGTATCGACGATCTCGGGCTGCAGCTGGCCCGGCGCTTCGTCGCCGAACTCGACACCTACCGCGACGAGAACCTGGTGCCGTTCGCGACCATCCACACCTCCTGCACCCGCAATCTGACGCTGATGGTGCAGCACTTCACCACCGACGAGCCGGTGGATCCCGAGCCGCCGAAGGAGACGGGCAGGCTGCGCGCCCAGCAGGGGGTGCCGCTGGCCGAGACCCTTCACGCGTTCCGGATCGGGTTCGAATTCCTGTGGTCGGAGCTGGTCGCCGAGGCCAGGCGGCATCCGGCGGTCACCGACGCGGTGCTGGTCGATCTGGGCGCCGAGGTGTGGGCGCTGGCCGGGGAGTACTCCGTCGCCGTCGCCGCCGCGTACCGGGAGAGGAGCTCGGAGCTCATGCTGCAACGCGAGCACGAGCGCTCGGTACTGGTGGAGGCGCTGTTCACCGGCGTCATCGCCGATCCGGCCACGCTCGGCGAGGCGACCCGCATCCTGGGCCTGCCGCCGCGCGGCCGCTACGTCGTGGTGGCCGCGGAGGTCAGCGCGGCGGGCCGGGAGGCGCTGCCCGGCATCGAGTCGACCCTGCGCCACGCCCGGATCACCTCGGCCTGGCGGCTGCAGCCCGATCAGCAGATCGGCGTACTGGCACTGCCCGCCGACCGCGAGCCTGCCGCGCTGGCCGCCCTGCGCAAACACCGGGCCCGCATCGGTATGAGCCCACCGTACGAATCGCTCACCGAGACCCCGCAGGCGTGGCACTTCGCGCGCTTGGCGCTGGTCGGCCTCGCCGATCGCGCGTCCGGTGTCGCCCGGTTCGACGACAATCCGCTGGGCATGGTGGTCGCGGCCGCGCCGGTGGAGGCCGCGCATATGGTCGACATGCGCCTGCGCGAGGTGCTGGCCCTTCCCAACGACGAACGCGGCCGACTGCTCGAGACCCTCGAAACCTGGTTCGCCGCAGGCGGTTCCGCGACCAGGACCGGCGAACGGCTCTATCTGCACGCCAATACGGTGCGCTATCGTCTGCGGCGCGTCGAGAAGCTCACCGGCCGATCCCTCGCCGATCCCGCCGCCGTCCGCGATCTCGGTGCGGCACTGCAGGCATGGCAGGTCCTGGCGACGGTGCGCGCGCAGCGCTGAGCCGCGCGCTACAGCGCTTCCAGGCGCGCGGGCACGTGCTTGTGCCACGGCGTGCCGGCGAAGGCGTCCTTGTGGGCGGTGCTGGTCAATTCGTTCGGTGACACCCCCGCGCTGGTCGTGGTGCCGTCGCCGGCGGGGAAGTCCAGACCGTGCCCGTTGGGCAGCGCGATATTGCCCGCGCGCATCATGTCGCTGATCTCGACGGTCACGGTGGCCGTTCCGGTCTCGGTGACCAGCCGGGCCCGATCTCCGTCGGACACGCCGGCCGCGGCGGCGTCGTCGGCACTGACGCGCAGGTGCCCCTCGCGGTCGCGGCGGCGCCAGTCCGGGTTGCGCAAGATGGTGTTCGCAGTGAAGGACCGGCGTTCGCCCGCGGCGAGGACCAGCGGGAATTCCGGTGTGGTCCACGCTGTCCGCGCGGTGGGCAGCGCGCGGACCTGGTCGAGCAGGGTGTCGACGTCGAGGGTGAACCGGCGATCCTCGCGTTTGACGTAGTGCCACACGTCGTCCCAGGTGTCCTCGGTGAACACCACCCCCGACGGCGATGCCAGGATCGTGTCGAACAGCTCGTTCCCCGGCGTGAGGCCGCCGCCGGTGAACCCGGCGCGGCCGACGGCCTTCGGATTCGACAGCGCGCACAGCTGGCTCACTCCCCACAGCACCGCGGCGCCGCGCACCGCGGGATCGAGGGTGGCCCCGAGCGTTTCGTAGAGCAGGAACGGCACGACCTTGCCCAGCGCGGGGTTGGCGGCGACGGTCGCCAGGAAACTCGCGCCGAAGGTGGCGCGGCCGGTCTCGGCCGCCCGCCGCAGCCGGGTGATGGTCGCGTCGTCGACCACCCGCAGCCGGCGCAGCAGCCGCGCGTAGATCTCCGGCTCGGGCAGCGTGCCCGCGAGTGGTTCCAGCAGCGGCTTGCGCAGGTGGAAGACGTTGCGCGGGAACTCGAAATTGAAGAACGTGGCCTCGGGCTTCTCGAACTGGCTCGCGGCGGGCAGCACGTAGTCGGCCTGCCTGGCCGTCTCGGTGAACGCCACGTCGATCACGACGGAGAGCTCGGTGGCTCGCATCGCGTCCCGGAAACGCTGCGAGTCCGGCAGCGAATGCGCCGGGTTCGACGAGTCGATCCACAAGGCGCGGAACCGTTTCGGGTGCTCGGTGAGGATCTCGTCGGCGATCGAGTTGCACGGCACCAGCCCGCCGATGATCTTCGCCCCGGTGACGGGTGTGACCCGGTTGCCACCACCACCGCCGCCACCACCTCCGGCGAGCAGGCCACCCGCCAGCGGCACCACGGCGTCGAGCAGCGCGGACGCGCCCGCCTCGACGCCGGGTCGCAGCGCACCGACCCGGGCCAGCGCGGGCAGCGTCGTCCCGACCGTGGCCGCGACCGCGGT
>NZ_LPNR01000119.1:8897-23474 GCF_019266065.1 Nocardia sp. MH4 | reverse complement strand
GATCGGCGGGGCCGCGGCGAACCAGGCGTCCTCGGCGGTGACCAGCACCGCACCGGCCGCGCCGAGGGTCGCCAGCACCGCGCCGACGCCCCGATCGACCAGGCGGGCGGCGGCCGCGGCGGCGGCCACGGGGTCGTCGAGGTCGACCGGGTCGAGCCCGGTCAGCTGGGCGAGTTCCTCGGCGTTCGGCTTGATGAGATCGGGTGCGACGCCGACAGATTCGGCGAACAGTGCCAGCAGGGGCGCGTCGGAGGTGTCGACCGCGATGCGGGTGCGGGTAGCGCCGTTCGCGGACGCGCCGAGGGGCGACAACCGCGCGACCAGCTCGGCGTACCAGTCGACCGGAACCGCGGGCGGCAGCGAACCGGACAGCACGATCCAGTCGGCCCCGGCGGCCAGCTCGACGAGCACCGCCGTCAGCTCGGCCAGCTCGCGGCCGGTCAGCGGACGGCCGGGAGCGTTGATCTTGGTGGTGGTGCCGTCGGTCTCGGCGATGGTCAGGTTGATGCGTGGTTCACCCGGCACCGGCACGGTACGGAAACCGATCCCCGCCGTGCGCAATCCGTGCACCACCGGATCGTCCTGGGCCCCCGGCAGCACCGCCACGACCGGCGCGTCACCCGCCGCGACGACGCGCGCGACGTTCACGCCCTTGCCGCCGGGTTGCGCAGTGACCCCGGCGGCGCGATGCACCTGCCCGCGTCGCAGCGGTCCGGTGAGGGTGACCGTGCGGTCCACGCTCGGGTTCGCGGTCAGGGTGACGATCATGCGAGGACCACCTCGATGCCCGCCGCGACCAGGTCCGCGTGCGCGCCGGCCGGGATATCGGTATCGGTGACCAGCACATCGATGTCGTCGGTGCTGCCGAAGCGGACGAAATCCTCCCGGCCGACCTTGCCCGCGTCGGCGACCACGACGACCCGGTCCGCGGCGGCGATCATCGCGCGCTTCACCGCGGCCTCCTCGGGATCGGGCGTGGACAGGCCGTGCCGGACGGTGAGCGCGTTGGTGCCGACGAAGGCGACGTCGACCCG
The DNA here is from genome assembly GCF_019266065.1 of Nocardia sp. MH4. GTDB lineage: Bacteria > Actinomycetota > Actinomycetes > Mycobacteriales > Mycobacteriaceae > Nocardia > Nocardia canadensis. Next base: position 22,440 of record NZ_LPNR01000119.1, on the reverse strand, counting down.
CAGCTCGCCGAGCATTCGCAGTGTCTCGGCGCCGACGGCCGCCTGGGTGACCCCGCGCACCCGCCCGCCGAGCAGGTGCACCCGCACCCCGGCGAAACCGGTGAGCCGGGTGGCGATCGGCAGTGAGTTCGTGACCGCGACGAGGTCCAGGTCGGTCGGCAGCTCGGCGGCCACCCTGGCCGTCGTCGTGCCCGCGTCGAACAGCACGCTGCCGCCGGAAGCGGGCAGGTGGCGCTGGGCCAGCACGGCGATGCGGTCCTTCTCGGCGGCGCGGGTGTTGTCGCGTTCGGCGGTACCCAGCTCGATGGTGGTCAGCGCGCCCGCGCCGACCGCGCCGCCGTGTACCCGCCGGATCAGGCCGAGCCGGTCCAGGACGGCGAGATCGCGCCGCACGGTCTCGGTGGTGACCCCGTACTGATCGGCCAGTTCGGCGACGGAGACCCGTCCGCGATGCCCGATGAGGGTCGCGATGGCCTGCTGCCGTTCCTCGGCGTACATGGGTTCCTCCGATGCGCTGAATGTGTACTCATATTGTTTTATGCCCGTTTGTGTTGCTTTGTCAATCAATTATGGTGAGACGAGTCACAATCGTTGCGCGGCGCTATCGTCGGTCACCATTCGGTCCCGGGTGCTCGCGGTCACATCCGCGCGGTGCGCGTGGCGGGTGTCACCGTGGAAGGCGGTGCAGGTCAAGCGGTTTCGGTGCGACTGTCACGCCCCGTTTACGTGTCTCGTCGATGATCGACACGTGCGCGGGTGACGCTGAGCCGCATGTGGCGAATCGCAGTGCGACCCCGTGTCACGGCCCTGGCCTGCGAGGTGTGCGGGCGGCTGCCGCACCCGCGCCGCACCCGGCTGGCGCTGGCCAAACTGGCGGCGGTGTTCCCGGTGGAGCTGGCGCTGCACGCGCTGGTGATCCACCTGCACCCGCCCTATCTGCTCACCGTCGCCCTGCTGACGATCACCACCACGATCCTGGTGATCTGGGTGGTCGAGCCGGGGGCGATGCGCATGCTGGGCGGCTGGCTGCACGGCCCGGAGCTACGCCACCGCGACCGGATCGACGAGGCGCAGGCACTGTGGCGGATCCGGGTCAGGCTGGCGGACCGTCCGGGCGCGCTGGAGACGCTGGCCAAACACCTGGCGCAGCGCGGGGCCAACATCCTCACGGTGCACGTGCATCAACTCGAGGACGCAGTGCTCGACGAACTCGTCGTCGCCGCGCCCGAGGGGGTCACCGTGCACAGTCTCACCTCGGCGGTGGTGCAGGCGGGTGGTTCGGGGGTGCGGGTCTGGCCCGCGACGGTGCTGTCGTTGATCGACGGTCAGACCAAGGCGCTGGCCATCGCGGCCCGGATCGTGGGCGATCCGGACGAATTGCCCTTGGCCGTCGCCGAATTGCTCGGCGCGCGCTATCTCGCGCCCGGCACGCCCGCGGCGGGCGATGTGGGCGAGGGCACCGTGCTGGAACTCGAACGCGACGACGATCGCTGGGGATTCGTGCGTCCCGACGAACCGTTCACGCCGGCCGAGATCGCGCGGGCGCATCGGCTGGCCGACCTGGCCGCGCTCACCGCCCGGCTGCGGTGATCAGTCGAAGCCGAGATCGGCGGTGAGCGGATCGCGTAGCGCGCCCTCGGCGGCGCGTAGTCGGTCGGTCACCGAGGTGAGCAGGTCCATCGAATCCTGGGAGAGGCCACAGGCGAGGAGGGTGAGGTAGCGGATCGCACCGTGGGTGATGCGCCGAGCGAGGAGAACGTCCGGGTCGGCGGGTGCGGCCGAGTGTTCGACGAGGGTCACGACAGGGGCACTCACAATCTCGGAACGTGCTGCTGGGTACGCTGCTGTCTACTTACGAGTATGACGCACCTTACATCCCCCCTGGGGTCTGTGAACCCCGGCTCGCATGCGAAAGTTCAGCGATGAGTCAGTTCGCCGACTATCAGAACGAGATCTACCTGGCCGCGCTCGGTGGGAATCTGCCCGAATTTCCCATGGACTACGCGACGCTCGAGCGCAAGGCGACCGCCGCGCTGCCCGACACGCTGCTGAACTACATCGCCGGTGGGGCGGGCGACGAGCTCACCCAGCGCCGCAATGCCGAGGCCTTCGCCGACTGGGGGCTGGTGCCCCGGATGCTGGTCGGGGCGACCGAGCGCGATCTCACCGTCACCGCCTTCGGGCACACCTTCGCCAGCCCGCTGTTCCTGGCCCCCGTCGGCGTGATCGGCCTGGTCGGCGAGAACGGCCACGGTGACATCGCGGTGGCCCAGGCGTCGGCGAAAACCGGTGTGCCCGCGATGTTCTCGACGCTGATGGAAGACCCGCTCGAGGACGTCCGCCCGCACGCGGGCGACACGCCGTCGTTCTTCCAGCTGTACACGCCGAAGAACCGGGAGCTGGCCGAGAGCCTGGTCCGCCGTGCCGAGGCGGCCGGCTACGCGGGCATCACCGTCACCCTCGACACCTGGGTCCCCGGCTGGCGGCCGCGCGACCTGTCCAGCGGCAACTTCCCGCAGCTGCGCGGGCACGTGCTGAAGAACTACACCAGCGACCCGGTGTTCCAGGCGATGGTCGGCTCCGATGATCCGAAGCTGATTGTCCTGCACTGGATCGCGACCTTCGGCAACTCGCTGACCTGGGACGACCTGACCTGGCTCCGCTCGCTGACCGAGCTGCCGATCATTCTCAAGGGCATCTCGCACCCCGAGGACGCGCGCAAGGCGATCGACTTCGGCGCCGACGGCATCTACTGCTCCAATCACGGTGGGCGCCAGGCCAACGGCGGGCTCAGCGCGCTCGAGACGCTGCCCGCTGTCGTCGCCGCGTGTGACGACCGGGTGCCGGTGCTGTTCGACTCCGGCGTCCGCTCCGGCGCCGACGTCGTCAAGGCGCTGGGTCTGGGCGCGACCATGGTCGGGCTCGGCAGGCCGTACGTGTACGGGCTGGCGCTGGGCGGGGTGCGCGGACTGGTGCACCTGCTGCGCAGCTACGCCGCCGAGGCCGATCTGCTGATGGCCGTCAACGGGTATCCCGATGTCGCCGCGGTGCGCGCCAACATCCGCCCGACGACCGCGGGCAACGCCGCCCGCGACTGATCCGCGGACGGCCGGGAAGCCCGTCATCGGACGGGTTTTCGGGCCGTGACGGTGGGCTCGCCCGGAACATGTCGGTGGCGTGCGGCATCATCTCCAGCACACCACGCTGTAGAACGCACCAACCTCCGGAGTCCACGATGTCCTCGCCGAGCACCAAGTCCGCATCCCGCCGATCCGCCCCGCAGGTACTGTCCGAGGCCGAGCTCGCGCGCATCGCGGGTGAGCTGGCCGACGGCAAACCGCCGATGGTGTGGTTCACCGCCGCCGCCGTCGGCGTCGCGGAGGGCAAGTCGGGCAAGGTCGTCGCCCTCGGCGACCCGGCCGACGGCGACTTCCTGCAGGTGAAGCCCACCGGTTCCAAAGATGTGCTGTCGTTCGGACCGAGCGAGGTGACGCTGACCAAGCCGGCCCGCGCGACTACCGTAGCGCCGGGCGGATCCTCGCGGACCCGCCCGGAGAGTGTCCCCGAGCCGAGCAATCGAAAGGACCACACTGTGACCCAGCCGTCGACCCTGCCGAGCGCCGCACCGACGCCGCCCGCTCCTCGGTCGCTCGCGCCCGTCCCCGACGAGTCCGCCGCGCCCAAGCCGGCGACATCGCGTCCGGCGGCGAAGACCACGGCGGCGCGCAAGCCCAAGGCGCCCGAGGTGACCGTCACCCTCACCGGCACGTCCGACGGTGAGTGGACCGTCGACGTGGTCAACGGTAAGAAGCGCAGTGTGAAGGGGCTGGCGGTGAGCAGTGGCGCCGTCGCCCAGGCCGCCAAGATCCTGCACCCGGAGGTCGAGGAAGTCGTGGCCGGGATCCTGGAGGCCGCGCGGGGCGCGCAGCAGGCCAAGGTCGCCCAGCTGCAGGCCGAACTGGAGGCGGCCAAAAGGCTCCTTGCCGAACTAGGAGACTGAGCGCCGTCCCCACCCGCACGGCTATACCGCTGTGCTGGTGGGACTTCCGGTACTGCGCAGGACCCGGGGCCCGGTGTTCTGGCGCAGGCTGTCGTGGAAGGCGAGACCGAGGCGGTATTCCTTGGCGTGGTACATCGCGGCGTCGGCGGCGCGGATCAGGTCGAAGACCGTGGAGTCGGTCGGCCGGGTGGCCACACAGGCCACGCCGATGCTGGCGGTGATGGGAATCTCGCCGCAGCTCAGATCGAACGGCCGCACGAACGCGCCGAGCAGCTGTTGGGCGAGTACCGCCGCCTCGGCCCGGCTGCGGGCGGCGAGCACGACGAACTCGTCACCGCCATAGCGGGCGGTGACGTCGCTGCGCCGGGCGGTGCGGCGGATGCGGGCGGCGGCCTCGGCGATCAGTTCGTCGCCGACGGCGTGCCCGTAGCTGTCGTTGACCATCTTGAAGCCGTCGAGGTCGATGAACAACAGGCACAACGGTTTTCCGGCCCACTCCCGGCGATGCCGGTGCGGCGCCCGCAGCAGCGCGCCCCGGTTGAACAGGCCGGTGAGCAGATCGTGGTCGGCCTGGTACTGGGCGCGGCGCTCGCTGCGCAGGCTCCGGGCGATCGCGCGTTCGCTGCGCACCAGCACCCCGACCAGCAGCAGGGTGAGCAGCAGGCAGATCACCACCCGGTCGCCCGAGCCGAGGTCGGCGCCGACGACGCTCACCAGCGAGGCGGCGACCAGCGCCACCGCGATCGCGCCCGCGCGTCTGCGCGATCGGTGCGGGTGCGCGTCGTCGGCCACGTGCGCCACGCCCATCGTCGGGTGCAGCGCGGCCAGCCCCGCCAGCAGGTACGCCCACTGTTGCGGCACCAGCGCGAAACCGCTGTCGACGAAGACGGTGCCCGCGGCGGTGAGGCTTTCGAGCAGCCCGCCGACGAGCACCGCGATCAGCGCGGCCTGCAGCAGCCGCAACGCGGTCTCGCTGCGGACCACGGTGGCCAGCGAGTGCGCGAGCACGGTCAGCAGCAGCGCGTCGATCACCGGGTAGCTCGCGGCCAGCACGGTGTCGAAACCGGTGGGGTGGCGCAGGATCGGCGAGATCAGGAACGTCCACGAGGCCAGCAGGGCGCTGAGCCCGATCAGCATCGAGTCGAGCCACAGATCGCGGGCGCCCGCCACGCGGCGCGGTTGCAGCCAGCCCACCGCCGCCAGCCCGAGGCACAGATAGGCGGCCACGGTGCACAGATCATCGACGGGGCGCCACGCGCTGTGCAAACCGAGTTCGCGTATCGCGGTCCCCGCCGCGAACAGCGGGACCGAGGTGGCCAGCAGGTACCAGGGCGTCCGGTGCGCCGGCCGGTGACTGTAGAGGCCGTAGCCGATCATCGCCAGACTGCCCGCGACAATCGCGACCAGCAGCAGGAACGACAGTGACCGCGTGCCGAGCAGCGGCGCGAGCAGCGCGGCCCCGGCCGCCCCGAGGACGATCGCGTACCAGCGCGGGTTCCGCCGGCATGTCTCGCTGATGGTCATCAGCCCCCCTCGATCCTGCTGCGCACGCGACGAGCGCCGATCGAACGTAAGAGACGCTCAAAACCTTTACAACTCAGTCGATCATGACACGTTCGGCACCCGGTTGTCGTGCCCTTGCGCGCATTGCCGGATACCGATTCGGTACCCGGTGCGCGGCACCCGGCCGACAGGGTGTGTGGTGGGATCGCCGCAGCGTCGACGAGTGTAGAGGAGCCGAAAGATGGACAGCTGGATCGCACCCGGCCGGGTCAACATCATCGGTGAGCACACCGACTACAACGACGGGTTCGTGCTGCCCATCGCCTTGCCGCTGGGCGTGGTCTGCGCGGCCGGGCCCACCGCGGACGGCCGGGTCCGGCTCACCTCGGCGCAGCGGCCGGGCGAGGTCGTCGTGGTCGCGGTGCGAGAGCTTGCGGCGCAGCGTGATCGGGTGCCCGGGTGGGCGCGGTATCCGCTCGGGGTGGTGGTCGAGTTCACACGCCGGGGGCATCCGATCGAGGGGGTGCGGCTCGAGGTCGACGGCGCGGTGCCGATCGGGGCGGGATTGTCGTCCTCGGCGGCGCTGTGCTGCGCGGTGACGGTGGCGCTGCGCGAGTTGTTCGCGCCCGAACTCACCGATCGCGCCGTCGTCGAGATCGCGCGCGCCGCGGAGAACGGTTTCGCCGGGGTGCCGACCGGGCTGCTCGACCAGTCCGCGTCGATCCTGTGCACGGCGGGTCACGCGCTGTTCCTCGACGTGCGCGCCTTCACGGCGCCCGACGGCCCCGAACCCGCTGCGGTGGAGCAGATTCCGTTCGATCTCGCGGCGGCGGGGCTGGCACTGATCGTCGCCGACACCGGCCATCCGCACGACCTGGCCGACGGCGCGTATGCCGAGCGCCGGGCGCAGTGCGAGGCGGCCGCCGCCGTGCTGGGGGTGCGCGCCCTGCGCGATGCCACCGAGGCCGACCTGCCCCGGCTCGCCGATCCGCTGCTGCGGCGGCGGGCCAGGCATGTGGTCACCGAGAACGCGCGGGTGCTCGCTGTCGTCGACCGTCTGCGTTCGGGTGCCGACCCGCGGACGATCGGTGGACTGCTCACCGCGTCGCACCGGTCGCTGCGGGACGATTTCGAGGTGTCGGCCCCCGCGCTCGACCTCGCGGTCGACGCGGCCCTGGCGGCGGGCGCGCACGGCGCGCGGCTGGTCGGCGGCGGTTTCGGCGGCAGCGTGCTGGCGCTGGTCGACCGTGCGGACGGCGACCGGGTGGCCGCGCGGATCGAGCAGCGCTTCCTGACGGCGGGTCTGGCCGCGCCCCGGGTCTTCACCGTCGAACCGGCCGCCGGGGCCCACCGAGTGGCCTGAACAAAAGTTCGCTGAACCCGATTCGGCCTGTGACGCGCAGCACCATCGCGCACAGTAAATCCATCCGAGAATGTTCGGCGGGCGACGCGGCCCGCGCCGTCGCCAACGACGCCCCTGCGCCGCCCGGTTCCAGGCCAGGAGGGACACGCTGTGCCGCTTGCCGTTTCCACCACCACGCTCGACGCGTCGTCGACCCTGCGTCTGGACGCCGCTCCCGTCGACTACGCGCTCGTCGCTTTGTATTTCGTGTTCGTGCTCGGCATCGGGCTGATCGCCCGGCGCCGGGTGTCCTCCAGCGTCGACTTCTTCCTCTCCGGCCGATCGCTGCCGGCCTGGGTCACCGGGCTCGCCTTCATCTCCGCCAATCTGGGCGCGGTGGAGATCATGGGCATGTCGGCCAACGGCGCCCAGTACGGCTTCCCGACGTTCAACTACTTCTGGATCGGCGCCGTGCCCGCCATGCTCTTTCTGGGCGTGGTGATGATGCCGTTCTACTACGGCTCCAGGGTCCGCTCGGTGCCCGAGTTCATGCGCAGGCGCTTCGGCACCGGCGCGCACCTGGTGAACGCGCTGAGTTTCGCGCTGGCCCAGGTGCTCATCGCCGGGGTGAACCTCTACCTGCTCGGCACCATCGTCAATGTGCTGCTGGGCTGGCCGCTGTGGATCTCGGTGATCGTGGCGGCGGCGATCGTGCTGTCCTATGTCACCCTGGGCGGGCTCTCGGCCGCGATCTACAACGAGGTGCTGCAGTTCTTCGTCATCGTGGCGGCGCTGCTGCCGCTGACCCTGGTCGGTCTGCACCGGGTCGGCGGCTGGGAAGGCTTGCAGGACAAGGTGACCGCCTCGCCGGGCGGTGCCGCCCAGCTGAGCACCTGGCCGGGCAACGCGATGAGCGGGTTCACCGACGACTTCGCCTCGATCATGGGCATCGTGTTCGGCCTGGGCTTCGTGCTCTCCTTCGGCTACTGGACGACCAATTTCGTCGAGGTGCAGCGCGCCCTGGCGACACACTCGATCTCGGCCGCGCGGCGCACGCCCATCATCGGCGCCTACCCGAAGATGTTCATCCCGCTGATCGTGGTCATCCCCGGCATGATCAGCGCGGTGCTGGTGCCGCAGATGATCGAGTACAAGCAGCAGGTCACCGCGAATCCGGATTTCGAGGGCGACGTCACCTACAACCAGGCGCTGCTGTTCCTGATGAAAGAGGTGCTGCCGAACGGGTTGCTGGGGGTGGGCCTGGCCGGTCTGCTCGCGGCGTTCATGGCGGGCATGGCGGCCAATGTCTCCGCGTTCAACACCGTGTTCAGCTTCGACCTGTGGCAGCAGTACGTGTGTAAGGGCAGGCCAGACGGCTACTACCTGAAGGTCGGCAGGCTGGCGACGGTCGGCGCGACCGTCGCGGCGATCTTCACCGCGTTCATCGCGGGTGGATTCAGCAACATGATGGACTACCTGCAGACGCTGTTCAGCTTCTTCAACGCGCCGCTGTTCGCGACCTTCATCCTCGGCATGCTGTGGAAGCGGATGACACCCGCCGCGGGCTGGGTCGGCCTGGTCAGTGGCACGCTGGCCGCGGTATCGGTGTTCCTGCTCAACGAGACCGGGGTGACGAACCTGTCCGGGCAAGGCGCGAGCTTCGTCGCCGCGGGGGCCGCCTTCGTCGTCGATATCACCGTCAGCGTCGCGGTCACGCTGGTCACCCGGCCCAAGCCCGCCGCGGAACTGGTCGGCCTGGTCTACTCCGAGACCCCGAAGGCGCTGCGCACCGACCCCGACGCGGACTCGCTGCCCTGGTACCAGCGCCCGGTACTGCTCGCCGGGATCGCGCTCGTGCTGGTGATCGCCCTCAACATCGTCGTCGGATAAGGAGACAGGGCCATGCTTTTCGATATCCGCACCATCATCGGCGCGTTGCTCGGTTGCTACGGCGTCGTCCTGGTGATCACCTCGCTGGTGCAGGACCCGGCCGCGCAGGAGGCCAAGACCGGCGGGATCGACGTGAACCTGTGGGCGGGTCTTGGCATGCTTGGGGTGACTGTCGTGTTCGTCGGCTGGGCGTTCCTGCGCCCGGTCCGGGTGCCCGAGACGTCCCCACTCACCCTGGAGGACTTCACCGCCGATCAGTAGCTCCCGGAATCCGCCACATATTGGACATGTGACCAGTAAAGTCCGGGCTGCTGACATCACCGCCGCTCGACCACCTGGGGAGATCCTGCCGATATGAGACGCACGCGCATCCTGTGTACGATTCTGTCGACGATCGCGCTCGTGCTCGGCGGGAGCGGCACGGTCTTCGCGGCGCCCAGCGGGTCCGGCACCGGCAGTGCGGCGGCCGCGCCGACGCGTGTGCCCGCCCTCGGCGCGGACTTCCAGTGGGGCGTGTCCATGTCCGGGTTCCAGTCCGAAGGTCATGCGCCGGACAGCAACTGGAGCCGCTACGCCGGTTCGGGGAAGGCGCGAGATCCGTACGGCGACTCGGTCGACTTCTACACCCGCTACGCCGAAGACATCGAACTGGCGGCCGGGCTGGGGGTACGGGTCTTCCGGCTCAGCATCGAGTGGGCGCGGGTGCAGCCGCGCGCGGATGTCTGGAACGACGACGACTTCCGGTTCTACGACGCGGTCCTGGCGAAGATCCGGGCGGCGGGGATGCGGCCCATGCTCACCCTCGATCACTGGGTCATCCCCGGCTGGGCGGCCGACCGGGGCGGCTGGACGAACCAGGGCATGGTCGCGGACTGGCTGGCCAATATGCGCCGCGTGGTCGATCGGTACGCGGCGTTCGATCCGCTGTGGGTGACCATCAACGAGCCGATGGGGTACGTGGCCCAGTCGATCAAGATCGGTGACATCGGACCGCTCGACGCCGTGCCGATGTTCGACCGGCTGGTGCAGGCGCACGGAGCGATCTACGACTACATCCACCAGCGGCAGCCGGGCGCGAAGGTGACCAGCAATGTCGCACAGTATCCGATCGTGCAGAATCTCACGGATCTGCTGTTCGTCGACCGGGTGCGGGGCAAGCTCGACTACCTCGGCATCGACTTCTATTACGGTGTCTCGCTCCAGCATCCGCCGACCACCGCGCTGGTGGGTGACGAGCTGTGGAAGAACGCGATCGAGCCCGAGGGCATCTACTACGACCTGCGCACCTACGCCGAGAAGTTCCCCGGCCTGCCGATCTATGTGGTGGAGAACGGGCTGCCGACCGAGCACGGCGCGCCCCGCCACGACGGCTATACCCGCGCCGACCATCTGCGCGACACCGTGTACTGGCTCCAGCGTGCCGAGCTCGACGGCATCGACGTCATCGGCTACAACTACTGGAGCCTCACCGACAACTACGAATGGGGCAGCTACGCACCGCGTTTCGGGCTCTACACCGTCGATGTGACCGACCCCGGCCTGACCCGCCGCCCCACCGACGCGGTGGCCGCCCTGCGTGCGATCACCTCCGCGAACGGCGTCCCGGCGGACTATCGTCCGACCCGCCGACCCGCGCTGTGTTCGATCGTCACTCCCTTGCAGAGCTGCCTGCGTCCTGTCTCCGTGCCGTGAGCCTCGGGGCCTGTCGGGCATCCGACGTCGGCGCAGGAGGACCTGCCGCCGTTCTCACGCCGGACCGGCTCCCGGAATACCGTCCTGGACGACGAAACCGGCGCGGGTGCTGATCGGTGCTCCCGGCCGGGTGACATAGGGCAGCACCCGGAAGTCGGTGCGCCACAGCCGGTGATCCAGCTCGACCCGGGCATAGCCGCGCTGCCGGTTGTAGAACTTCATGTCCGGATTGGCCGCGAGCAGCGCCCGCCCGCTATCGGGGAAGTCGGCGCCGTCACCGCCGGTGGTGATCGAGGTGCCCGTGAATTCCGTGGCCACCACGGGTGATTCGGGATCGGCGTAGTCGCCGCGCAGGTCGGCGACGTAGTTCTCGTGGCGGTCGCCGGTGATCACGACGAGATTGCCCGCGGCGCGTGCGGCCGCCGCGCCGAGCACCGTGTTGCGGTCGGCGATGTAGCCGTCCCAGGCGTCGGTGCCCAGCAACAGCTCCGGTCCCGGGTCGTAGTCGGACTGCGCCATCGCGACCTGGTTGCCGAGCACCTGCCAGCGCGTGGGCGAGGTGGACAGGCCGTCGACGAGCCAGTCCCGTTGCGCCGCACCGAGGATCGTGCGGTCGGTGGCGAAGCGGTCGGCGCAGCCGGTGACCGCGGTGCCGTCGCCACAGGCCTGCGGGGAGCGGTACTGCCTGGTGTCGATCATGGTGAACTCGGCCAGATCGCCGAAACGGTAGCGCCGGTGCAGGTGCGCGCTCGGCCCGGCGGGCAGCTGGGCCAGGCGCAGGGGTTGATGCTCGTACATGGCCTGGAAGGCGGCGGCCTTGCGGCGCCGGTACAGCGGCGGCAGCCGGTACACGTCGAGACCGAGTCCCGGCTGCGCCCCGGCCCAGTTGTTGTCGAGTTCGTGGTCGTCGAGGGTGACCAGCCAGGGAAAGGCCGCGTGCGCGCGTTGCAGCGGCGGTTCGGTCTTGGCCTGGGCGTACTTGAGGCGGTACCCCGTCAGGTTCACCGCCTCGCCCTCCAGCTGGGGCGGCAGGCTCGCGCCCTGCCGCGCGAGCACCCAGGACGACTCGTAGATGTAGTCGCCCAGGTGCACCACCAGGTCCAGATCCTCGGCGCTCAGATGCTCGTAGGCGGTGTAGTACCCGGAGCTCCAGGACTGGCACGAGGCGAAGGCGAAGCGCATCCGAGCGGTCGGGCTGCCCGCCACCGGCGCGGTGCGGGTGCGACCGACGGGGGAGATCGCCGAGCCCGCCCGGAATCGATAGAAGTACCACCGATCCGGCGCCAGCCCGCCGACCTCGGGATGCACGCTGTGGCCGAGCGCGCGGGTGGCCACCGCCGCGCCCCTGGCCACCACCCTGGTGAAGCGCTCGTCCTCGGCGACCTCGTAGTCGACGGTCACCGGGTCGATCGGCATCCCGCCGTACCCGTCGGGCGCCAGCGGATCGGGTGCGAGCCGCGTCCACAGCACTACGCCGTCGGCGGTCGGCTCCCCGGAAGCGACACCGAGGGAGAACGGTTCGCCGAGTGTGCGCGGCGCGGCGAAGCGGGCGCTGCTCACCGCCGACACGCCGACCGCGGCCGCGACCGAACCGGTCACGCCGAAGCGCAGGAGTTGCCGACGGGACAGCGTCATCGCCTGTCGTCCTTTCACCGTCACCGAATGCGGAGTTCCCCTCCGATTCTGTCCGGCGCGGCCCCGACACGCGAACGAGACGGCCGATCAGGCGGCGAAAGCGAGCCAGTAGAAGACCCAGCAGGACAGCGCGGTGAGCGTCATATCGATCGCCGCGACCCCGGCCCACCGGCGGTGCCACGCAGCGTGCGCGCCCGGCAGCGGCGGATTGCCGAAATTGCGCACCGCCCGCACGATCACCACCGGCCACAGCAGTACCGAGGTGACGGCGAACACCAGGTGGATCGCCAGCGACGTCCACACCGCGGTGGAGGCCGTGCCGCCCACGACTCCCGCGGAGCGTTCCTGCCAGCCATTGAAGCGCACATCCAGTTCGAACAGCACGACGGCGACCAGTAGCGCGACACCCAGTCCGAGCTGGATCCCGCGGTGGAGCCGGAACCGCCTGCCGACCTTGACCCGGTACACACTCCATCCGAGCGCGAGCACCACCAGCACCATCGACGTCACCATCATGTCCATGGCGATCGACGCCCTCGTGCCGAGGAAGCCGTCGATCCCACTAAGGTCGTTCATCGCAATAGCTCCGTGTCGTCGGTGCGCGGCGCAGGCCCGACCAGGTCCGGGACGCACATGAATCGCTCTTGGAGACACGGTGTCTCCAAAAGCTCGACGGCACGCTAGCACGTACCCGAACTGGAACCGGACACGGGGAAGAGAAAGCAGCCGAGGTCCATGCCCAAGATCAACGCGGACAGCGTCCGCGAGCATCGCGCCCGAGTACTCGCGGCGCTGATCGACAGCGCCGAGTTCCTCCTGGCCCAGGACAGCGAGACAACCCTGACCGCCGGGGCGGTGGCGGCCCGCGCGGGAATCGCCCGCAACAGCATCTACCGCTACGTCGACTCGATCGACGATCTGATCGAGATGGTGGCCACCCGCGGCTTTCCACGGTGGACGAGCGCGGTCCGCGACGCGATCGAGGCCGCACCGACACCCGCCGCCGGCGTGGTGGCCTACGTCCGCGTCAACGTCGAGCAGGCCGTCGACGGGGATCACGCCTGGCGCACCGCGCTCTCGCGGATGAACCTCTCGGCGCCCGCGCGGGCGCGGGTGATCGCGTTGCACACCGAACTGGCCGACCTCCTGCGCGGGGAACTGTCCGCGGCGGCGGTGACGAATCCCGCCCTGGTGACGGAGTCACTCCAGGCGCTGGTCGACGCGTGCGTGCGCCGGGTCGACGCGGGCGACGACCCGGCCACCGTCATCGACTACGCGGGCCGCGTCGCCGCCGTGCTCGTCAGCGAGGCGACGGCCGCACCGTGACCGGCTGCGCACGCAGCCGGTCGACGCGGGTCGAACTGGGCACTGCGGTCAGCAGCGCCGGATCATTTCCCCTGGAACGGCTGGTTGATCGTGGTGAAGTACTGGATGGCCGCGCCGAGGGCGACCGGCGCGGTCACCAGGATCTGTCCCGCCAC
>NZ_LPNR01000119.1:0-8832 GCF_019266065.1 Nocardia sp. MH4 | reverse complement strand
TTTGTCCTCGAAGGGCAGTGCGACCGGTTTGTAGACGGCCTTGTCCATGCTCAGCTGGGGGGTGAGGGTGGCGGTGCGGCCGGTGATCTCGGCGGCGATCGGGAACTCGAAATCGTCGAGCTGGAACCGCAGGGCAGTGGTGGCGACGGTGGTGCCGTCGGCGGCCCGCACCGCGAACACACCGTCCTCGACGATCAGCGATCCCGCGTCGGTGGTGATCCGCGCGGTGCTGTCGATCGTTTCGGCGGTGAAGCCGATCGGAGCCCGCGCGGTCGGCGCCGCGTGCACGGTGCCCGCGGCGACGGTGCCCGCGGTCAGCAGGGCGGCAGCGGCGAGGGCGATCTTGGTGGTCTTCATGGAATCGGTGCATCCTTCATCGAATGGAGCGGCTCCGGGCACGCGTCATCGCGACGGCACCCGAGCACGGGAAAGGTGTGGGGGCGAGGAGCTTTCGCCTCGCGATCGGAGGGTGTGCGGTCAGGCCGTGGGGTGGGCGCGCGCGGCGAGGCCGAGCGCGACGTCCACGATCAGGAAGCCGAGCAGACTCAGCCCGATCAGCGGGATGAACCAGCCGACCAGGACCGCCGCGGCGACCAGCGGGACGGTCAGCCACAGCGAGGTCCGGCGCAGCACGCCCCGGCGCGGAGGCGCGCCGGCCGCGAACCTGCCCGTCGCCTTGGTCGGGCGCCGCTGCCACCACATCAGGTAGCCGAGCACGATCAGCGCGCACAGGCCGAGCGCCACCGCGAGCAGCAGCAGCTGATTGGCGATGCCGAACAACAGACCCATGTGGAAGGCGATGCCCCAGTTGGTCAGCTTGGCCATCAGCGGCCAGTCGGCGAAGGCGAGCCGGTCGGTGACCGTGCCCGTCGCGCCGTCGATCGCGACGGAGTCGATGGTGTAGGTGCCGGACTTGCGCAGCTCCTTGATACCGAAGGCCTTCTCCGGCGTGGCCGGGATCGCGATCTCGGCGGCCTGGGTGATGCCGTTGGCCCGCGCGATCGCCCACACACTGTCGAGCTGGGCGATCCGGGCGGCCGGGTCGACCGGGGCGGGCGCGGTGTGGCCGGCACTGTGGTGATCGCCGCCAGGGGACTGCGCGGGACCGACGGCGCCGGGCAGCTTCACGTTCACCGCGGGGGTGGTCCAGCTCAGTTCCTCGCGCAGCTTCGTGACATTGTCGCCGGCATACGTCGACCAGGTCATGCCGGTCGCCGAGAGCAGCAGCACCACCGGCAGGATCCAGAAGCCGATCGCGCCGTGCCAGTTCAGCTTGCGCCGCCTTGGCTCGGACAGATCCGGCGCCAGCAGCCACCGCGCCGAGCGCTTGGCCCGGCGCTTGCGCACCCGATGCACCCACAGCACGAGGCCGAACAGGGCGATCACCCACAGCCACGACGCCGCCAGCTCGCTGTAGAGCCGGCCGGGCTCACCCAGGTGCAGGCTGCGATGGAACTCGCTGAGCCAGCTCCGCAACGGCAGTGCGCCTGCGCTGCCGTAGACCACGGCCTCGCCGACCGGCCGCGCGGTATGCGGGTCGACGAACACCGCGAGCCGCTCGGAATCACCGAGGGTCGGGTCGTTGAACAGTACCCGGGTGGACTCGCCGTCGCCCGGCGCGGGCGCGACGGCGACGAGGGTCAGGTCGGGCCGGGCCGCGACCGCCGCGCCGACCTGCGCCGAGAGGACCTGGTCGGGGCCGGAGGAGTCGACCTGGAGCAGATCGCGGGAGACGATCCCCTCGATGGTCGGCGCGATCGCGTACAGCGCGCCGGTGAGCGCGGCGATCAGGATGAACGGGGCGACGAAGATCCCCGCGTAGAAGTGCAGGCGCAGGGCCAGGGGATAGAGGCGCGCGCCCCGGCGGGTGCCGGAGCGGGGCCGTCCAGCGGAAGCCGGTGGTGACGAGGTGGGCTGCTCCTCGGCCGGACGGGTGTCCGTGATGCTCATGGTGATTCATTTCTGGAGTGCGGAACCCGGCGCGCACGCGCGAAGAGCGCACGGCGAAATCGCTCGTGCACCGGGTGGAGGAAGGCTCAGAAAGGAATCGCGAGCGGCGGAGCGCGGGTCCGCAGTGAGCGCGCGGCGAAGATCCGCAGGATGACGCGGTCACGGTGGACCAGGCGCAGCGGCGCCGGGTCGGGAATGCGGGGTGCGCGGTAGCACAGCGGCAGGATCCGCGCCAGCACGGCGCTGCCGATCCGGTAGGCGGCCTCGGCGCCGAGGATGATCGCGGCGGCGAGGACGGCGGCGACGGCGTGCGCGGTGAGCATGCCCAGGCCGAGTGTGTCGTCGCCGTGGTGGGCGTGCCCGGACCAGCTCATGGTCGTGTGGCCGAGCAGCTGACCGCCCAGCAGCACCGCGGCCAGCCCGACCGCGCCGTCCCGGAGCGGGCCGATGCCTGCGACCACCGCGCCGACCACGGCCGAGACCGCCGCCAGCAGCACGACGGTGGTGCTGCCCGGCAGCGCGCCGCCCGAGGCCAGCCCGTGGGCGGCCAGCGACAACGCTCCCGACATCGAGCCCGCGCAGGCGCCGCGCAGCCGCGCGCCGACGGCACGCGACGGCGCGGCGGTCCGCGCGAACTCGATGATCACGCGCTGATGATAGTCGACCGGTATGGGCCGACCGACCGCCATCGCACGGCCGGACTCACGCCTGTTCGGCGTCCATCTCGATCAGCGGCTTGCGCAGCAGCTTGCCGGTGGCGTTGCGGGGCAACTCGTCGACGAAGATGACCTCGCGCGGGACCTTGTAGCGGGCCAGGTTCTCGCGGACGTAGTCCTTGATCTCCTGCGCGTCGCGCGCCGACTCCGGGCCGGGGACGACGATCGCGCGCAGCCGCTTGCCGTAGTCGCGGTCGTCGACGCCGACCACGGCCGCCTCGAACACGTCCGCCCGGCCTGCGATGAGGTTCTCCACCTCGAGCGGGAAGACGTTCTCGCCGCCGGAGACGATCATGTCGTCGTCGCGGCCGTCGATGTAGAGCAGCCCGTCGGCATCGAAATGGCCGACGTCACCGCTGGACATCATCCCGTCGACGATCTCCTTGGTGCGGCCGTCGGTGTAGCCGGTGAAGGCGAAACCGTTGTCCACGAAGATGGTTCCGGTGACGTTCGGCGCCGTGATCGGCTTGCGGTTCTCGTCGAGCAGCACGATCCGGATGCCGACCGGGGCCTTGCCCGCGGTGGTCGGCGCCTTGCGCAGGTCCTCGGGGGTCGCCACGGTCATCACCGCGCACTCGGTGGAGCCGTAGAGGTTGTAGAGGCTGTCGTTGAAGTAGTCCAGCGTGCGGGTCACCACGTCGGGCGCGATGGCCGAGCCGGCCGCGAAGATGACCTTGATCGTCTTCGGGTCGTACTTCGCCAGGATCTGCTCGTCCAGATCGAGGATGCGCTGCAGCATGGTCGGCACCACGATCAGCGAATCCGCCTGGTACTTCACGATATTGGCCAGCGTCTTCTCCGGATCGAACCGGCGCTGCTGGAAGATCACCCGGTTGCCCAGCGCCAGGCCGAGGGTGAACTGCGACAGCCCGGTGCCGTGGAAGATCGGCGCCGCCATGATCATGGTGCCGTTGTTGGGCAGCGGCACCCGGTCGATGAACTGGGCGGAGGCGAACGGGCTCACCTTGTCGCGCGGGGCGCCCTTCGGGGTTCCAGTGGTGCCGCTGGTCAGGATGACCATGCCGCCCGGCTTGCTCGGCGGGGTCAGCGGCGACACCGAACGGCCTGCCGAGACCGACTCGACGGTCGGGATCGCCGGGTCGACGCCGTGCGCCTCGTCGACCCAGGTGAGCACGCGCGGGATGTCGGCGGGGATGGCGCTCATCAGGTCGACGAACTCGCTGTCGTGCAGCACCGCCTTGACCTTCTCGCGCGCGGCCACGTCGGCGAACTGTGGCTTGGCGAAGCCGGTGTTCATCAGCACCGCGCGCACGCCGAGCTTGCCCGCGGCGAGCAGGCTGAGCACCATGCCGCGATGATCGCGGGCCAGCACGGCGATCACGTCGCCCTCGGCGATGCCGCTCGCCCGCAGGCCGCGGGCCAGCGCGTTGGACTGCTCGTCGAGCATCCCGAAGGTGAGTTCGCCGCGCTCGTCGACGATGGCGCCCGCGTCCGGCCTGGTCTGGGCGGCGTGCATGACCACACCGGCGAACGGGCCGAACTTGGAGACGTTGAAGAACGAGCGGGCGGCGTGATCCAGGCGCAGCGGATTGAACAGCTTGCGATCCATCATCACTTTGACGCCGAGCGCGAAATCACCGGCGCGCCGGGCGGTTCCGCCGAGCGCGGGCAGAGACAGAGACATCGAACAGCCTTCCGGCAGACCGATCCCACGACGAACCCCCGTGGGGCCGGACCGCGTCATCGAGATCCAGTGCTGGTGCTAACAATAGCAAGCAACGCGGTCCGGTTGTGCTCTGTCTCTCAGTCCGCCGACCTCACTGTGACACCTCATAATCGATGAGGACACGGCGCAGGATCTTGCCGGTCGCGTTCCGGGGGAGTTCGTCGACGAAGACCACTTCGCGCGGCACCTTGTAGCGGGCCAGATTCTCCTTGACGTGCGCCTGGATCTCGGCGGCGCCGGTGCTGTGGCCCTCCTCGAGCACCACGAAGGCGCGCAGTCGCTTGCCGAATTCGACGTCGTCCACGCCGACCACCGCCACGTCGAACACGTCGGCGCGCTCCACCAGCAGGTTCTCCACCTCCTGCGGGAAGACGTTCTCGCCGCCGGAGACGATCATGTCGTCGTCGCGGCCGTCGACCATGAGCAGGCCGCTGGCGGTGAAGTGCCCGAGGTCGCCGCTGGACATGAAACCGTCGATGATCTGCTTGTTCCGGCCGTCGGTGTAGCCCTCGAAGGGCGCGCCGCTGCGCACGAAGATCCGGCCCGTGGTCTCCGGCGTCTCGACTCGCTGGTCGTTCTCGTCGTAGAGGCGGACCTCGCAGGTGATCGGGGAGCGCCCACAGGTGCCCGGCGCCTCGGCGAGCTCGGCCGGGGTGGCGATGGTCGCGATGGCCACCTCGGTCGAGCCGTAGAGGTTGTAGAGCACCGGTCCGAACGCCTCGGTGGCCTTGATGCACAGCTCGGGGGAGAGCGCGGACCCGGCGAACAGGATCACCTTCAGCGAGGACAGGTCGTACTTCGCCCTGACCTCGGCGGGCAGCTCGGTCAGCCGGTGCAGCATGGTCGGCACCGCGACCAGCATCTCCACCTTGTGCTCGGCGATCGCGGCCAGGGTGGCCTCGGCGTCGAAGCGGCGGCGCACCACGATCTTGTTCGACAGGATGGTGCCGACCAGCCAGGTGCCCAGACCCGTGCTGTGGAAGATCGGCGAGACGATCATCATGGTGCCGCGCTTGGGGAAGGGCACCCGGTCGACGAACTGCGCGGTCGCCATCGGGGTGACCTTGGTGCGCGGCGCGCCCTTGGGCAGGCCGGTCGTGCCGCTGGTGAGGATGATGAACCCGCCCGGCTTGCTCGGCGGGGGCAGCGGCTCGGTGGAGTTGCCGGCGATGAGGTCGTCGAAGGTCGTCGCGCCCGCGGGCAGTTCGGCGCCCTCGTCGACCCAGGTGAGGAAGCGCGGCAGCTCGGCGGGCAGTGCGTCGAGCAGCCCGATGAACTCGCTGTCGTGCAGCACGGCGCGGACCTGCTCGCGCTCGCACACCTCGGCGAACTGCGGCTTGGCGAAGCCGGTGTTCATCAGCGCGATGCGCGCGCCCAGCTTGCCCGCCGCGATCATCGACATGAGCAGCCCGCGATGGTCGCGCGCCAGCACCGCGATCACCATGCCCTGCTTGATGCCGGCGTCGTGCAGGCCGCGGGCGATCGCCGTGGACTGCTCGTCGAGCTCACGGTAGGTGAGCTCGCCCCGCTCGTCGGCCAGCGCGACCTGCTCGGGCGCGACGCGGGCGGAGTGCCGGACCAAGGTGGCCTGGGGGCCGTAGATCTTGGATTCCTTCATGGTCCGCAACGTCTCGAGCGGTTTGGTCGGGTCGGAGACGCCGCGCGAACGCAGCACCCCGAGCGCCTTCACGCTTTCGAGCAGATGGGTCACGTTCACTCGGCTACCTCCACAGCATCGATCCCTGGATGCTCACGGTAGCAGTCGATGTGCCCTGCATCACAGTATTCCAACCGGACAATTAGGACATTTATCAATCAGCGTTGCGCGCTGGCCAGCGCCGCGAGCAACGGGACGAGCCTGCCCTCCGGTACCTCGAACCGGCCGAGCCCGGCGGTCTGCAGCCAGCCGACCGCGGCCAACTGGCGCAGGTGCTGGTAGATCTCGGCCGAGGTGCCCAGTTCCTCGATGGCGGCCAGGTCGGCCGCGGTGCGGCGGCCGTAGACGATCTCGCGCAGCAGCCGCAGGCGTACCGGATTGGCCAGGACCGCGAGGCAATTGGCGGCCTCGATGGTCCACACGTCACCCACGATGGCATCGGTGGCGAACTGTGCCTGCCAGTCCAGCCGCTCGCCGGTCGGCAATTGCAGCGCGCCCGCCAGGAGGACGCCGCCGTTGCGTACGCCGGCGGCGTCGAACTCCTGCCGCAGGCGCGCGACCGCCCACGGCAGTTGCGGGTCACCGCCGCCGGACTGCTCCAGGGCGGCTACCCGTCGTTCCAGTTCTTCGAGTCGGTCGACCAGATCCACGCGGCAAACCTACGCCACACCGGACCTGTTGCGCGGCAATGCTGCCCGCCGACCGTGCACGCACCCCGGAAACGTGGCGATTCCGGGGTGCGTGCGGGAGTGGACTACCGGGTGACCGCGCCGAAGGTCGGCTGTTGGATGGTGCCCAGCTGGTAGGCGTAGCCGTCCGGGTGCGCCTCGTCGACCGGCACCGACCAGCGGTGCCACAGGTTGCCGTACACCGCGGCCACGACGAGCCCGCCGCCGGTGTTCAGCGGAGCGGTGCGGATCGTGGTGTCGACCGGCACGTCCTGGTGCTCGGTCAGCACCGCGGTGCCGCTCTGGCCGTTGGACAGGTTCAGCCACATGACCTCGAGCTTCGCGCCACCCTGATTGGGGGAGATGGTGCCGGGCCCGCCGAAGAAGCCCATCCGGAAGCCGTCGATGTCGAGGGCGATACCGGAGCCGTAGACGCCGGGACCGCCGCCGTTCTGGCCGATGTCGGAGGTCGCGGGGATCTGGAAGGGCTGCGCCGGCAGCGCGACGTCGACGGTGCCCTTGTCGACCAGCTTGTCCAGGGCGGCGAGCGCGCCCGGGTTGCCCGCGACCGTGGTGCGCAGCTGCGCGACGGCCGCGGCCACGTCGACCGTGGCCTGCGGGGCGGGGTCGGCGGAGGCGGGGGCGGCGAAGACGACGGCGACGGCGGCCGAAGTGGCGGCGACCGCGGTGGTGAAGCGACGCATGAAACTCAGTTGATGCATAACCAGCTCTCCTCGAGTGTTCCTGGTACTGCTTTCCCTGGTGGATCGTTCGCTCGTGCACCGTAACCGACGCGCACTGTGGCCGCGGTCACTGGCCCGGCCTCACGGCATCGGGGCGACCTGCACCTTGTAGCCGCGATACAGCTCCGGTTTGGCGGTCAGCACCGGCATATCGAGGTTCTGCGCGGTGAAGACGACGGGCGCGACCAGCGGCCATTCGGTGTGGTCGTCGGCCATCGGGACGGTGGTGCCGATGCGGATCGCGGTGGCCGCGTCCAGTTCGGCCCAGCGCACGGCGACCCGATTGTCGAGCAGGCGACCGAGTTCGTCGATGTTGTCGACGGCGCGCATGGCGGCCATCAGGCTCACCGCCGGGACCACCATGATCCGGCGCTGCTGGGTGAACTGGCGCATGATGACCTGCCCGAACAGCGGGGACAGGGCGAGCGAGGTGAGGGCGGTGTGGTCGGCGACGCTCACCGCAGGCCCGCGCCGGTGCCGTCCAGTGCGCTCATGAGTACGTCGAGTTTGGCCTGCGCGTCGGCGATGTCGGCGGCGGAGTGCTGCTGGATGCGGTCGTCGAGGCCGCCCAGGATCTGCTCGCGCAGGTCGTCGTTGAAGTACGCGGGGGGCAGGGCCCCGTGGCGCAACACTTCGGCAGGAACCACCGCGACCAATTCTTTCCCCTCCCGCGTCACGATCACCGGACGTCCGCTGGCGGACACCCCGTCGAAAACACTACCGAGCTGCCCCCGCAATTCGGTCAACGGCACAGTTTCGTAATCGGCCATATCCCACTGTACATCGCTGTGTACAGTGGTGACGTCCGACGGCGGGGACGCCGTCGGCCCGCCGGTACGCGGCGGGCCGATCTCGCTCAAGCGACCTTGCGTGCGGGCTCGCTGCGGTACCTGGTGACCGGGCCGTCGATGCCGAGCAGGCGCCAGGCGAGCTTGGCGACCGGGTTCATGAGTCCACTGTTGGTGGCCAGCGCGCGCACATCGCCGAAGATGTTGCGCATCGTGACCTGCGATTCCTCGCCGCCCCAGTACGCCTCGCGCATGACCTCGGCGGGGATGTCGAACTTGTCGACGAACTCCTTCGGCGGCGTCATGATCATGTCCAGCATGATCCGCATCGCGATCGGGAACAGCACCGACAGCGCGGTTTTGGTGATCGGGTTCATCCCCGGCACATTGCGGCGCAGGTACTCGTGCGCGAACGAGATGTGGCGCGCCTCTTCGGCGACGTGGATCTGCATCACCCGCTGCACCATCGGATGCAGGTCGACCCCGGCGCGCAGCAGCGACTTCTGCAGGTGATCGATCGGCTCCTCGCCGCCGAGGATCATGGTGAAGAACAGCTCGGGGAAGTACTTCACCGCGGGCCAGATGATCATCGTCAGCTTGCGGTCGATGGTGCCCATGCCGAC
>NZ_LPNR01000118.1:3084-107613 GCF_019266065.1 Nocardia sp. MH4 | reverse complement strand
GACCCGGCCACGCGCAGCGCGGCGGGCATCGCGGCGGCCAGCTCGGCCAGCCACGCCCGCTGCCGCTGCCCGCCGACCAGCCGCCAGCGCACCCACCACTGGCCGTCGGCCCGCTCGACCTGCGGCACCACCCGGCCCGCCCGCACCCATCGTTCGACGCCACGGGCGACATGCCCGAGGAACCGCAGATCGCCGGCGATGTGCTCGCGCCCGAGTCTGCTGCGCAGCACGACGGCCGCCGTGGGCGGCGCGAGCGCGTGGGCGCGCACCTCGGCGGTATCGGGCCGTCCCGCGGCATCGACGACGAGCACCTCGGCGCGATGCCGGAACCTGGCGCGTTCGAGGATGTCGCCCAGCACCGAGCCGACGGCCACCGGCGCCCCGTCGTGCCACAGCAGCAGGCCCGACCCGGGGGACCACAGACCGTGCAGCATGGGTTCCATCCAAGCAGTCGGCACCGACAACCGGCGCGGCGGCTCCTCCCCCTGGATTTCTCGCCGATCCCGGAACATACTTGGATATCCCCTGGTCACGGGCCGGACCATCCACCGGCGACAACTACATAACGACCCAGGCGAACCGGGCTCGCTCCGGCTCGGCCGATGAACCCCTTGTATGCGTGCGGAGGGCAGTGATGACGATTCTGCTCCAGGTTCTCGAGCAGAGCTATACCCCGACAACCCCGTGGGAACGGCGCAAATTCACTTTCATCGACACCGGAAAGATCGTCGGCATGCGCCTGGACGGCCAATCCGGGGTGTGGCTCGACCTGTCCAGACCTGGCGAATCCCAGCGTCTGGCCCACACGGCCGATCCGCGCGAGTCGATCACCTTCCTGTTGACCGTGTTCGCCAAGATCGCCGAATGCGAGGACCGTGGCGGATCCTGGCTGGTCGGCCACGACGGCACACACGTGTCCTCGATCGCGGCGACGCGATTCCCGCCGAACTCCAGCGAAGTAGCCGCCGACGACATCCTCGCCCGCGCCTGGTTGTGAGCCCGCGCGGGTTGTTGTCGGTGCCTCCGGCTACAACCTGCAGGTATGTGGACATGGGCGCGGCTGCTGGTGATGGTGCTCGCGGTCGCGGGCTGTGGCGTTCTCACCCCGGATGAACCGGTCACCCCGGCACCCGGGAGTCCGACGCGTGCCGAGGTGACCGCGCTGCTCGAGCGGGTGCGGGTGATCGCGGCCCGCCCCCGTCCCGGCGGCTACGAACGCGGCTGCAAGGCGGGCCAGGCGTGCGTGTTCGGCACCGCCTGGTCCGACGACACCGACGCACCGGGCGGCCACGACGGCTGCGATACGCGCAACAACGTCCTCGCCGGACAGCTGCGCGAGGTGGTGCTGCGCGGCCGCTGCGTCGTCGTCGAGGGCGTGCTCACCGACCCCTACACCGGCGCCGACATCACCTTCCGCAAGTCCGACGGCGGCCGGGTGCAGATCGACCATGTCTACCCGCTGGCCGCCGCCTGGGACATGGGCGCGGCCGGCTGGCCGCCCGCCCAGCGCCTGCGCTTCGCCAACGACCTGTCGGTGAACCTGCTGGCCACCGGGGCCACCACCAACCAGTCCAAGGGCGACGACACCCCGGCCGACTGGCTCCCCCCGGCCCGCGCCAACCACTGCTTCTACGCCGCGAAGTACCTCACGGTCGCCGTCGACTACGACCTCCCGATCACCGCCGCCGACAACGCCGCCCTCCACGACATCGCCCGCGGCTGCCCCTGAGCCCCGGTGACGGCGACTGCCGCGATCAGCCGTCCACCGGTGCGCCGGCGAGCGCGGGTCCGCGAGCGCGGCGCGCGAGGCGCCCGCTCGACCTTCCGGCCTGGCCTAGGCTCCCGTCGCGACCGGGCGCTTCGGGTCGTTGGACCATTGCGACCAGGAGCCCGGATACAGCGCGGCCGGGATGCCCGCCACGGCGAGGGCCGCGATCTGGTGCGCGGCGGTGACGCCGGAGCCGCAGTACACGGCGACCGGGCCGTCCCCGAACGCGGCGAAGCGGGCGCGCAGGGTGTCGGCGGGGTGGAAACGTCCGGTGTCGTCGAGGTTGTCGGCGGTCGGGGCGCTCACCGCGCCGGGGATGTGCCCGGCCTGCGGATCGACCGGCTCCACCTCACCGCGATAGCGTTCGCCCGCGCGGGCATCGAGGAGCACGCCGGACCAGCCCGCCGCGGCGTCGGCGTCGATCACCGGCAGAGCACCGGGACGGACCACCAGGTCACCGGTGGCCGGGTCCGGCTCGGCGCCGGTGGCGAGCTCGCCGTCGGCGGCGGTCCAGGCGGGCAGGCCGCCGTCGAGGATGCGGACGTCGGCGACCCCGGCCCAGCGCAGCAGCCACCAGGCCCTGGCCGCGGCCATGCCGCCGGTCGCGTCGTAGACCACCACCGGTTCACCGTCGCCCAGTCCCCAACTGCGCGCGCACTTTTCGAAGGTGCCCGGATCGGGGAGCGGGTGACGGCCGCGCGCGGGCGAGGGCGCGGCGGCGAGTTCGGTCTCCAGGTCGACGAAGACCGCGCCCGGGATGTGCCCGTCGAGATAATGCTGCGGGCCGTTCGGATCACCGAGCGCCCACCGCACATCGAGCAGGTGGATGTTGTTGTCCGCCAGCTCTTCCCGGAGCTCCTCCGGGGAGATCAATACCGCGCCCACTGCCACTCCTCACCACGGTCGTACCTGCGAATCCCCCGTCGCCACCCTACGCAGAGCGGGCGGTTCACCGGTGCCGAACATGGCCGCGACCTCGGCTCGACCGACGAATCCGGCCACCGGCCGGGTGAACCGACTGCGGCGACGCGCCGACATGGTCCATCCTCGACCGCCTGCCGGCACGAACTGGACTGCCCGGCGCCGACCGCAGATCAGGCCACTTTCCCGGTACTGGCAGGCGACAGCGGCAGCACCGACCGGCAATATCGGGACAATGTCGCAGGTCACCACCACGCCCGATGAGGTCACCGAACCTCGGGCCGGAATCGCGCAACCGCTCGGCGCGGGCGCGATCACCGCACTGGTCGGGTTCACCAGTTCGTTCGCGGTGGTGCTCAGCGGTTTGCGGGCGGTGGGCGCGAGCCCGGCGCAGGCGGCATCCGGGCTGATGATCCTGTGCTTCACGCAGGGCATCGGCATTCTGCTGCTCAGTTTCCGGTACCGGATCCCGATCACGCTGGCCTGGTCGACGCCGGGCGCGGCGCTGCTGGCGAGCACCGGGCTGGTGGCCGGCGGCTGGCCCGGCGCGGTCGCGGCGTTCGCGGTGACCGGCGTGCTCATCGTCATCACCGGGCTGTGGCAGCGGCTCGGGTCGCTGGTGGCGGCGATCCCGGTGCCGATCGCGCAGGCGATGCTCGCCGGAGTACTCGTCCCGCTGTGCTTGGCGCCGGTCAAGGCGCTGCACACCTCCCCCGCCGTGGTCGTGCCGGTCATCCTGGTGTGGCTGGTGCTGCAGCGGTACGCGCCGAAGTGGGCGGTGCTGGTGGCCTTCGCCACCGCGGCGATCGGCACCGGCGTCGACATCGCGGTCCGCGACCGGCACCTCGATCTCGCCGCGATGGTCCCGACCGTGGAATGGACGGCGCCGCACTGGCATTGGCAGGCGATCGTCGGCATCGCGGTGCCGCTCTACATCGTCACGATGGCCTCGCAGAACATTCCCGGCGTCGCGGTGATGCGCTCGTTCGACTACCAGGTGCCCTGGCGCGCGTCGATGCTCGTCACGGGCATCGGCACCATCGCCGGCGCCGCCGCGGGCGGCCACGCGATCAACCTCGCCGCCATCAGCGCCGCGCTGTCCGCCGCCCCCGCCGCGAGCCCCGACCCGAAACGCCGCTGGATCGCCGCCGCCACCGCGGGCGCCGCCTACCTGATCCTCGGCCTCGCCTCGGCCGCCCTGGTCACCCTGATCGCCGCCGCCCCGGCAGGCACCCTGGAAACCGTGGCGGGCCTGGCGCTGCTCGCTACCCTCGCCGCCGCCCTCACCGGCGCCCTCACCGACCCCGACCACCGCATGTCCGGCCTGGTCACCTTCCTGGTAGCCGCCTCCGGCACCACTTTCTTCGGCATCGGCGGAGCCTTCTGGGCCCTCCTGGCCGGTCTCCTCGTCCGCCGCTTCCTGCCGTCCGGCACGTAGGGCCGACACCGCGCTGGGCAACACGATCGGCACAGGGCGGCGCACCGCCGACGGCTCTCAGTTCGGCCCGGCGAGGCGGTCGAGGAGGGGGGCGGTGCGGGGGCCGACGAGTTCGCGCATCACCAGGGCCATGTTGGTGCGTTCCACGCCGGGGATCTTGAGGATCCGGCCGGCGATGCGGTAGAGGTCGTCGGCGTCGCGGGCGACGATACGGACGGTGAGGTCGGTGGAGCCGGTCATGCCGCAGACCTCGGTGACCTCGGGGACGTCGGCGAGTTCGTCGACGACGGAGTCGAGTTGATGCTGGTCGACGACCACCGCGACGAAGGCCGCCAGCGGGTAGCCGAGAGCGCGGGGCTCGACGCGTCGCTCGAAGCTGCCCAGCACGCCGCCGTTGTCCCAGCGGGCCAGCCGGGCCTGGACGGTATTGCGGGACAAGCCGAGGCGGGCGGCCAGCTCGACGCCGGTGGCCCGGGGATTGGCGATCAGCTCGCGCAGCAGCCGCGCGTCGGTGGCGTCCAGTGTCACGGCGTCGGGTTCGCGACTTGTCATACGACGCAGTATGACAGCGCGCGACGGGTCCAGACCATGCATTCTGCTCATTGCCGTGTCGGTCGCTTGCGCAGTCGGCTTTATCGTGGATGCTGAGTGATACACATCGCACTCAGCGATTGTCGTACTTGCATCGGCCCACAAGGCGCGGTGGTGAGGAGGCGATCTCGATGTCGGAGAAGCAGACCTACCCGGTCCAGTTGGTTCAGCCGGACGGCAGGCGCGTGTTCGATCGCGAACACGCCGCGCTGGTCGCCGACATCGATGCCGGACGGTTGCGGCAGCTCTACGAGGACCTGGTCGTGACCCGCCGGATCGACGTCGAGGCTACCGCCCTGCAACGCCAGGGACAGCTCGGCCTGTGGCCCCCGCTGCTCGGCCAGGAGGCCGCCCAGGTGGGCTCGGCGCATGCCCTGCACCCCGACGACTACGTGTTCTGCTCCTACCGCGAGACCGCGGTGGCCTACGTCCGCGGTGTCGCGCCCGAACAGCTGACCACCCTGTGGCGCGGCGTCGCCCATCACTGCTGGGACCCGGACACGGTCAACATGACCAACGCCAACATCGTCGTCGGCTCCCAGGGGCTGCACGCCACCGGCTACGCCTACGCCGCCCACCTCGACGGCGCCGACATCGCCACCATCGCCTACTTCGGTGACGGCGCGACCAGCCAGGGCGACATCGCCGAAGCGCTCGGCTTCGCCGCGACCTGGAGCGCGCCGGTGGTCTTCTTCTGCCAGAACAACCAGTGGGCGATCAGCGAACCGGTGACGGTGCAGAGCCACGTGCCGCTGGTGCGCCGGGCCGACGGCTACGGCATCCCGGGCGTGCAGGTCGACGGCAACGATGTGCTGGCGGTCCTCGCCGTCACCCGCCAGGCGGTGGAGCGGGCCCGCACCGGCGGCGGCCCCACCTTCATCGAGGCGATGACCTACCGGATGGGCCCGCACACCACCGCCGACGACCCGTCGCGCTACCGCACCGCCGCCGACACCGAGTACTGGGAACACCGCGACCCGATCGAGCGCATCCGCCTGCTGCTCGACCGCGAGGGCCACCTCGACCCGGAGTTCGCCCGCCAGGTGGCCGCCACCGCCGACGACGTCGCCCGCCGTGTGCGCACCGCGACGCTGGAGATGCCCGATCCCGACCCCGAGCGCATGTTCGACCACGTCTACGCGACCGAGCACCCCCTGATCACCGAAGAGGCACAGCAGCTCTCGGCCTACCTCGCCGAAGGAGCCCAGTCATGATCACCACCTTCGCCGCCGCCCTCAACACCGGCCTGCGCCGCGCCATGGAAGACGACGCCAAGGTGGTCCTGCTCGGCGAGGACATCGGCAGGCTCGGTGGCGTGTTCCGGGTGACCGACACCTTGCAGAAGGACTTCGGCGACAACCGCGTGATCGACACTCCGCTGGCCGAATCCGGCATCGTCGGCACGGCTTTCGGAATGGCCTTGCGCGGCTACCGCCCGGTGGTGGAGATCCAGTTCGACGGTTTCGTCTATCCCGCCTTCGACCAGATCGTCTCCCAGGTCGCCAAGATCCACTACCGCACCGGCGGCAAGGTGAAGGCGCCGTTGACGATTCGCATTCCGTTCGGTGGCGGCATCGGTGCGGTCGAGCACCATTCGGAGTCGCCGGAGGTGTATTTCGCGCATACCGCGGGCCTGCGGGTCGTCTCGCCGAGCACCCCCGCGGACGCGTATTCGATGATCCGCCAGGCCATCGCGCTGGACGATCCGGTGGTGTTCTTCGAACCGAAACGTCGCTATTGGGACAAATCCGACGTAGATTTCGACGGCGAACCGGATCTGCCGCTGCACAAGGCCAGGGTGTGCACCCGCGGCGCGGACGCGACCGTGGTCGCCTACGGCGGCACCGTCGCCACCGCGCTCACTGCGGCGAAGATCGCGGCCGAGGAAGGACATTCGCTGGAGGTGATCGATCTGCGCAGTCTCTCGCCGATCGACGTCGACACGATCGCCGAATCGGTCGACAAGACCGGCCGGTTGATCGTCGTGCACGAGGCGCCGGTCTTCGCCGGGCTCGGCGCCGAGATCGCGGCCAGGATCACCGAACGCTGCTTCTATCACCTCGAGGCGCCGGTGCTGCGCGTCGGTGGCTACGACATCCCCTACCCCCCGGCTAAGCTCGAAAAGCACCACCTGCCCGACCCCGACCGCATTCTGGCGGCGGTCGATCGCTGTCTAGCCGCGTGATGAAAGGTGCCGCAGTGCCGGAACAAGCCGCCGACGACGGTCATGTTCTCGAATTCCGCCTACCCGATCTGGGCGAGGGCCTCGCCGACGGTGACCTGGTGTCCTGGGCCGTCGCGGTCGGCGACACGGTGGAACTGAACCAGACCATCGCGGAGGTCGAGACCGCCAAGGCCGTCGTCGCGCTGCCGTCGCCGTTCTCCGGGGTGGTCGTGGAGCTGCTGGCCCAGCCGGGCGACACCGTTCCGGTCGGTGCGCCGCTGATCCGGGTGCGCAACGATCTCGAGGTCACCGCGCCGCCGACCGCCGACCACGTCACCCGCAACGACGTGCTGGTCGGCTACGG
The DNA here is from genome assembly GCF_019266065.1 of Nocardia sp. MH4. Classification (GTDB taxonomy): domain Bacteria; phylum Actinomycetota; class Actinomycetes; order Mycobacteriales; family Mycobacteriaceae; genus Nocardia; species Nocardia canadensis. Next base: position 100,367 of record NZ_LPNR01000118.1, on the reverse strand, counting down.
CCCGGAGGCCGAATCCACATCGCGCAGGCGCAGATCCACCCCGGCGGCCGCGATGGCGTCGAGCACGCCGAGCACTCATCGCGCGGCGGCCACGCCCGCGGCGCGCAAGCTGGCCAAGGAACTCGGCATCGATCTGTGGTTCGTCGCAGGCTCGGGGCCGGAGGGCGCGGTCACCGTGGAGGACGTGCGCTCGGCCGTCCCGGTGACGGCACCGAGGACACCGGCGCGCGCGGGTGAGACCGCGCCCGCGCCGGTCGACGGGCACTCCGGCGACGCCGACGGCGGGCTGATCGAGCCGACCGCCCGCGAGCACCGCACCCCCGTCACCGGCATCCGCAAGCGCACCGCCGCGGCGATGCAGGCCAGCTCCCGCACGATCCCGCAGGCCAGCACCTTCGTCACCGTCGACTGCACCGCCACGATGGAACTGCTCGATCACCTGCGCACGACGACATCGTTCGAGGGACTCACCCTCACTCCGCTGGCCCTGGTGGCCAAGGCCGCACTGGCGGCGATCGCGGAGTATCCGGGAATCAATGCCGCCTGGGACGAGCAGAACCAGGAGATCGTCACCAAGCACTACGTGAACCTGGGGATCGCGGTGGCCGCCGAGCGCGGGCTGCTGGTGCCGAATCTCAAGGAGGCGCAGTCGCTGAGCCTGCGTGAACTGTGCCGGGAGATCAGCTGGTCGGCCGAGACGGCCCGATCGGGCAACGCCACGCCCGCCGATCTGCGCGGCGGCACCTTCACCATCACCAATGTCGGGGTGTTCGGCGTGGACACCGGGGTGCCGCTGGTGAATCCGGGCGAGGCCGCGATCCTGTGCCTCGGATCGATCCGCAAGCGGCCGTGGGTGTTCCGCGACGAACTGGCCGTGCGCTGGGTGACCACGCTGGGTCTGAGCTTCGATCACCGGATGGTCGACGGCGAGCTCGGCGCCCGCTTCCTCGCGACCACCGCGGGCTTCCTCGAGGACCCGTTGACGCTGCTCAGCCGCGTCTGAGCGATATACCCGACCCGTCACACCGCCGAAACACGACGCGCATCGGCGGTAAAAATGGCGGGCTACAAACAGGTGCATGAATGAGTTACATCCCGTCGACACCCGGCTGCCGTTCGCGCGGCAGCTGGTGTTCGGCATCCAGCACGTCTTGATCATGTACACCGGATGTATCACCGTGCCGCTGGTGTTCGGCGCGGCCGCTGGGCTCGACCGGTCGACCATCGGACTGCTGATCAGCGCCGATCTGCTGGTCGCCGGGATCATCACGCTGGTGCAGAGCCTCGGCGTTGGCAAGCTGGCGGGCGCGCGCCTGCCGATCGTGTGTGGCGCGACCTTCGTCGGCTTGAATCCGATGATCCTGATCGCCAAGGAGTACGGCCTGGACGCCGTCTACGGGTCGATGCTGATCGGCGGTGTCGTCGGCATCGCGCTGGCCTGGCCGTTCGCCCGGGTCGTGCGCTTGTTCCCACCGCTGGTCACCGGAACCGTGCTGACGGTGGTCGGGGTGTCGCTGATCGGGGTCGCCGGGGGCCTGATCATCGGCACCGACCCGAAGTCGCCGAGCTTCGCCGCGCCGTCGAACATCGGGCTGGCCGCGGTCGTGGTGCTGATCGCGGTCGGGTTCGTCTGCCTCGGCCGCGGGGTGTGGTCGCAACTGGGCGTGCTCATCGCGCTGGTCGCCGGGATCGCGATCGCGCTGCCGATGGGCCTGGTGAGCACCGCGGGCATCGGCACCGCCGACTGGGTCGGGATCCCGCAGCCCTTCCACTTCGGCGCACCGCAGTTCCCGGTGACCGCGGTGGTGGCGATGAGCATCGTGATGGCCGTGGTGTTCGCCGAGTCGACCGCGAGCATGCTCGCGATCAGCGAGATCACCGGCAAGCCCGTCGGCAAGGGCGATCTGGCCCGCGGCCTGGTCGGTGACGGCCTCTCGGGCGTGCTGGGCGGGGTCTTCACCGCGTTCGTCGACACGATCTTCAACCAGAACGTCGGCGCGGTCGCGGCGACGCGGATCTACAGCCGGTACGTGACCGCGGTGAGCGGCGCGATCCTGGTGGTCCTGGGGCTGGTGCCACGGATCGGCGAGGTCGTCGCGGCGATCCCGAAGCCGGTGGTCGGCGGGGTCGGGCTGGTGCTGTTCGCGACGGTCGCGGTGGTCGGCGTCAACACGCTGCGCCAGGCCGACCTGCTCGACCGGGTCAACGCCACCATCGCCGCGACCGCGATCGGCATCGGCCTGCTGCCCGAGCTGACCAGCGGCATGTTCACCAAGTTCCCGACCTCGGCGCAGATCCTGCTCGACAGCGGCGTCACGCTGGGCGCCGGCGCCGCGTTCCTGCTGAACCTGGTCTTCAACCACACCCGCCTCGGCACCATGGCCCGCGCCGCGATCGCCCCGGCCGAACCGGTGGCGCAGGCACCGCAGCCCGCGGCGGCGGTCACCACCTGACGGCGGGCACGACGCGGCGACTCGGCCTATCCTCGACGCAGCGGCACCGCGTCGGAAACGGGCCGAATTCCTCAGGTGGGCACCATGATCGAGATCAGCATCGTCGAGACCTCGGCCGCGCGAGTCGACGCCCTGCGGCCCGCGTGGCGGCCCGATCTCGTGCCGGGCGTGGCTACCGCCGTCCTGCTCCGGGCGATCGAGCGCGGCACCGCGCATCAGCTGATCTCGGTCGGCGTCGTCGACGTCGACAGCACCACGCCCCTGTTCACGGCGCCGGTCGAGGCGGCGACCGGCAGCTACGGCGTGGCCGCCCAGTACACCGCCGAGGCGCCGGCGACCGGTGCGGGCATCGTCTTCGTCAACGCCTTCGATCTGCTCGTGGCGCGGATCGACGAGTTCATCGGGCACTGGCACACTCGCGCCGGCCTGATGTCGCGCGCGCCCGGTTTCCGGGACCATCGCCTGCACCGAGCCATCGACCCCGGCGTCCGCTTCCCACTGGTAGATATCGCGCATTGGGACGGGGAGCAGGCCTGGCGCGCCGCGGGCGCGAACCCCGAATTCCAGCGGCGGCTCTCGGCCGCGCCGAGTTATGCCACCGCGCACCCCGCGCTGTACACCGTGGTGGCGGAATTCCCCGCCGAGCGGTGACGGCCGCCGTTAGGGTGCGGTCATGGAGATTGCAGGCAAGGTCGGCATCGTCACGGGCGCGGGCGGCGGCATCGGCGCCGCGCTCGCGCATCGGCTCGTCGCGGGCGGCGCGCGGGTCGTCGTCGCCGACATCGACGCGGACACCGCGGCGAAAGTAGCAAATGAGCTGGGCGAGAACGCCGTCGCGGTCGGCGGTGACGTGGCCGACGAGCAGGTGATCGCCGAGCTCATCGCGGCGGCGGAAGGCTCGTTCGGTCCGGTCGATCTGTTCTTCGCGAACGCGGGCATCGGCGGCGGACCCGGTCTGGAGAGCACCGAGGACCAGTGGTCGGCGGCACTCGAGGTGAACGTGATGGCGCATGTGCGCGCCGCGCGGCTGCTCGTACCCGGCTGGGTCGAGCGCGGCGGCGGGTACTTCGTCTCGACCGCGTCGGCGGCCGGGCTGCTCACCCAGATCGGCTCGGCGCCCTATTCGGTGACCAAGCACGCGGCGGTCGGCTTCGCCGAATGGCTCTCGGTCACCTACGGCGACCAGGGCGTCCGGGTGAGCTGCCTGTGCCCGATGGGCGTCGATACCCGGCTGCTCAGCGGCGACCTGATCCCCGACGCACCGGAGGCGGCCGCGCTGGCGATCAAGGCCGTGACGACGGCGGGCGCGGTGCTCTCGACCGAGGAGGTCGCCGAGACGGTGATCGAGGCGATGGCCGCCGAGCACTTCCTGATCCTGCCGCACCAGGAGGTCCTGCAGATGTACCGCAACAAGGGCTCCGACTACGACCGGTGGATTTCCGGCATGCGCCGATTCCAGACGATGCTGCGCGGGTGAGCGCGCAACTCGCTCGGAACAATTCGCCCGAGGTAGCCGCGCGATCGCTCGATCCCTGCCACGATGGTCGGTAGCCGCCGGTCACGATCCGCTGACCGGCGCAGGTCTACGCGGAGATCCGGCGATGGCAACACTGGTGTATTTCAAGAAGGTTCGCGACGAAACCACCGAGGTCGAATACCATTTCGGCCCCAGCCGTGACCAGCTCGATTCCGCGCTGGTGATCGATAAGACCACCTTCTCGGCGCTACCCGGCCCGCCCGGCTACAGCCCGGCGGGCCAGATCATCCTGCGCGCCCGCCGTGCGAGCGAATGGCCGGAGGTCGGCGTCATCGCCTCCTGAGTTCGGCTACTCGGTGACGAGTTCGGCCGCGGCGGTCCGGACGACCTCCGGGATCGCCACCGGTTTGCGGGTGTCGGCGTCGACATAGACGTGCACGAAATCGCCCGTCGCGGCCAGTTCGAGTCCCGCCTCGGTCTCCTTGAAGATCGCCAGGTCGTAGGTGATGCTCGAGGTGCCGAGGCGGGCGATGCGCAGGCCGACCTGCAACTGGTCGGGGAAGCTCACCGAACCGTGGAACCGGCACGAGGTCTGGGCGACGACGCCGAGCGCGGGCAGCGCGGTGATATCCGTGCCGGTGGCGCGCATCAGCCAGGCGTTCACCGCGGTGTCGAAGTAGGAGTAGTAGGTCACGTTGTTCACGTGGCCGTACTGGTCGTTGTCGGCCCAGCGAGTCGGCATCGGCCACAGGACGGGATAGCTCACGCTGTCATCATGCAGCATGGGCCTGCGGCCCGGCGTGGCCACGTTCCGCGATCGCCGCCGGGAACCGACCGCTCATGCGGACGACGACAGCGCGGCCGTGTTTCCCTGCCGGTGGTCGCGCGGACTCACCCCGAAGTGCCGCTTGAACGCGGTGCTGAGCGCGAAGGCGCTGCCGTAGCCGACCTGGTGGGCGATGGCTTCCACCGTCGAGTCGGACTCGGCCAGCAGATCGGCGGCCAGTGACAGCCGCCATTCGGTCAGGAACGTCATCGGTGGCTCGCCGACCAACTCGGTGAACCGCCGGGCCAGCGCGGCCCGCGACATCCCGACCGCCTCGGCCAGCGCGACCACCGTCCACGGGTGGGCCGGGTTGTGCTGGAGCAGGCGCAGGGCCTTGCCGACCAGCGGATCGCTGTAGGCGTGATACCAGGCGGGGGCGTCGTCGCGGGCGAACCACGCGCGCAGGGCGGCGATGAGCAGCAGGTCGAGCAGGCGGTCCAGCACGGCGGTCTGGGCAGGCAGGTCCTTGGTGGCCTCGTCGACGAGCAGATCGAGCAGCCGGGTGTCGAGATCACCACGCGGCAGCACCGCGACCTGCGGCAGCGCCCGCAGCAGCCGCCTGCTCACCGCACCCGCCGATTCGTAGGTGCCGGTCACCATCAGCGTCTCGCCGTCGGCGTCGGTGCCCCACTGTCGTACCCCGAGACTCAGTGTCTCGCACAGGATCTCACCATCGGCTGTGGTGGTGACCTGACCCGGCTGGATGATGATCTGCGGTTCGGTCGCCGGATCGTCGGCCACCGTATACGGGTGCGGCCCACGGAAGATCGCGACATCACCGGCGCGGAGCTGCCGCGGCGGCTGGGAATCGGTACCGACCCAGGCGTTTCCCCGGATCATCGCGAGCACCGTCAACGGCGCGCCGTCCTGGATCCGCAGTGACCACGGCGGGTTCAGCAGCGAGCACATCAGGAACGCACCGCGAGCACGCGGCCCTTCGAGCAGTCCGGCCAACGCATCCACGTCGTCCACAGTAGACGACCGCGCATGTTCGCGAGCGGTACGACGATGTTGCCCGCGGCCCAGGACCGATGTACTTATCTCATGACAAACACCGCTTCTCACCAGCAGCTTTTCCTCGTCACCGGCGGCACCGGCAAGACCGGCAGCCGTGTCGCGGCGCGCCTGGCGGCCGCGGGCCACCCGGTCCGGCTCGGCTCGCGTACCGCCCCGATCCCGTTCGACTGGACCGACCGGGCCACCTGGGGCCCGGCCCTGGCCGGGGTCGACTCGGTCTACCTGTCCTACCAGCCCGATCTCGCCGTCCCCGGCGCACCGGATGTCATCCACGCGTTCACCGCCGCCGCGAAGGCGGCCGGGGTGACCTCGGTGGTCCTGTTGTCCGGTCGCGGCGAGCCCGAAGCGCGCGAATGCGAAGTGATCGTGGAGAATTCGGGCCTGGCCTGGACCGTGGTCCGCTCCGCCTTCTTCGCGGAGAACTTCAGCGAGGGCGCCTTCCTGCCCGACGTGCTCGCCGGCGCGGTCGCCCTGCCCAACGGCGATGTGCCCGAACCGTTCGCGCACGCCGACGACATCGCCGAGGTCGCCGTGGCCGCGCTCACCGATGCCCGGCACGCGGGCGAGATCTACGAGATCACCGGGGCGCGGGCCCTGACCTTCGCCGAGGCCGTGGGCGAGATCGCCGCGGCCAGCGGCCGCGAGATCGCGTTCATCCCAGCCTCGCGCCCGGAATTCGTTGCGACACTGGCCGAATACCAGGTCCCCGACGATGTGATCAGCCTGCTCGACTACCTGTTCGGCACCATCCTCGACGGCCGCAACTCCGCCACCGCCGACGGCGTCGAGCGCGCGCTCGGCCGCGCGCCGCGGGATTTCAGCGAATACGCCAAGGAGACCGCGGCCACTGGAATCTGGACGCCCCAGGAGTGAGCCGGCTGCCCACGGGCTGCGCGCCCGGACCGGCAGCGCGTGGTCGGCTCGGTCTGCCCGCGTCCGGCAGCGGGCGCGGGTACCGTCGAATCGGTGACTCCAGCGACGATCGACCGCGAGCTCCGGTTCGCCAGGGCCGCCGTGTTCTCCGTGTTCACACTGAACGGGTTCCTGCTGGCCATGTGGGTGGTGCACATTCCGGCGATCACCGATCGGACCGGGGTGTCGGCCTCGTTGCTCGGGATGTTCGTCCTGCTGCTGGCCGGGGCCGCGATCGTGGGGATGCGGCTCGCGGGCCCGGCCGCCGACCGATTCGGCAGCCGCACACTCGTCGCGGTGGCCGCGACCACCGTCTCGGTGACGGTGCTCGGTCCCGCGCTGGCCACGGGCCCGGTGACGCTGGCGATCGCGCTGGCCTGTTTCGGACTCGGCAACGGCGCGCTCGATGTCTCGATGAACACCCAGGCGGTGCACGTCGAGCGGGCCTATCACCGGCCGATCATGTCGGCGTTCCACGCCATGTTCTCCGGCGGCGGGTTCGCGGGCGCGCTGGTCGGCGCCGCCACCCAGCGCCTCGGCTGGTCACCGCAGTTGACGCTGACCCTCGCGGGGATCGCTGGACTGGCTGTCACCGCCATGCTCGTGCCACACCTGATTCCGCACCACCGGTCCGACGCCGATTCACGACCGGAGCACTACGACGACCCCGGTCGGACGCCCGAGGCGGACGCGGGTGAGCCCGACCGCGCGTACCCGGCCGAGGCGATGACCCGCGACGGGCGCCCGGAACTCGCCCCGCCGGTGGGCGCCGAACCGGGCGCCACCGATGCCACCCGATCGACGATCGCGGCGTCGGACCCGTCCACCGGGCCGACGACAGAACAGCGCGCCCGAGTGCGCACCCGAAAAGTGCTCTCCCTCGGTGTCATCGCCTTCGTCCTGCTGCTCGCCGAAGGCGTCGCGGGCGATTGGAGCGCGCTCCAGGCGCGCGAACACCTGGGCGTCTCCGAATCCGATGCCGCCCTGGCGTTCGGCGCCTTCTCCGCGACCATGACGCTGGGCCGGTTCCTGGCCGACCGGGTCAGCGGCGCGATCGGTCCGGTCGCCATCGTGCGCTACGGCAGCCTGCTGGCCGCGGCCGGTTTCGCGGTGGTCATCGCGTCGCCGTGGTTGCCGCTGACCTTGGCGGGCTGGGCGATGTGCGGCCTGGGGCTGGCCGGTGGAGTGCCCCAGATCTTCACCGCGGCGGGCAATCTGGGTGGCACGACCGCCGCGACCGACATGTCCCGGGTGTTCACCATCGGCTATCTCGGGCTGCTGGCCGGGCCGGCCATGATCGGCTGGCTGACCGCCCTCGTCCCGCTCACCGCGGCGCTGGCCGTGCCGCTCGTGCTCACTCTGGCCTGTGCCGCGCGGGCCGAGGTCGTCAGTCGGTGAAGGTGATCCGGACCGAGATCGGCGTGCTCTGCAACGCGCGGAAGGTCGCCGCCGTCAGCCCGGCGAAGACCGGGTTGGGCGCGAAGCTACGCGCCCGCGCGACGACGTCGTCGGCCGGACGCAATTCCGCGACCCCGGTCCGCCACCGATCACCCTGGCGGACGCGAACTTTCGGCTCGGCCCCGATATTGGCTGCCCAGCCCGACCTGGTCCCGTGCTGGCTGATCACCCACGCGCCGGTGTCGTCGAACGACACCGACACCGGGACCACCCTGGCCTGCCCGGACTTGCGGCCGGTCGTCTCCAGTTCGGTCGCGAACGAAGTGCGGATGCCGATGCGGCTCAGAGCGCGGACGGTCGGGTTGGCGAGATAGCGCCCCACCGCGCGTTCGAACTCGAACTTGCGCAGAGCCGGGTCCTTCGCCGGCCGGGTCACGGTAGAACTCCTTCTGCTCCGGAACGCGTCGACACCATGGTGTTTGAGCATGGCCGCCGCCGTGAGCCACGGCGCGCGGTCGGGATCAGGGTCGGCGCCCGCGCCGAGACGATGCAGCTGGTCGGTGTGCCACTGCAGGTCGAGGGCGCCTTCGAGACTCTTGACATTGGGCAGCGTCGCCACCCGCGCGGGCAGGCCGAGCGTGATGCTGGGCGAATGCAGGCGCTCGGTGCGCTGATGCAGGATCTGCGCGGCCGCGCCGGGATCGACGGCGGTGGGACGCCCGAGGCCGACCACATCGCACTCCCCCGACTCGACCGCGTCGAGCATGGCCGGACGGGACCGGAATCCGCCGGTGACGGCCAGCGGCACCGAGCCCGCGACCGCCCGTACCGACCGCGCGTACTCGAGGAAGTACGCCTCGCGCGCCGCCGTGCTCGCCGACCGGGCCACCGGCCTGCCCATCATGGCCGGCGATTCGTAACTGCCGCCGCTGATCTCGATCAGGTCGAGACGCTCGTCGGCCAGGCGCCGCACCACCGCGCGCGACTCGTCCTCGGTGAAACCACCGCGCTGGAAGTCGGCGGAGTTGAGCTTGATCGCGACCGCGAACGTCGAGGACACCTCGGCCCTGATCGCGCGGACCACCTCGAGCACGAACCGCGCCCGCCGCTCGGGGTCGCCGCCCCAGCGGTCCTCGCGCTGATTGGCCAGCGGCGAGAGGAACTGGGAGACGAGGTATCCGTGCGCGCCGTGGATCTGCACGCCGTCGAAACCCGCCCGCTCGGCGATCCGCGCGGTGGTGGCGAAGCGGTGCACGATCTCGACGATCTCGGGGTCGGTGAGCGCGCGCGGCGCGGGGATGCCGGGCAGGCCGAGGCCGATCGCCGACGGCGCCACCGGCTGGACCTTGGTCATCAGCGGATTCGCCTGGCGCCCGGGATGATTGATCTGCATCCAGATACGGGCGCCCGCCCCGGTCGCGTGGGCCGACCAGCGGCGCAGATCGTCGAGATGGCGCTCGTCCTCGACGACGACATTGCCCGGTTCGCCGAGATGGTCGCGATCGACCATGACATTGCCGGTCACCACCAGGCCGAAGCCGCCGGTTCCCCAGCGGCGGTACAGCCGGTCGAGGCGTTCGTCCGGTCCCGCCGCCGGGGTGCCGAGACCCTCGCTCAGGGCGGCCTTCATCAGCCGGTTGCCGAGCACCTGGCCGCACGGCAGGGCGAGCGGGTCACTCAGGGCTGTCATCGTCGACTCCTCCACGGATCGCGCGCTACACCGATCGGTGTACTTGCCCGAACGGTAGTACACCGATCGGTATACTTCAATCGAACCGACCGAAAGGACGCCGATGGCAGCGCGCGACGGACTCGTGCAGAGCGCGATCGACCTGGTCCGCCGCAACGGCGTGACCGGGACCGGAGTCGCGCAACTGCTCGACCACAGCGGGCTCTCCCGCCGGACGATCTACCTGAACTTCCCCGGCGGCAAATCCGAGCTGATCACCGAGGCCACCCGGGTCGCCGGGCGGGCGATGACGACGCTCATCGAGACGTTCGGCGCCGACGCGAAGCCGGAGACGACCATCGCCTCCTTCGCCGACGCGTGGAAGCACGTCGTCGAGTCCAGCGATTTCCTGGCGGGCTGCCCGATCGTCGCGGCCGCCCTCGGCCGCTCGGAATCCGCGTCGGCGGCCGACGCCGCGGGCGAGGCCTTCGGGAACTGGGAACATGCCCTGGAGACGCGGCTGCGCGCGGAGAACATCGCCCCCGACACCGCCCGATCCCTGGCGACCACGGTCATCGCCTCGATCGAGGGCGCGGTGGTGATGTCGCTGGCCAAGCACAGCACCGAGCCGCTGGATCGCGTCGGCCGCCACCTCACCGAACTGATCAGGGCCCACACGCCCGCGTGAGCGTCACAGGTACATGCCGACCTCGGTCGCGTCCGGGGTGACGGACTGGATCTGGATCTCGCCGTCGCGGCGGGCGACCAGCTCCGCGAGGGTCGCGCCCTCGCAACCGATCGGCTCGCCCGGCGGACAGTCCTGCGCGGTGAGCCAGTCGCGGGCCTCGGTGGGCGACAGGCGACCGACCTCGATCTGGGCCAGGCAGCGGCCGGGGCGCACCACCGCGGGATGCAGGCGGGACAGGTCCTCGTTGGTGGTGACCGCGATCAGCACGTTGCGGCCCTGCCCGAGCATGCCGTCGGTGAGGTTGAGCAGGCGCGACAGTTTCTGTCCCGCGGCCTCTTTCGCTTCGCCGCGGATGAGTTCGTCGCAGTCCTCGAGCACCAGCAGGCGCCAGCGGCTGCCGTCGTCGCCGTCGGCGCCCGCCGCCACTTCCATGAGATAGCCGGGATTGCTGAACAGTTCCTCGGGGTCGACGACACAGTCGACCTGACACCACGACGACCACGCCCGCGCGAGCGCGCGCAACGCGGTGGTCTTGCCGGTGCCCGGTTCGCCGTGCAGCAGCACCAGCCTGCCTCTGATCTCGGCGACCTCGAGCGCCATCAACCGATCCATGCTCGCCGAGACCGGCGCGGCGTAGTTGCCGCGGATCTCCGCCCAGGCGGGCGCGCTGATCTGGCGGCGCCTGCGCAGCGGCCGCCGGACATCCATGTGCCAGAAGCCCATTTCCACGGTGGCGCCGGCACCCGGCGGCTGCACGGCGTCGGCCGTGGCCCCGGCCAGCACGGCGACGGCGAGTTCGTCGCTGACCGCGGTCACCTCGACCGTGGCCGACCCGCCCGCCCAGCGCACCGCCCGCAGCGACCAGCCGTCGCCTTCGACCAGCAACGCGCTGCTGTCGTCGTCGGCCACCGAGCGCACGATCCGGGAGTCGGCCGGGCGCAGGGGCGCGTCGGGGCGCACCCGATCCAGGTGCGCCTGCCGGGCGAAGGACTGGTCACCGCGCAGGAACGGCGCGAGCGCCAGCGCGTCGATGGCGTCGCGGGTCGAGTAGGTGGAGTCGATGGCCGCCGACCACGGAAACCGCTCGCCCGGATCCTCCGGCTGACGCGGCGGATCGACGAGCCTGAGCTGTTCATTACGTGTGGACACCGCGCCCATCCTCGCGGCACCGGCCCGGCAATGTCCAATGACTTCTCGGCGGGCGGACTGGCCGCGGCGCCGAAAAACGCCTGGCACATGCGGTCGATTCGTCGGTAACGTCGGTGCCGTGACGTCCACGCAGAGCGAGCAGGCCGCAGGCGAACCCACCACGACGGCCGGGCTCAGGGAGTGGATCGGACTGGCGGTACTCGCCCTGCCGACGCTGTTGATCTCGATGGATCTGAGCGTCCTCTACCTCGCCATCCCGCAGATCAGCGAGGCGCTGCAACCGAGCAGCTCCCAGCTGCTGTGGATCCTCGACATCTACGGCTTCCTGGTCGCCGGATTCCTCATCACCATGGGCACCGTCGGTGACCGGATCGGCAGGCGCCGGCTGCTGATGATCGGCGCGCTCGCGTTCGGCGTCGCCTCGATCGTCGCCGCGTACTCCACCAGCGCGAACATGCTGATCGGCACGCGGGCGCTGCTCGGCATCGCGGGCGCGACCCTGATGCCGTCGACGCTGGCGCTGATCCGCAACATGTTCCACGACGACCGCCAGCGCACCACCGCGATCAGCGTGTGGATGACCAGCTTCATGATCGGCATGGTGATCGGCCCGCTGGTCGGCGGGGCGATGCTGGAGAACTTCTGGTGGGGCTCGGTGTTCCTGGTCGCGGTGCCCGCGATGGTGCTGCTGCTGGTGGCCGGGCCGATCCTGTTGCCCGAGTACAAGGACCCGAATCCGGGCAGGCTCGATGTGCTGAGCGCGGTGTTGTCGCTGCTGTCGGTGATGGCCGTCATCTACGGCATCAAGGAACTGGCCAAGGACGGCTGGGCGGTCGACGCGATCGCGGTGCTGGGGACCGGACTGGTGCTGGGCACGGTGTTCGTCCTGCGGCAGCGGCGGCTCACCGATCCGCTCATCGACCTGCGGCTGTTCGGCAATGTGCGATTCAGCGGTTCGCTCGTCGCGCTGATGGTCGCCATGCTCGCCATGGGCGGACTGTTCCTGCTGCTGTCGCAGTACCTGCAACTGGTACTCGGGCTGTCGGCCTTCGAAGCCGGGCTGTGGACGGTGCCGCAGGCCGCGGCGATGGTCGTGGCGGCCGGGGCGGTGAGCGCCCTCGCACCACGGGTGCGGCCCGCCTATCTGATGGCGGGCGGGCTGGTGATCGCCATGGCCGGGTACGCGATCTTCACCCAGCTCTCCGGCGCCGACGACCTCGCGCTGATCGTCACCGGCATGGTCGTGTTCTCCCTCGGCCTGAGTCCGATGTTCGTGCTCGGCCTGGACCTGATCGTCGGCGCCGTCGACCCGGCCCGCGCCGGCGCCGCGTCCGCGATCTCCGAGACCGGCCAGGAACTGTCCGCCGCGCTCGGTGTCGCCGTGATCGGCAGCATCGGAACCGCGGTCTACCGCGGCCGGATGACCGAGAGCCTGCCCGCCGGGCTGCCCACCGAGGTCACCCACGCCGCCGAGGACACCCTGGCCGGAGCTCTCCACGTCGCCGCCATGCTCCCGGAAACCCTCGGCGCCGAACTCGCCACTCTCGCCCGCCAGGCCTACACCCATGCCCTCCAGGTGAATTCACTGGTCGCCATCGGCCTCACCGCGGTCGCCACGGTCCTGGTGCTGGTTCTGCTCCGTCACCTTCCGGCCCCGAACGACGCAACGCCCACCCCGGACGCCGACCCGAGCTAGCCCCCTGGCGGCCCGTGCCGACGACCGACCTGGGAATCGGCCGCTCTCGCTGTGCCGGGGTATTCCGCGTGGACCTCGCCTGCGAACAGTTTCCAGTAGAAGGCGTTCAGCGTCGCCGCGGCGGGTGCGTGGCGAGTCAGGATCGCGGCTACGACCGGTGCCACGTCGTCGGGGATATGCCCCGCCGCGCATCGGAGTACGTACTCGTTGCGGGCGACGGGAGCACTCCCGGCCGGCGTCGATATTCCGCAGATATCGGTCACCACCCAGTTGACCAGTCGCATGGCGAGATAGTCGGCGTCATGCGTCACGTGACGTGCGACGAATTCACGCTCGGCGTCCGACAAGTCGAAGCGCGGCGAGGTGGCCAGCCCGAAGTCGGTGAGATAGATCCGCTCCCCGTCGCTGCGCAGATTGCCGAAATGCCCGTCCATATGCAGTAATTCCCGATCGCCGAGGAATCCCACGATCTCCGACATCTGCCGCTCGACGACCACGGCCTTGCCCACCGGGTCCTCCCGCAGCCAGTCCGCAATCCCGTACGGAAGGTATTCACAGAACAGCACGAGGCTCGCCGTCGCGGCAGCCAGCGCCTCGAGACGGACCCGTACCGCGGGCGAATCACCCTGCGCGGCGACGACCGTGTCGATATCGGTGTGTTCGGCCGCGATCGGCGCCCGGCCGGGCAGCACCCGCCAGTGATAGAGCAGCGGGAACAATCGAGCATCCCCAGCTAGAACCGCCTCGGTGACAAGGACATTCGCGGCGAGTTCCCGCCATGCGTTGAAGCTCGGGCCACAGCGCGCCCCTCGTCCACGAGCGCGGCCAGCTCGATGTCGTTGCGGGAAGCCAGAAAGGCCGAGAGTTCGCGGTGCAGGTCGGCCCGGTCGGCTGTCATCGCACGATTCTGCCACCGGCCGCTGATGCGCGAGCCGCTCGTCGGGGAAGCTGGATCAGCGACCGGTCGCGGCGCGGCTCATGGTGAGTTGATCTCGGCACGCGTCCCGGATCTTCTGTGTGAGTTCGGCACGCGTTCGACCCCAGCCCGCCGCCCACTCGTCGTCGAGATCGTAGATCCGGCCGAGCGGGAGTTCGGTGACACCGGCGTCGTAGTCGGACCGGACGACGATCTCGCACACCTTGTTCAGTACCCAGGATTCGGTGGCGCGGTGGACGGCGCACATCCGCGCGAGATCGGTGAACGCCACCTGGGCCGCGGCCACCGCCGATTCGGGGACGACTGTGGCGCAGTCGGCCAGCGCCGCGGGCAGCACGTCGTGGATCTCGTGGAACTCCGTGTCGCCCAGCCCGGCCAGGTCCCGCAGCGCCGCGCCGTCATGACCGTCCACCAGCCAGTACGCCGCCCAGAGCGGGACCCGTTCGGCCGGCACCGTGCCCAGCGCCACCCACGCGGCAACCAGTCCCGGCGACGGGATCTCGCCGGGATCGGGGGCAGGCCGGTCGCGCATACCAGCATGATGCCCGACCAGAACCAACGACGACGAGCGGTTTTCGGGGCCCGGCACGACAGCTCGGGAGACGACGAGATCCCGCACGATCGCAGTCGGGCGGGATTCGTCAGCTCGTCGAGTTGTCCCCTCCACGAGTGTTCTGGGGCGACCTACTTGGCGGGCGCGGGGTTGTTCGGCATCGGGGAGTTGATGGTGGTGAAGTACTGGACCGCGGCCATGATCGCGACGGGGGCGGTGATGAAGATCTGGCCGGCGAGGGTGCCCAGGGCGCCGATGGCCATGATGCCCGCGACGCAGCCGACGGCCGCGGCGGGGATGAACGGGCCGAACATGCCGACGATGGTGGCCGAGGCGATGGTGGCGCCCGCGATGCCGCCGAGCACGCAGCCGACCGCGCCGCCGCCGAGGCCGCCGACCAGGGTCGCGATGCTGGCGCCCAGGGAGATGGTGCTGCCCAGACGGCTCCAGGCGGCCTGCTCACGGTCGTACTCGTTCTTCCACGGCGCCTTGTCCTCGTACGGCAGCGCGACCGGCTTGTAGGTGGCGTGCGCGAGGTCGAACTGCGGGGTCAGGGTCGCGGTGCGGCCGGAGATGTCGGCGGCGATCGGGAACACGAATTCGTCGACACGGAAGGACAGTTCGTTGCCGGCGACGGTGGTGCCGTCGGCCGCCTTGATCTTGAACACGCCGTCCTCGACCACCAGCGAGCCCGAGTCGGTCCCGATGACCGTGCTGGTCTCGGTGGTGGTGGCGGTGTAGTTGATCGGCGCGCTCGGGTCCGCGGCGGGGGCTGCGTGGCTGGTGCCTGCCGCGATGCCGAGGGCAACGCTGACGGTGGAGGCCAGCAGGGCGAACTTGGTGATTTTCACGGGGGTGAACCTTTCGTGTTCCTCGTGGTGAACTGCGCGGCGCACAAACTGCGGACCGAACGAACCGAGACCATAGCTAGGTAAGCCTCACCTATCAAGACCTTGCTTAGGCTAACCTCCCTTCGAGACAGTGTTCGCAGCGAGAGAGAACCCCTGATGAAGAGTCCGCGGTGGTGCGGGTGGTTGCTGGCGGTAACCGTGCTGGTCGCGGCCTGCGTACTCAGCCTGCTCGTCGGCACGAAATCGATTCCGGTCGGCGAGGTCTGGCTGGCGCTGACGGGGACGAGCACCACACCCGACCACGTGACCGTCATGGAGTACCGGGTCCCCCGCACGCTGCTCGGCCTGCTGGCCGGGCTCGCGCTCGGTGTCGCGGGCTGCTTGATGCAGGGTCTGACCCGCAATCCGCTGGCCGATCCGGGCCTGCTCGGCGTCAACGCGGGCGCGGCGTTCGCGATCACCATCGCGGTCGGACTCCTCGGCGTGAGCGATATCACCTCCTACGTCTGGTTCGGATTCGCGGGCGCCGCACTGGTTTCCGTCGTCGTGTACCGGCTCGGCACCGCCGGGCGAACCGGGACCGATCCGGTGCGGCTGACCCTGGCGGGCGTGGCCGCGACCGCGGTGCTCAGCGGACTCACCCGCGGCCTGATGCTGCTCGACCCCAAGGCCTTCGACGAGATGCGTCGCTGGGACTCCGGCTCGCTGGCCGGACGCGGCTTCGAGATCGTCACGGGCGCGACCCCGTTCATCGTGGTCGGGCTGCTGATCGCGGCGCTGTGCGCCCGCTCGCTCAACGCGGTGGCCCTCGGCGACGACCTGGCGCGATCGCTGGGTGTGCACGTCACCCGCACCCGGCTGTGCACCGCCCTGGCGCTGGTCCTGTTGTGCGGCACCGCGACCGCCGCGGTGGGCCCGGTCGCCTTCGTCGGCCTGGCGGTCCCGCATATCGCCCGGTGGCTGGTCGGCCCCGATCAGCGCTGGACCTTCGCCTACTCGCTGGTGCTGGCGCCGATCCTGGTGATCACCGCGGATGTGCTGGGCCGCGTCATCATCCGCCCCGACGAGGTCCCCGCCGGCCTGATCACCGCGTTCCTCGGCGCACCGGTGCTGATCTGGCTGGCCCGCGGCGCGAAGGTAGGTGCCGCCGCATGAGTTCGGGAATCGATTTCGGCCGGGCGATGCTGGTGATCCGGACCCGCCGGCTGGGTTTCACCGCCAGGATCGGCGTGCGCACCGTGGTGGTGTGCGCGGTGCTGCTGGTGATCGCCCTCGCGACCGCCGTGCTCGCGCTGGGCAGCGGCGACTACCTGATCCCGCCGGCCCGGGTGCTGCGCGCGCTGTTCGTCGGCGACGAGCGGTTCGACCGGCTGGTGGTGTGGGACTGGCGGTTGCCGCGCATCCTGCTGGCCCTGGCGCTGGGCGCCGCGCTCGGCGTGAGCGGGGCGATCCTGCAGTCGGTGACCAGGAATCCGCTGGGCAGCCCCGACATCATCGGGTTCAACACCGGCGCCTACACCGGCGCGCTGATCGCCATCCTGACCCTGGGCGGCGGGCACTTCCAGACCGCGGCGGGCGCGATCATCGGCGGCCTCGGCGCCGCGCTGGTGATCCGCCTGCTCGCCTTCCGGCACAACGTGACCGGCTTCCGGATGATCATCGTCGGCATCGGCGTCAGTGCCATGCTGGCCTCGATCAACACCTGGCTGATCCTGCGCGCCGACCTGGACGCGGCGATGTCGGCGGCGGCCTGGGGCGCCGGCTCGCTCAACGGCCTGTCCTGGCCGCAGGTCGCACCGACCCTGATCATCCTGGCGGTGCCGGCGCTGACACTGATCCCCGCGGCGCCGCGGCTGCGGATCCTCGAGCTCGGTGACGACACCGCGCGCGCGTTCGGCCTGAACGTCAGCAGGGCGACCGGCTGGCTGATCGCGCTCAGCGTCGCGTTCACCTCGGTGGCCACGGCGGTGGCAGGCCCGATCGCCTTCGTCGCGCTCGCCGCACCGCATCTGGCGCGCAGGCTCACCCGCACACCGTCGATCGCGCTGGTGCCCGCGGCGGTGATGGGCGCGACGCTGCTGGCCACCTGCGACTGGATCGCCCAGCACGCGTTCGCGCCGACCACCGTGCCGGTCGGCATCGTCACCGCCTCGATCGGCGGCCTCTACCTGGCGTATCTGCTCGTCGCCGAAGCGCGACGGAACTAGGGAAAGCGACATGACCGACTCTCACGCCTCACGGCTGCGCGCCGACCGGGTCCGCCTCGGCTACCAGGGCACCACGATCAGCGACCAGCTCTCCGTGGACATCCCCGACGGCGAGTTCACCGTGATCATCGGCCCCAACGCCTGCGGCAAATCGACACTGCTGCGGGCCCTGGCCCGCCTGCTCACCCCCGAGACCGGCACCGTGTTGCTCGATGGCAAGCCGATCACCGCGCCGCCCGCGAAGGAGGTGGCCAGGCAGATCGGCCTGCTGCCGCAGACCTCCACCGCGCCGGACGGCATCCGGGTCGCCGATCTCGTCGCGCGCGGCCGCTATCCCCACCAGACCCTGCTGCGGCAGTGGTCCACGGCCGACGAGCAGGCCGTGGCGGCCGCGATGGCGGCCACCGGCGTCACCGAGCTGTCGGCGCGGCCGGTCGAAGAGCTGTCGGGCGGTCAGCGCCAACGCGTCTGGATCGCCATGGTGCTCGCCCAGGACACCCCGATCATCCTGCTCGACGAGCCGACGACCTATCTCGACATCGCCTACCAGATCCAGCTGCTCGACCTGTGCCGAACGCTGAACCGCGAGTCGGGCCGCACGGTCGTCGCCGTCCTGCACGACCTGAACCACGCCTTCCGCTACGCCGATCACCTGATCGCCATGCGGGACGGGCGGATCGTCGCCACCGGCGCGCCTGCCCAGATCGTCACCGCCGACCTCGTCCACGAGGTCTTCTCGCTGCGCTGCCGGATCGTCGACGACCCGGAAACCGGGACGCCACTGGTGATTCCGCTGGCGACGAACGCGGCCCAGGTCCAGTGACGCACGGGCCGACCCGCAGTAGCAGCCGTTCGACAGAAATGAGGAAATCCCCGTCCATGTTCAGCAACCGATCATCGGGCCGCCTCCGCGCCGCCCTCGCCCTGCTCGTTCTCGCCCTGGTCGCGGCGCTCACCGCGTGCGGCACCTCGACCTCGGAGTCCACCGACTCGGGCCCGCGCGAAGTGCCGTCCGCGAAGGGGCCCATCAAGGTTCCCGCCGATCCGCAGCGCATCGTGGTGCTCAACGGCAACCTGGCCGGCTACCTCTACGATCTCGAGGCCACGGTCGTCGCGGCGGACCCGCGCCTGCTCGGCGTGCCCAACAAGCCGGGCGAGTTCCCGACCGGCTGGGCCGAGGACGCGAAGAAGCAAGGCACCCAGCCGGTTCCGTCCGGTGAGAACATCAACCTGGAGTTCATCGCCGCGCAGCGTCCCGATCTGATCATCGGCGGCGGCCAGGGCTTCCCGGGCCAGCAGTCGGTGAACGCCTACGACCAGCTCAGCGCCATCGCGCCGACCGTGCTGATGCCGACCGAGACCACCTACTGGCAGGACCAGCTGCGGTTCATCGCGGCGACGGTGAACAAGCCGGGCAAGGTCGACACCCTGATCGCGAACTACCAGGCCAAGCTGGCCGAGGCCAAGAGCAAGATCAAGGCGCCGGCCGGCGCGACCGTGGTCATGCAGTCGATCAAGAGCCAGAAGCCGACCCTGTTCGTGCCGACCGCCGCGCTGCCGACCCTGCTCTCGGAGGTCGGGTTCACGCTGGACACGCGGCTCGAGGACAAGGCGGGCAATCCGGCCAAGGAGCAGAGCGCCGATTTCATCAGCTTCAGCCCCGAACTGCTCAACACCGTGATCGATGCGCCGGTGCTGTTCACCATCCCGCTCGCCGGTGGCCGTTCGCTCGAGGAACTGCGCGCCGATCCGATGTACGCGACACTGCCCGCGTTCAAGGCGGGCACCGTGTTCGAGCTCCCCGCGACCAGCTCGCGGCCGGACTACCGCACGGTCATGACCACCCTCGATCTGCTCGTGGAGCGCTTCAAGTGAGCCCGGTCGAATCGCCCCGGACGGATCGCCGCCCATGAGCGCCGCCGGCGGCCTGCTCATCGACCTCAGCCCGCTGCGGGCCTCGCGCCCGTTCCGGTGCGCGTTCGCGGCGCGGCTGGTGTCGGTGCTGGGCATCGGGCTGCTGATGGTGGCCCTGCCGTTGCAGGTCTATCAGCTGACCGGCTCGAGCGTGCAGGTCGCCGGGGTCGCCACCACGACCGCGGCGGCCCTGTTCCTCGGCAGTCTCGCCGGCGGCGTGGTCGCCGACCGTTACGACCGCCGCACGGTGATCCAATGGTCGCGCAGCGCCGCGGGGATCGGCTTCCTGCTGCTCGGGGTGAACGCCGTGCTGCCGGATCCGATGCTGCCCGCGATCTATCTCGCCGCCGTCGTCGACGGCCTCGCCGGCGGGGTGAGCGGTTCGGCGCTGATGGCCATGGTTCCGGTGCTGGTGGGCCGGGAGAAGGTGGCGGCCGCGGGCGCGCTGGTCTCGCTGACCACCGACCTCGGCACGATGCTCACCCCGGCGGTCGCCGGACTGCTCGTCGCGAAAGCCGGTGTGGCCACGGCCTATTTCCTCTGCGCCCTGGCGACCACCGCGACCGTCGGGCTGATCACCGCGATCGGACCCTCCCCGCCACCGCAACGCGACCTGCAGAACCCGGTGCGCGAGCTCGCGGCGGGCATCGCCTTCGCCGCGCGCCACGAATCCATCCGGCTCATCCTGCTGACCGGGCTGATCGGGATGCTCGTCAGCGGACCGCTGGTGCTGCTGCCCGCCTTCGCCGATGTCGAACTCGACGCGGGCGCCGGCACTCTCGGCCTGCTCTACGCGGCGCCGGGAGCCGGTGCGGTGCTCGGCACGCTCAGCAGCGGCTGGATGAGCCGCGTCCATACCGGCCGGGCCCTGCTGATCTCGCTGGCGCTGATGCCGGTCGGCGTCATCGCGGCCGGGCTGTGGTCGCACGCGGCGCTGGTGTTCCTCGGTCTCGCCGGGTTCGGCCTGGCCAGAGCCGTGAACATGGTGCTGCGCTACGCCATGCTGCAGCAGGCCACGCCCGATCACCTGCGGGGGCGGATGTCGGGCCTGCTGATGGTCCAGTCGGTCGCCGGTACCGCGGTCGGCTCGATGGTGGCCGGTGTCGCGGGCCAGATGTTCGCTCCCGGACGGGCGCTCGTGCTCTACGGCGTCGTCGTCCTGATACTCACCGGCCTGATGGCGCTCGGCGCCGGGCCGCTGTACAGAAAGGAACAAGGGTGAAGGATCGCAGTGCCTACGCCGACAACATCGCCGAGGTGCTCGCCGGTGAGCACTACGCCAAGGTGCCGTACCCGATCGGCCTGCAGGAAGTCGAGGTGGTGCGGGTCGTTCCCCTCGGCGCGGCACTGCGGCGGATCACCTTCGGCGGCCCGGACATCGCGACGTTCCACAGCTATGTCCCCGATGAGCATGTGCGGCTGATCTTCCCGGGCGCGGACGGCGTGCTCCGGCTGCCCAAGCTCGAGGGCACGATGCTCGAGTGGGGTAACCCGCGACCGGTCTCGCGGGAGTACACGGTGCGCCGCCACAGCGTCGAAGACAACGAACTCGACATCGATTTCGTCATCCATCCCGGTGGCCTCGCCTCCGACTGGGCGGGCTCGGTCACCCCGGGGACCAAGGTGTACATCGCGGGCCCGCCCGGTGGCGTCGTCATTCCGCAGACCTATGACGACTATCTGCTCGTCGGTGACATCACCGCGCTACCCGCCATCGCCCGCCTGCTCGAGCGCATGCCGCGCGAGACCACCGGCTGGGCGCTGATCGAGGTGGCCGGGCCCGAGGAACAGATCCCGCTCGACGGCCCCGACGGCGTCGCGGTGCGGTGGCTGCATCGAGGTGAGCGCGAGCCGGGCACCGGCGACCTGCTCGAGCAGGCCGTGCGCGGCGTGGAAGTCCCCGCCGGGCACCGCGTCTTCGCGTGGGTGGCCGGTGAGGCGGGCTGCCTGCGCGGAGTCCGCAAGATCGTCCGCGACGACCTGGGCATCGGCCCCAAGGACTCGCTCATCGCCGGGTACTGGAAGCGCGGCGTCGCTGACTTCGATCGAGAGGAATGAGACATGACCGACGAACAGGTGATCGGTGACGTGGCCACCGCGCTGGGTATCGAGCCCGCCGAGCTGACCACGGAGACCGATCTGCTCGATGCCGGGCTCGATTCGGTGCGCATCATGGCGCTGGTGGAGAAATGGCGGTCGGCTGGACATGCGGAGATCGACTTCCCCACGCTCGCGGGCGATCCCGTCCTCGGGTCCTGGATCGAACTGCTGGCCTGAGCCGAGGGGTGGCGTGTCGGGCACGCCACCCCGGGCCGGTTCAGTTCCCGTGCGCGCCGTCGGCCAGCAATCGCCGCAGCTCCTTGCGGCTGGTCTTGCCGACGCCCGTCTCGGGGAACCGGTCGACCACGACCACCGCGTCGGGCATCTTCCAGGCCGCGACCCCGCGACCCCGCACGAACGAGCGCACCGAGGTGAGAGTGAGCCGCCGTGCCGGGTCGACGGGCTGGACGAACGCGCAGATGCGCTGGCCGAGAACGGGATCGGGCGTACCGACGATCACCGCCTCGCGCACGTCGGGGTGCTCGAGCAGGTGCGCCTCGAGTTCCTCCGCCGACACCTTCTCCCCGCCGCGGTTCACCCAGTCACCGGCGCGGCCCGCGACCACCAGATTGCCGTCGGGCCGCACCGAGACGATATCGCCGGTGCGATACCAGCCCTCGGCGGTGAAGCTGCGCGCGTCGGCCTCGGGATTGTCGTAGTAGCCGCGAATCGTGTACGGGCCCTGGGTGATCAGATTGCCTTGGGCGCCCGGCGCCACCTCGGCGCCGTCGTCGTCGACGACCGCGATCCGATCGAACTCCGACATCGGCCGCCCCTGGGTGCTCACCACCACCTCGATCGGATCGTCGAGCCGGGTGTAGCAGACCAGGCCCTCGGCCATCCCGAACACCTGCTGCAGGGTGACGCCGAGCGCGGGCCCGATCCGGCGGGCCAATTCCTCCTGACAGCGGGCGCCGCCCACCTGGAGTACCCGCAGGCTGGACAGATCCGGCGTATCGCCCGCCTCGGCGCGCTCGGTCCACAGCCGGGCCAGCGGCGGGACCAGGCCGGTGATGGTGACGCCGAACCGCTCGATCAGCGGGAACGCCGTCGCCGGGGTGGGGTCCGGTGTCATCGCGACGGTGCCGCCCGCCCACAGCGCCCCGAGAATGCCCGGCGAGCTCATCGGGAAGTTGTGTGCCACCGGCAGAGTGGCGAGATAGACCGTGTCGCTGTCGAGTTCGCAGATCTCGGCGCTGCGCCGGACGCTGTAGAGGTAGTCGTCGTGGGTGCGGGCGATGAGCTTCGAAATCCCGGTGCTGCCGCCGGAGAGTTGCAGGAACGCAACCGAACTCGCCGAGACGCGCGGCAATTCGGTGGGCGTGTCGCGGAAGTCGGCGAGATCGTGGACACCCTCGCCCCGCACCGGCCCGGTTTCGTCGCGTACGAGCAGCACGTGCCGCAGGCTCGGCACCTCCGCGCGCACCGACTCCGCCAGCGCCGCGTAGTCGAAGCGCTGGTGGGTCGCGCAGGTGATCATGGCGCGCGCCCGCGCCGCCCTGGCGATCGGCACCAGTTCGGCGCCGCGATGGGCGGGCAGACAGAACACCGGCAGCGCGCCCAGTTCGAACAGCGCGAAGATCACCTCGACGAATTCGGCGCGGTTGGGCAGCTGGACCAGCACCCGGTCGCCCGGCGTCAGCCCGAGGCGGGCCAAACCGGTCGCCAGGGCGCCCGCGCGGTGCGCGAGCTCGGCGTAGGTCCAGCGGTTCGCGGCGTCGACGACGGCGATCCGGTCGGGGGTCGCGGCCGCGCGTGCGGCGAGCAGATCGCCGAATGTCTCACCGGCCCAAAGGTTCTGCTCTCGATAGCGTTGCGCCTGTTCAGGCGGCCACGGAGTGAATCCGGGGAGTACGGGAGCGGTCAAGTCGAGCACCTCTTTCCAGCGGATCTGCGGAACTGCCCGTCGGATGTTCTGAGGGAAGGTAACCATCCGGCGTCCGATTCAGGTTAGGCTAACCTCATGTCTAAGGGCTATTCCACGGGGCAGACCGTTGTCGTGACCGGCGCGGCCGGGGGGATCGGCGCCGCGATCGCCGCCAGGTTCGCCGCCGAGGCGCGAGTGCTGTCGCTGTGGGACCGCGAGAGCGCGGTGCACGCCGTCGCCGCCGACCTCGCCCAGCGCGCCGTCGACCGCGCCGTCGCGGGTGGGCGTGACAAAGCTTGGGACGCGGCCGAATCCGTGCACGGCGTCGAAGTCGATGTCTGCGATGCCGAGGCCGTGCGGACCGCGTTCGACCGATTCGGCGCCGCGCACGGGCCCGCCGACGTGGTCGTGCACGCGGCGGGAGTCATGGTCGGCGGCAACGCGCTCGAACTCGACGCCGCCGAGTGGACCCGCTGCCTGACCGTCAACGCCACCGCCACCATGCTGGTCACCCAGCGCGCCGCCACCGAGATGGTCGCGGCCGGGCGCGGCTCGATCGTCGTGGTCTCCTCCAACGCCGCCGCCATGCCCCGGGTGAACATGGCCGCCTACGGCGCGGCGAAGGCCGCCGCGACGGCCTACACGAAAGCCCTGGCCCTCCAGGTCGCCCCGCTGGGCGTGCGGGTCAATCTCGTCTCCCCCGGCTCCACCGACACCGCCATGCTGCGCGAGATGTTCGGCGGCGATCGGATCGACGCGGCCGCCGAGACCGCGCTGCTCGACGGCGACCCGACCGTCTACCGGCTGGGTATCCCGTTGCGCCGCATCGCCGCTCCCGCGGATATCGCCGAAACCGTCCACTTCCTGGCGTCCGAGGGCGCCCGCCACATCACCATGCACGACCTGCGGGTCGACGGTGGCGCAACGCTCGACATGTGACCGAAAGGGTGATCACCATCAGTACCGACAGTTCAGACCCCGCTTTCGTGCTGTCCCGTCCACGGCGGACCGTGTCCGCGTCCGGGGGCGCGACGATCTTCCGTTCGGCGCACGACGCGGTCACCGCCCTGCGCAGTGGGCGGATCAGCCATATCGTGGGCGCCCTGCCGTTCACCCCCGGCGCACCCACGGCGCTGTGGGCGCCGGAGTCGGTGCGCGTCGTCGAGGCACCGCACACGCCGGACCCGCGCACCTCGGTCCCCCACTTCGAGATCGATGCCGCAGTGCCCGATCCGGAGGAACATCAGCGGCGGGTCGCCCGCGCCGTCGAGCTCCTCGGCGATCCGGCACATCCGATCCGGAAGGTGGTGCTGGCCAGGGCTATTCGCGCGGTGTCGGCGCGACCCGTCCGCCCGCACGACATCCTGGACCTGATGGTGGGCTCGGATCCGCAGTCCAACGGCTTCCTGGTCGACCTCTCCGCCGCCGGCGGCCGCTATCTCGGCCGCCATCTCGTCGGTTCCAGCCCGG
The DNA here is from genome assembly GCF_019266065.1 of Nocardia sp. MH4. Taxonomy (GTDB): domain Bacteria; phylum Actinomycetota; class Actinomycetes; order Mycobacteriales; family Mycobacteriaceae; genus Nocardia; species Nocardia canadensis. The sequence continues at coordinate 75,183 of NZ_LPNR01000118.1, read as the reverse complement.
AGATCCTGGCCCGCCGCAGCGGCCACCAGGTGCTGAGTCATCCGCTGGCCGGTTCCGCGCGCCGGGTGGCCGACGACGCCGCGGCCGATCGGGCCGCCGCCGACGCGCTGCTGGCCTCGGCCAAGGACCACACCGAGCACCGCTACGTCGTCGATCAGGTCTCGGCCGTGCTCAGCGACCGCTGCGCCGAAGTGCGCACGCCCGCACCGGAACTCACCCAGACCCCCGCCATGTGGCACCTCGGTACGCCGATCTCGGCGACGGTCCCGCCGGCCGGTCCCTCCGCGCTCGAGCTGGCGGCGGCCCTGCACCCCACCCCCGCGATCTGCGGCACGCCCACCGGCGCGGCCGCGCGGCTCATCGCCGAACTCGAGGGCGAGCGTGGCTTCTACGCGGGCGCGGTCGGCTGGTGCGATGCCGACGGCAACGGTGAGTGGATGGTGAGCATCCGCTGCGCCGAGCTGTCCGCCGACGGCACCACGCTGCTCGCGCACGCGGGCGGCGGCATCGTCGCCGAATCCGATCCGGCCGCCGAACTGGCCGAGACCACCGGCAAGTTCCAGCGCATCCTCGGTCCGCTCGGTATCGCGGATCTGCCCGTCACCGTCGGCTGAGGCCGACTTCCCCCGAACGAGAGACCGCTATGCCTATCCCCCCGATCGCGCCCTATCCGATGCCGGGCGCCGACGAGGTCCCCGCCGGCCAGGTCGACTGGACCGCCGAGCCCGGGCGCTGCGCGCTGCTGATCCACGACATGCAGCAGTATTTCCTCGACGCCTACGACGTGCACCGCGATCCCGCCCGCACCCTGATCGCCAACATCGCCCTGCTGCGCGACCGTTGCCACGAGCTGGGCATCCCGGTGATCTACACGATGCAACCCGGCAACCAGCATCCCTCCCGGCGTGGCATCCTCGCCGACTTCTGGGGCAGCGGCATGGCCGAGGGGGCCGACACCCACGTCATCAATGCCATCGCCCCGGAACCGCAGGACATCCAGGTGACCAAGTGGCGGTATTCGGCGTTCCAGCGCACCGACCTGCGCGAGCTGCTCGGCTACTACCAGCGCGATCAGCTCCTGGTCACCGGCGTCTACACCCACATGGGCTGCATGCTCAGTGCCGCCGAGGCCTTCATGAGCGACGTGCGCCCGTTCCTCGTCCACGACGCGACCGCGGACTTCAGCCGCGACGAGCACGTGATGGCGCTCAACTACGTCGCGCGGCGATGCGGGGCGGTCACCGGCACCGCGGAGCTGCTGCGTCACCTCGATCCGGCCCGGATCGAAGCAGACGCCTGACCAGGCCCCGCGTCATCGGTACCGCGCCGGATGCGGTGACGCGGGCCACATTCCGCCATTCGAAATAAACTTAGGCTAACCTACCTTCGCCGCGTCCCGCTGCGCTCTTCGCCGGCCGGGACCACCTGCGCGCGGGGGTCGAGAACGTTGATGAAGGAGTCGTTGTGAGCTCGGTGGAACGGGACGACGTAAGCGCCGAAACTCCCGGATTACCGCTCACCGGAGCGCAACTGGGCATCTGGAACGCCCAGCGCCTGGATCCCGACTCGCTCAGCTACCTGGTCGGCGAGGTACTCGAGATCGCCGGACCCGAGCCACTCGATGTCGCTGCGCTGGACACCGCGATTCGCCGCACCATCGCCGAAACCGACACCATGCGACTGCGATTCGCCGACACCCCGGACGGCCCGCGCCAGCGGATCACCGAGCACGAACCCGAACTGCGTCCACTCGTCGACCTGCGTGGCGAGGCCGACCCGATCGCGGCCGCGCACCGGCTGGTCGCGGCCGAACGCGAACGCTCCGCCACCTATTGCCGCGCCATGGTCGACCGGCAGCTCTACACCTACACGCTGCTGCGCCTCACCGACACCGAGGTGTGGTGCATCCAGCTCTACCACCACCTGATCATCGACGGCTACAGCGCGGCCATGGTCTCGCGCCGGGTCGCCGCCCACTACACCGCGCTGCGTCGCGGCGGTGACGTGCCGCGCCTGCGGTGGGGCTCGATCGAGACGCTGGTGGCCGAGGACCTGGAATACCGGGCGAGCCAGGCACATCAGCACGATCGCGACTACTGGCGCGACCGGCTGACCCCGCTGCCGCCGCTGGACGGTCGCGGCCGCGCGCCCGAGGGCGTGGTCGAGCGGACCCACCAGGCCCGCGCCGTCCTCGACGCCGACCTGGTGGCCCGCATCAAGGAGGCGGCCACCGCCGCCGGTATCACCTGGGCCGATGTGCTCGTCGCCGGCTACGTCGGGTTCGTGCACCGGCTGCTCGGCGAGACCGATGTCGTCATCGCCCTGCCGGTGATGGCGCGGGTCGGCAAGAACGCCCTCACCACCCCGTCCATGGCGGTCAACGTACTGCCGCTGCGGATCGCGGTATCCAGCCAGGATCGCCTAGGCGACCTGGGCAAGCGGGTGGCCGACGCGCTGCGGGAGATGCGCGCGCACCAGCGGTTCCGCGGTGAGGACCTGGCTCGCGAATTCGGCGGCGCCCAGACCGGCGCGCTGCTGCACGGCATCGGCATCAACCTCAAGGCGTTCGACTTCGCGCTCGACTTCGACGGCGCCACCGGCACCTTGCGCAATGTCGCCGGAGGCCCGCCGGAGGACCTGGGCCTGACCGTCACCCCGCTGTCGGAGGACCGGATCCAGCTCGGCTTCGAGGTCGACGCCCGCTCGCTCGACGCCACCACGGCCCGGCGGCGGATGGCCGCGCTGGTCACGCTGATCACCGCACTGGTCGACGGAGCGGACACCCCGATCGGCGCGATCACCCTGTACCGGAACGAGATCAGCGACGGCATCGCTGTCGAGCGTGCCGGCGCCGCGCTGCCCGGCCGCGCGGTGGACGCGGTGGAGGTCTTCGACAGCATGGTCGCGGCACGCGGAGACGACATCGTGCTCGTCGCCGGCGCCCACCGGCTCACCGCCGCCGACCTGGGCGCCCGCGTGCACCGGCTGGCCCGATACCTGCGCAGCCTCGGCGTCGGCCCCGAGGACATCGTCGGGATCGCGCTCCCGCGCACCGTGGACCTGGTCGTCGCGCTGCTCGCGGTCCGGCACGCGGGCGCGGCCTACCTGGTCCTCGACATCGGGCACCCCGCGCAGCGCCTCGCCGACATCGTCGACGACGCCGCGCCGGTGCTGATCCTGACCGACGACGCGGTCGCGACGACGGTGTTCGCCGATCGGTCCGACGCCCCGCTCCCGATCACCGACGCGGCATCGGCCGAACGAGCGACCCACGACGCCGTGTGTGGTCTGATCCAGCTCTCGGACAGCGGCATTCGCGAGGCCGTCGCCGGGCTCGCCGACGGTCCGCTGACCACCGCGGAGCTCGCCGCGCCGCGCTCGCCCGCGCATCTGGCCTACGTCGTGTACACCTCGGGGTCCACCGGCAAGCCCAAGGGCGTGCAGACCTCCTGCGGTGCGATGGCCCAGCTGCTGCACCACCATCGGTCGACCGTCTACGCCGAGGCCGCCCAACGCGCGGGCGGGCGCCGGCTGCACGTCGCGCACACCTACTCGTTCGCCTTCGACGCGGCGCTGGACCAGCTGTTGTGGCTGTGGTGCGGACACCGAGTGCACCTGTACGACACCGAGATCCAGAAGGACGCGGCCGCGCAGGTCGCCGCGTTCGGCACCGATCGCATCGACGTCGTCGACACCACCCCGTCGATGGCGACCGCCCTGATCGACAACGGGCTGCTCGCCGGCGCGCACCGTCCCGGGCTGCTGCTGCTCGGCGGCGAGGCGACCCCGCCCGCGCTGTGGTCGGTCATCGTCGCCTCGGGGGTGGCCGCCCGCAACATGTACGGGCCGACCGAGGCCACGGTCGACGCGCTCAGTGCCCCGGTGACCGGCGCGCTGCCGCATGTCGGCGGGCCGCTCGACGGCACCCGCGCCTATCTGCTCGACGGTGCGCTGCACCTGGTCCCCGACGGCGAGATCGGCGAGTTGTATGTGGCGGGGCCGCAATTGGCGCGCGGCTATCTCGGCCGGGTCGAGGTGACGGCGGAGCGGTTCGTCGCCGATCCGTTCGTGACCGGCGAGCGCATGTACCGCACCGGCGACCGGGCGCGCTGGCTCCCCGGCCGCGGCTACGACTATCTCGGCCGTGCCGACGCGCAGATCAAGGTCCGTGGCTACCGCGTGGAACTGGGCGAGGTCGAGGCCGCGCTCGGCGCGCTGCCCGGCGTGGCCGCCGCGGCCGCCACCGTGCGCACGTCCGGCGACAGCACGCGGCTGGTGGGCTACCTGGTCCCCGAGGCCGGGCGCGCGCTCGACGGCGATCAGCTGCGGCACCGGCTCACCACCCTGGTCCCCGACCATCTGGTGCCCTCGGCGCTCGTGGTGCTCGACGCCCTGCCCACCACCGTGAACGGCAAGCTCGATCGCGCGGCGCTGCCCGCGCCCCAGTTGACCTCCACCGGGCGGCCGGCCCGCACCGAGCAGGAGCGGGCGCTGTGCGGCGCGGTGGCCGAGGTGCTCGGCATGGCCCAGGTCAACGCCACCGACGACTTCTTCGGGCTCGGCGGCGACAGCATCACCGCGATCGGCGTGAGCAGTCGGCTGCGCGCCCTCGGCTGGGCAGTCCCGCCGAAAACACTGCTGGCCCAGCGTGATCTGGCCACGATCGCCGCCACGGCCCAGGTGAGCGACCAGCACGCCGACGCCTCGGTCCCGGACGAGGCGACCGGCCCCGTTCCGATCACCCCTGTGGTGGCCGCGCTGCTCGCGGCGAACCCCGATCGCGCCGCGGTGGCCGGCTACGCCCAGTGGACCGCCCTGACTCTGCTCGAGGACCTCACCCTCGACCACCTGACCGCCGGCCTCCAGGCCCTGCTCGACCGCCACGACGCCCTACGCCTGATCCTCGGCGAATCGGACCGGCTCGAGGTCGCCGGTGTCGGCACTGTCCGCGCATCGGATCTGGTCAGCGAGCTGTTCTATGACCGGCTCCACCCCGCAGGCGCGAAGGCCGCGACACCGCGCAGCGACGTGGACGCGCTGGTCGAGTCGGTGGCGACCACACTGTCGGAGGAACTCGATCCCGCCGCCGGTGTCGAGATCCGCGCCGCGGTGGTGCGCACCGCGCCGGGAACCGCCGACCGGCTGGTACTGGTCGCCAACCACCTGGTGGTGGACGGGGTTTCGTGGCGCATTCTGGTGCCCGAACTGTACGAGGCGTGTGCGGCGGCGCGCGAGGACCGTCCGGCGCGGATGTCGGCGAAGGGCAGTTCGTGGCGGCGCTACGCCACATTGCTCGCCGAGTCCGGCGCCGTGGGCGCGCACCGCCCGGAACTGGCGCACTGGGAGCGCGCGCTCGGTGACGACACCGTCGCGACATTGGGCGAACGCGCGCTCGACCACACGGTGGACCGCGTCGAGAGCGCCCAGCGGACGAGAACTTTCGCCGCTGCCGAGGTCTCCGAGGCGCTGCTGACCACGCTGCCCAGCGCCTATCGGGCCAAGACCGACGACGTGCTGCTCGCCGCGCTCGTGCTGGCACTCAACGCCCGGCGGCACGAGCGAGGCGAAGCGCTCGAGTCCGGCAGGCCCGTCACGGTCGAGGGACACGGGCGCGAAGCCCCGCGTGCCGATACCGATGTCGCCGGCACCATCGGCTGGTTCACCACCGAGTTCCCGGTGTGGACACCCGCCACCGGGATCGACGACCCGGACGGGCTGGCCGACGCCCTGGCAGGCGGCGCGGCGGCCGGACGGCTGCTGCGCGCGGTCAAAGAGGCCAAGCGGGCCGTCCCCGGCAACGGTGTGGGCTACGGCGTGCTGCGCTGGCTCGACCCGGAGACCGTGCCGCGACTCGCCGGGCGGCGCGCACCCGAGGTGCTGCTGAACTATCTCGGGCGCTTCGGGGGCGGGGGCACCGCAGGCTGGCGGCTGCCCGACCAGGACGCGTTCGCGGTGACGGAACCGCCGGAAAAGGCGCTCACGGAAGTACTTTCGCTCAACGTCTTCGTACACGAACCCCCCGCCGCGCAGCCGGGTGGCGCCCGGCTGGCGGTGGAGTGGACCGCGGCGAGCCGAATTCTCGGCGCGGATCAGGTCGCCGACATCCAGCGGCACTTCGACCGCGCGCTGGCGGCGTTCGCCGCGCACGCGGTGCTGTTCCCCGGCGGGCTCACGCCGTCGGACGCCCCCGGCCTCGCCGTCACCCAGCAGACGATCGATGCGCTCGAGACCGCGCACGGTCCGCTGGCCGAACTGCTGCCGCTGTCCCCCTTGCAGGAAGGGCTGCTGTTCCACGCGATTCGCGACGGAGCCGACGACGTCTACGCGCTGAGCGCCCGCGTCGACCTGCACGGTCCGCTGGACGGCGCACGGCTGTCGGCCGCGTTCGACACCGTCGTCGGCCGCCATCCCACCATGGCCGCCGCCTTTCACTACGCGGGCTTGGACCAGCCCGTGCAGGCCGTCCCGCGTGCGGTGGGCATGCCGTGGCGGGAGATCGATCTGTCCCGGTTGCCGCTGCCCACGGCGCGAGCCGCCGCCGACCGGCTGGAAGCCGAAGCGACCCGGCACCGCTTCCCGGTGGACCGGTCGCCGATGTTGCGCGCCACGCTGATCCGGATGCCCGGTGACGCGCACCGGCTGGTCCTCAACACCCATCATCTGGTGATCGACGGCTGGTCCACCCCGATCGTCCTGCGCGAGGTGCTCGCCGCCTACCACGGCGACGACCTGCCCGCACCCGCCTCCTACCGCGACTACCTGGCCTGGCTCGGCACCCGCGACCGCGCGGCGGTCCGCGCGGCCTGGTCGGCGCGGCTGGCCGGACTCGCCGGACCCACGCTGGTGCGCACCGACACCGGCCGCGCACGCGAGTTCCGGCAGTGGCAGGTGCCGCTGCCCGCATCGCTGTCCACGGCACTGGCCGAGCTGGGCCGCCGCCGCGGCCTGACGATGAACACCCTGGTCCAGGGCACCTGGGCACTGATCCTGGCCGCGCTCACCGGACGCGCCGACGTCGTGTTCGGCGCGACCGTCTCCGGCAGACCCGCCGAACTGCCCGGCGTGGCCGGCATCGTCGGCCTGTTCGCCAACACCGTGCCGGTGCGCTGCGCCGTGGACCCCGAGCGCGCGCTGCTCGCGCAGCTGGCCGAGCTCCAGGACAACCAGTTCGCCATGCAGGAATTCGACTACGCGGGCCTGGCGGAGATCGAACGGATCGCGGGCCTCGGGACATTGTTCGACACCCTGGTCGCCTTCGAGAACTTCCCGGATTCCGGTGCCGGGCAGCCGGAGTCGCACGAGCTGCGCCGCGGCGAATTCCACAATCACGGCAACACGCACTATCCGCTGACCTTGATCGCCCCGCCGGGCGATCAGCTGACGCTGGTGATCTGGTACGACCGCGCCGCCGTCCACGACAGCACGCTCGCCCGGATCGCCGAGCGGATCACCGAGATCCTGACCGCGGTCATCGCCGACACGGACCTGCGTCCCGCGATGTTCCTCGCACCGCTCACACCCGTGCCGGTCGCGACGGCATCGACCGCCGCCGTCGCACAGCCCACCGGCGAACAGCCGGTCCCCCACGGCGACACGCTCGCCGTCTGGGGCACGCCCGTCGATCCGGCGGCCCCCGCGATCACCGCGCAGGACGTCACCCTCGACTACGGCGAATTCGATGCCAGGGTGAATCGTCTTGCCCGGTGGCTCGTCTCGCGCGGCGTCGGTCCCGAGACCGTGGTCGCCGTCGCCATGCCACGCTCCATCGATTCGGTCGTCACGGCGCACGCGATCTGCCGGGCCGGTGGCGTGTACCTGCCGGTGGACCCGGAACAGCCCGCACAGCGCGTCGAGCAGATCCTCGCCACGGCCGCGCCCGCCATGGTGCTGCGCTCGCTGGACCAGGCCGACAGCAGCGGATTCGCCGACGCGGCGCTCACCGACGCCGACCGGCGCGCGCCGCTGCGCCCGGCCAACACCGCCTGCCTGCTGTTCACCTCCGGCTCCACCGGGGTGCCCAAGGGCGTGAGCCTCTCGCACGCCTCGATCATCTCCACCTTCGAGTGGCTGCACCGCGAACGCCGGTTCGGGCCGGGCGACACCATGCTCTACCGCACGCCGCCGATCTTCGACGCCTCGCTCCTGGAGATGTTCCTGCCGCTGTGCGTCGGCGCGCGGATCGTGCTGGCCCGGCCGGGCGGGCACAGCGATCCCTACTACCAGGCGCGGCTCATGAGCACCGAGCGCGTGACCGCGATGTGGATGACGACCTCCCTGCTGACCGTGCTCGCCGAGGAGGCCGACCTCTCGGGCTGCACGGACCTGCGCTGTGTCCTCACCGGCGGTGAGGTGCTGCCGCCCGCGACCGCGCAGCGCATGCGCGCGCTGACCGGCACCGCCGTGTACAACTTCTACGGTCCCACCGAGGCCGCGATCGGCTTCACCTTCCACCAGACCGTCGACGCCGACACGACCTCGGTGCCGGTCGGCGCGCCCGCCGATCCGATCCGCATCCTCGACGACCGGCTGCGGCCGGTACCCGAGGGAACCGTCGGCGAGCTCTACCTGACCGGCGTCCGGCTGGCGCGCGGCTACCTGGCCCGTCCCGACCTGAGCGCGGCCGCCTTCGTGGCCGACCCGTACGGGACGGGCGAAAGGATGTACCGCACCGGCGATCTCGTGCGAAGGAACCCGCGCGGTGAGCTCGAGTACGTCGGCCGCACCGACAGCCAGGTGAAGTTGCGCGGCCAGCGCGTCGAACTGGGCGATATCGAATCCGCCCTGCTCACCTGTGCCGGAGTGGCCCACGCGGTGGTGCTGCTGCGCGAGGACACCCCGGGTGACCAGCGCCTGGTCGCCTACCTCATCGCCGAGTCCGGGACCGTGCTCGACACCGACGCGGTGCGCGAGCAGCTGCGAACAGCGCTGCCCGCGTACATGATTCCCGCCGCCTTCCTGGTGCTCGATCACATCCCGCGCACCGCGACCGAGAAGATCGCCCGGCAGGAACTGCCCGCGCCGGAATCCGTCCGGCCCGGGGCGGCCCCCGCGCACACACCCGCCACGGCGACCACACCGGCGCCGACCGAACCCGGCCTGCTCGACGCGATCCGTCAGGCCATGGCCGCGGTCCTGTCGATCGACGAGGTCGGCGCGGACGACGACTTCTTCGATCAGGGCGGGCACTCGCTGCTCGCGGTGCGGCTGATCGGCCGGTTGACCCGGGCCGACCTGCCCGCCGTCCTCGACGACGTCTTCAGCGCTCCCACACCACGTGCGCTCGCGGCCCGGATCGGCGCGGTCGATCCCACCGCGGCGCGACCGGCGAACGGTCTCGCCAGTCTGGGCAGCCGCCTCGATCCGGTGCTGGAGCTGCGCGCCGAGGGATCGGCCCCACCGCTGTTCTGCATCCACCAAATCGGCGGCACCGCCTGGAAGTACGCGCCGCTGGCCCGGCTGCTGCGGGCCGACCGGCCGATCATCGGTGTGCAGATGCCCCAGCTCACCGAGCCGAACAGGCGGACGCCCACGCTCGACGATCTGGCCCGGTTCTACCTCGACGCCGTGCGCCGCATCCAGCCGCGAGGCCCGTACCACCTGCTCGGCTACTCACTGGGCGGCAACCTGGCCCACGCGATGGCGGCCATTCTGGAGGACGAGGGCGAGCAGGTCGGCTTCGTTGGTCTGCTGGACTCGCATCCGCTGTCGAACCTGACCGATCGGGCCGCCGCGACCCTGGCCGACCCCTCCGGCATGGACGCGCTGCTGCCCGAAATCGCGGAGTACGCACCGGAATTGGCGGAAGTGGTGCGCAACGCGGCGACCGAGCTGCTGCGCATGGTCACCGAGTCCGCGTCACCGCGCTATCGCGGCCCGATGGCCCTGTACTGCGCGGACAACGGCCTGGAACCCGAACGCGTGCACGCCCAGCTCACCGGGTGGCAGGCCGCGGGCGCGCACCTGGTGGTCCGGCGACTTCCCTACACACACAACGAGATCGCGATGCCGACCGGCTGGACCGAGGTCGCCGCGCTGCTCGACGTGGATCCCGCGATCCGCACCTGACCTTCCACCTGGATAGAAAGAAGGAAATCACTCCATGTCAGCGCACCGAATGACGGCACGCATGCGTGCCGCCGTCGCCCTCCTGATCGTCGCGGTGACCGCGACGGCCGTGGGCTGCGGCAGCTCCACCTCCGAGCAGGCGGCCGAGTCCGGCACTCGCCAGGTGGAAACCGCCAAGGGCCCGGTCACCGTGCCCGCCGACCCGCAGCGCATCGTGGTCCTCAACGGCGCGCTCGCCGGGTACCTGTTCGACCTCGACGCCAAGGTGAAGGCCGCGGATCCACGGATTCTGGGTGTCACGCTGCAGCCCGGCGAGTTCCCCGCCGCCTGGGCCGCCGACGCCGAGGCACAGGGCACCGTGGCGGTGCCCTCCGGCGACGACCTGAACCTGGAGTTCATCGCCGCCCAGCAGCCCGACCTGATCATCGGCGGCGGACCGGGCTGGCCGGGTCAGCAGACGATCAAGAACTACGACAAGCTGGCCGCGGTCGCGCCCACCGCGCTGGTGGCGTCCAACCTCGCCAACTGGCAGGACCAGCTGAAGGCGGTGGCCGACTTCGTCAACCGCCCCGAGAAGGTCGACGGCATGATCACCGCCTACAACACGCGGGTCGACGAGGTGAAATCCGCCGTGCGGCTGCCGCAGGGCGCGACGGCGGTGATGCAGTCCCAGTCCGATGGCAAGCCCATCCTGCTCGCCCCCAACACCCCGCTGGCCACGCTGCTGTCCGGGGTCGGCTTCACCGTCGACGACAAGATCGAAGCGAAGGCGGGCAACCCGACCAAGGCCGAGGCCGGTGACTGGGTCACCTTCAGCCCCGAACTGCTGAGCACCGTCGTCGACGCTCCGGTGCTGTTCGTGATCAAGCTCGACGGCGGCCGCGACATCGCCCAGCTGAAGCAGGACCCGGCGCTGGCCATGCTGCCCGCCTTCCAGCGGGGCCAGGTCTACGAGCTGCCCGCCGCCAGCAAGCGGCCGGACTACCGGCAGGCCATGGCGACCCTCGATCTGCTGGCCGAGCGCTTCAAGAAGTAGTCCTCGGGCACCGACGCCGTCCCGATCACCCCGTCCGCCGGACCTCCAGCGGGCGGGGTGGCCGCGTTTCGGCGGCACCGCACCACGCACGGACGGGTTGGCCGAGGATTCCGGCTGTGGCACAGTCGGTTCCGCGACAGTCGCGTGGGAGTGGGGGGTCAACGGTGCGCAAGATCGTCGGAGTGGAGCCGTTCGTCACCGAGCGTTCGGCTCTGCTCGCGGAAGGCAATCACTTCACCGCCCGCTACCAGGAGCTGGGCGCCACCGACGACGGCTGGGCGGCCTACCAGCGTTTCTCCGCGCTCCACGCCCGGTACCAGGAACTGCTGCCCGACATCGTGGTCTCGCGGTGCGCGTTCACCGGACAGCTGGTGTACTGGCCGCTCGACATCGTCGATGTCGACGGGTGGTTCTGGATGTCGTCCAACCCGGTTCGCCGCTTGGACCCCGTACCGCACACCTGGTTGTTGATGGCCGGTGCGATGCGGCTCGACGGCCCGCCCGCGCCCGCGCCGTTCGCCCGCCGCGTAGGCCCCGACGTGCCCTATGTGTATCCCCAGGTACTCGGCCATCCCGAGATACGCGCCGTGATCACCCAGCTGCGGGTCGGTCCGCACACCGGCTGGCCGATCACCTACCACTGCTCCGTGTACCGGCCGCGCGGCATCGCGCTCGAACCGGTGTGGGGCAGTGACCATTACGACGTCGTTCGGGCTCCGGGCCGGTACGCCGCCTGGGACGACAACTGGGGCTCCAACAGCAAGGACTTCGATCTGAGACCCTGGCTGGACAGCGGCAAGCTCCAGTGGATCGCCCCCGATGACGCCACCGCGACCCTGCGCACCGGTTCCGCCGATTGCCCCTATCCGGATCTCCCGGGGACCCGCAAGTACAACCGGCTGTTCTGAGCCGACAACGCAAGGGGCCCTTGCCGTTCGCGATGAACGGCAAGGGCCCCGGGACGTGGCGACTTACAGCGCCTTGAGTTCCTCGGTGACCGCACCGACGGACTTCTTGGCGTCGCCGAACAGCATGGAGGTGTGATCGGCGTAGAACAGCGGATTGTCGATGCCGGCGAAGCCGGAGTTCATCGAGCGCTTGAGCACGATGACGCTCTTGGCCTGGTCGACGTTGAGGACCGGCATGCCGTAGATCGGGCTGGACTTGTCCTCGCGGGCGGCCGGGTTGGTGACATCGTTGGCGCCGATGACCAGGACCACATCGGTACGGCCGAATTCGCCGTTGATGTCGTCCATTTCCTTCATCGCGTCGTAGGAGACCTCGGCCTCGGCCAGCAGCACGTTCATGTGCCCGGGCATGCGACCGGCGACCGGGTGGATCGCGTACTTGACCTCGACACCCTTGCCCTCGAGCAGCGAGGCCATCTCCTTGACCGCGTGCTGGGCCTGGGCGACGGCCATACCGTAGCCGGGCACCACGATGACCTGGTTGGCGTAGGCCATCTGGATCGCGGCGTCGGCGGCCGAGGTGGCCTTGGCCTGCTTGTTCTCGCCACCGGCGCCGCCACCGGCCGCACCGCCGCCGCCACCGAAACCACCGGCGACGATGGCCGGGATGGAGCGGTTCATGGCCTTGGCCATGAGGTTGGTCAGGATGGTGCCGGACGCGCCGACGATCATGCCCGCGACGATCATCGCGGTGTTGTTCAGCGCCAGGCCCGCGGCCGCGGCCGACAGCCCGGTCAGGGCGTTGAGCAGCGAGATGACGACCGGCATGTCCGCGCCACCGATCGGCAGCACGACCATCAGGCCGAGCACACCGGCCAGCACCAGCAGGCCGATCATCCACAGCTGCGAGACGCCGCCGTTGTCGGCGCCGAGGCCGATGACCACGGCGCACACGATCGCGCCGACGAGCAGCAGCAGGTTCAGCGGCTGCTGCAGGCGGCCGACGCTGATCGGCTTGCCGGACAGGATCTCCTGCAGCTTGGCGAAGGCGATGATCGAGCCCCAGAACGAGACCGAACCGATCACCGCGGCGAACAGCGAGCCGATGATGATGTGGATGTTCGGCTCGTCGTGCAGCGCCGAGAAGCCCGAGCTGTCGATGAACTCGGCCCACGCGATGAGCGCGACCGTGCCACCACCGACACCGTTGAACGCGGCGACCAGCTGCGGCATCTCGGTCATCTTGGTGCGCACGGCGGGCGGAACACCCAGTGCCACACCGACGACCAGGCCCGCGCCGATCAGGATCCAGTTGATCAGGTCCGCGTGGCGCACCGAGATCAGCGTGGCGATCACGGCGATGGCCATGCCGACCGCGGCGATCTGGTTGCCGCGCACCGCGGTCTTCGGACCGGTCAGGCCCATCAGGCCGTAGATGAACATGGAGAAGGCCACGATGTAGAGGCCGTTGACCAGGTAGGTCATGTTGTCGACTGCGTGCATCACTCGGCCGCCTTCTTCTTACCCTTGAACATGCCGAGCATGCGGTCGGTGACCACGAAGCCACCGATGACGTTCAGCGTTCCGAACACCACGGCGACGAACAGGATGATCTGGACCAGCAGGGACGGGTCCTTCACGTTGCCCAGCGTCACCAGCGCACCGAGCACCACGATGCCGTGGATGGCGTTGGTGCCCGACATCAGCGGGGTGTGCAGGGTGTTGGGGACCTTGGAGATGACGGCGAAGCCGACGAATCCGGACAGGACCAGGATCGCGATATTGGCGAGAAGTTCGGTGTACATCAGGCTTCCACCTCACGGGTGACACAGGAATCGGCCAGCACCTGGTCCTCGAAATCGGGCGCGAGCTTGCCGTCGACCAGCATCAGCTCCAGCAGGGCCGCGATGTTCTTGGAGTACAGCTCGCTGGCGTGCTCGGGCATGGTGGCGGGCAGGTTCAGCGGCGAGGCGATGGTCACCTCGTGCTTGACCACGGTCTGTCCGGGCTCGGTGAGCTCGCAGTTGCCGCCGGTCTCCCCGGCCAGGTCGACGATCACGCTGCCGGGCTTCATGCCCTCCACGGCGGCGGCGGTGACCAGGCGCGGCGCGGGACGACCCGGCACCAGCGCGGTGGTGATGACCACGTCGAAGCCCTTGATGGCGTCTTCGAGGGCCTTCTGCTGCTGGGCCTTCTCGTCGTCGGTGAGTTCGCGGGCGTAGCCACCCTCACCGGCGGCGTCGATGCCCAGGTCGAGCCACTGGGCGCCGACCGAGCGCACCTGGTCGGCGACCTCGGGACGCACGTCGTAGCCGGTGGTGCGGCCGCCGAGGCGCTTGGCCGTGGCCAGCGCCTGCAGACCGGCGACACCGACACCGAGCACCAGCACGGTGGCCGGCTTCACGGTGCCCGCGGCGGTGGTCAGCATCGGGAAGAAGCGGGTGGACTCCGAGGCGGCGAGCAGCACGGCCTTGTATCCGGCGACGTTGGCCTGCGAGGACAGCGCGTCCATCACCTGCGCGCGCGAGATACGCGGAATCGCCTCGACCGCGAAGGCCTGCACACCGGCGGAGCGCAGCGCGCCGATCTGGTTCTCGGCGTTGCGGGGCGTGAGGAACCCGATCAGAGTCTGTCCGGAGGACAGCTTGGCCACCTCGGCATCGCTGGGCGGGGCGACCTTGACCACGACCTCGGCCGACCACGGATCACCGATGGTCGCGCCCGCCTCGACAAAGGCTTCGTCGGGGATGAGGGCGCCGAGGCCGGCACCGGCTTCCACGACCACCTCGACACCCTGCTTGGACAGGGCGGGGATGATCTTGGGCACCAATGCGACCCGCCGCTCACCCGGGCCGGACTCGCGAACGACTCCGACACGCGCGCCGCGCGGCGAACCCTCGCCCACGTTTTGCGTTGTCTCCACTAGTCAGACTTCCTTCTTGTGCTGGCTTCGAGCCGGGGAACAACGGGTCAGCCGACGTTACTTGCGAGTAGGTTCGGCTGAAATCCTCGCTACTGTACTCGGCTCGCGGTGAGCCTAGCCGAGATGCCCGTCACATCGGCGGGCTGGACCATCCACTGGGAAATAGGACAGACCCGACCCGTTTCGCCAAGTTGACGACCTTTCCGCACGGCGGCCGCGGCCCCGCGGCCATGATCACATTCGTCGCCGCAGGTAGGGCCGGACAAGACCGCACATGAAGGTGGGCTACTTACTTCCACGTCCGAATGCTGGTCAGCCGACCGGTTACTCGACATACGTGACGCGCGTCATGTCGGTGCGGGGTTCGGACTGTTGCGCGACCCACGCCACACCGTAGGGTCGTCGCTGTGAACGACTGCGTCTTCTGTCGGATCGTGGCGGGTGCCGCGCCCGCGACCAAGGTCTACGAGGACGACGCGGTGTGCGCGTTCCTCGACATCAGGCCGATCACCCGCGGGCACACCCTGGTCGTTCCCAAGCAGCACGCCACCGAGCTCGACGATCTCGCCCCCGATCTGGGCGCGACACTCTTCCGCACCGGGCACCGGCTCGCGCGCGCCCTGCGCCGTAGCGACTTGAGCAGCGACGGCGCCAATCTCATCCTCAACGACGGAATCGCGGCCTTCCAGACCGTCGGCCATGTGCACCTGCACGTGGTGCCGCGTAGACACGGGGACAAGCTCAGCTTCGCCAAGGGCTTCCTGCTGCGCCGCCCCCACGAACCGAACTCGACCGCGGCCGCGATCCGCGCCGGACTCACGGCGCTCGACGCTGAAGGAGCACAGGGATGACCGAGGGCACGCCCGACCGCGAGCAGCTGACCGACCTGCTCGCCCAGCAGTGGGAGGCCATCGGCATCCTGGTGGCCGACCTCGACGAGAAGGCGTGGCGCAAGCCGTCGCCGCTGCCGGGCTGGACGCTGTTCGACGTGGTCGCGCATGTGATCGGCACCGAGTCGTGGTTGCTCGGCGAGACCCCGCCCCCGCACGACCCGCTGCGGCCCAAGACCGACGTGCGGACCCTGCCGCACGTGCGCAACGAGGTCGCGGTGCTCAACGAGATCTGGATCGACCGACTACGCCCGCTGTCCGGCAAGCGGCTGCTCGCGCTGTTCGACGAGGTCACCGATCGCCGGCGAGCCGCCCTGGCCGCGATGGACGAGCAGGCCTGGCAGACACCGACCGTGTCGCCGGTCGGGCAGGTGCCCTACGGGCGGTTCATGCGGGTGCGCCTGTTCGACTGCTGGATGCACGAACTCGACCTCGCCGACGGCATCGGCCGCCCGGTGTCCGAGGGCGGCGCGCGCGCCGAGACCGCCTTCGCCGAACTCACCATCGGGCTGGGCCGGGCCGTGGTGAAGGGGGCCAAGGCGCCCGACGGCGCGCGCCTGACCTTCGACCTCACCGGCCCGGTCACCCGGCAGATCCACCTCGGGGTGCTCGACGGCCGCGGCGCGGTGCTCGACGCCGCCGACGCCGAACCGAACGCCGTGATCAGCATGGATTCCGGGCTCTTCGCGCGCTTGCGCGGCGGGCGGACCACCGCCGACGCGCACCGTGACGAGGTCACCGTGACCGGTGACAGGGCCCTCGGCGAGCGCCTCGTGCAGAACCTGGCCTTCACCATCTGATGCGGTTGTTCCTGGCGTCGTATCGGTTCGGCGCCTTCGCCGACCGGCTCGCCGGGCTCGTCGGCGCGCCGGGCGGCCGAGTCGCGGTGATCCCCAACGCCTGTGACGCGTGGCCTGCCGCGTGGTCGTCGGCGGTGGCCAGTGACCTGACCCCGCTGCGGCAGCACGGGTACGCGCCGGAAGTGGTCGACCTGCGCGACCACCTCGGCGCGCCGGGTGAACTGGAGCGGCGTCTGCGCGCGTTCGCCATGGTGTGGGTGCGCGGCGGGAACACCTTCGTCCTGCGGGCCCAATTCGCCCGCAGCGGAGCCGATTCCGTGCTGCCCGCGCTGCTCGCCGAGGACGCGCTGGTCTACGCGGGCTACAGCGCGGGCGCCTGCCTGCTCGCCCCCGACCTGCACGGCCTGGAGACGATGGACGACCCCGCCGAGGTGCGTCCGGCCACCGGCGTCGAATCACGATGGGACGGACTGGGTGTGGTGGACCGGCCGCTCGTGGTTCATCTCGACTCCCCCACCGACCCCGACGGCGAGTCCGCGAAGCTGCTGGCCCGCTATCGCGCCGAGGGCACCCCGCACTGGGCCCTCACCGACGACGACGTCGTCCTGGTCGACGGCGACCGTACCGAGGTGCTGCGCGGCGGTTCAGCGCCCGGCGCCGACCGGATCCGCTGATCGCTTGCGCCGGAACACGATCCAGCGCATCGCGGAGTACATGTAGACGGCCTCGCAGGCCCCGGCGGCCAGCCGCGCGAGGTGATACTCCATGCCCAGCGCTACCAGACCGGAGCCGACCCCGAGGATGAAGGCCAGATAGTTCACCAGCACCACCGCCGCGTACACCACGGCCTGCGTGCCCATCGGCGCGTGCGAGTGGAAGTTGAAGGAGCGGTTGAGCAGGAAGGCCAGGCCGAAGGCGGCGACATAGGCCAGCGTGATCGACACCGGTACCGGCACCCCGAGCCCGGTGTGCAGCAGCGTGAGCAGCAGCAGGTCGACACCGAAGGTGAAACTGTTGATCAGGCCGAAGCCGAGCAGCGTCGCGGGCACGATCCGGTCCAGCCCGAACGGCAGGCGGGCGACGACGGCCTCGCACCAGCGGGTGAACCGGTCGGCGATCGAGTCGGTGACACTCGCGTGCTGCTCCACGCCGTCAGCCTGCCAGCGCGAGATGACGCCGAGATGAGCAGTCGGCAAACGGGCGCGTGCGCCGCCTCAGTGCGGGACGGCGACGGCCACCGCGTGCGCGGTCGGCTGCTCGACGACCGGGCGGCCGAGCGCGGTCCAGGCGGCCAGGCAGCGGCGCCGGGTGAACTCGTCGGCCTCGGCGAGCAGCGCGTCCCGCAGCAGGCGCGGTTCGGCGGACCATTCACCGGCGATCTCGGCCAGCGCGCGGATGCCGAACATGCCGGTGGCCTCCAGCGCGGACAGCCACTCCTCGTGTTCGCCGTCGCGCACCCGGCGCATGGCATCGGGGTCGATCCCGGCATCGGCAAACTCGGCGGCGAGCAGCGCGCCGACCAACTCGTTGCGGTCCTGCGGTTCCTTCATCTTCCGGCCCCTCCCGGCGAGTACGGTGCGACGCGGCGCGTCGGTGTGTGCGATGCGCGAGCGAGCGCACCGTAGAGCGGAATGCGAAACACGCCGGGTGCGCGACGGCCGATCGCCGACGGACACACCCGCTATGGGCATTGTGACGGGTTGGACGCCGTATACACCAACCGGGCGCGCCGGATCACAATCATGCGCAAATTCACTTGGTCGGGCGCACATCACGTCGGTCAGGTGACCAGCTCGCTCCCACGGCGGGTCAGCGCTGCTCACGAGTCCGGCCGGAGTACCGACGCGGGGTGGTCGTCGCGGGTTAATTTGAGTAGGTGGACGAGAGCAGGGTTGACCTCGAGTCGTTGATTTCCGCGGTGTCCGAGGGGGCTGTGGTCCTCGATCCCGATCTGCTGGCGGGGTACCGGCAGGACTGGGCGCGCGATCCGGACGCGGGCACGCCGCTGGCGGTGGTGCGGGCGCGCGACACCGCCGACGTGGTGGCCACGCTGCGGTGGGCGCACGCGGGGCGGGTGCCCGTCGTGCCGCGCGGGGCCGGGTCGGGGTTGTCCGGTGGCGCGACCGCGGTGGACGGCGGGATCGTGCTCAGCACCGAGCTGATGCGCGCGATCAGCGTCGACGCGGTCACCCGGACCGCCGTCGTCGGGCCCGGGCTGCTCAACGCCGAGGTCAAGCGGGCCGTCGCGGCGGAAGGCCTGTGGTATCCGCCCGATCCGTCCTCGTTCGAGATGTGCTCCATCGGCGGCAACGCGGCGACCAACGCGGGCGGGCTGTGCTGCGTGAAGTACGGCGTCACCACCGACTACGTGCTCGGCATGGAGGTGGTGCTGGCCGACGGGACCGCCGTGCGGCTGGGCGGACCGCGGCTGAAGGACTCGGCCGGACTGTCGCTGACCAAGCTGTTCGTCGGCAGCGAGGGCACGCTCGGGGTGATCACCGAACTGACCCTGCGCCTGCTGCCCGCCCAGCCGCCGCAGGCGACCGTCGTCGCGAGTTTCGGCTCGCTCACCGCCGCCACCGACGCGATCCTGGCCATCACCTCGACGCTGCGCCCGGCGATGCTCGAGTTCATGGACACCGTTGCGATCAACGCCGTCGAGGACGAGATGCGGATGGGGCTGGACCGCACCGCCGCCGCGCTGCTGGTCGCCCGGTCCGACGCGCCGGGCGAATTCGCCGCGCACGAAGCGCGGTTGATGGTGTCGCTGTGCGAGAAGGCCGGGGCGACCGAGGTTTTCGATACCGAGGATCCCGCCGAGGGCGAAGCCTTCACCGCCGCAAGGCGATTCGCGATCCCCGCTGTGGAGCGGATCGGACCGCTGCTGCTCGAGGACGTCGGCGTCCCGCTGCCCCGGCTGGGTGATCTGATCACCGGGATCACCGCCATCGGGGAACGCAACGACGTGCTGGTCTCGGTCATCGCGCACGCGGGCGACGGCAACACCCACCCGCTGATCGTGCACGACCCCACCGACCCAGACAACACCGCCCGCGCGCACCGCGCCTTCGGCGAGATCATGGACCTCGCCATCGCGCTGGGCGGCACCATCACCGGCGAGCACGGCGTCGGCCGATTGAAGAAGGCGTGGCTGCCGGATCAGGTGGGTCCCGAGGTGATGGCGCTGACCCGCCGGATCAAGGACGCGCTCGACCCCGAGGGCATCCTCAACCCCGGTGCGGTGCTCTAGCGGAACAACCCGTCCCGGCACCGGGTTAGCATCCGGTATGACCACCAGGCTCGAGCACAACGTCGCCGATACCCGCTACGAGATCTATCACGACGACGTCCTCGCGGGATACGCCGACTACGCCGAACGGGACGACCCCAAGGTCCGCGATTTCCACCACACCATGACCTTCCCGGAGTACCGGGGCCGCGGCGTGGCCGCCGACGTGGTGAAGTTCGGCCTCGACGATTCCCGCGCCGCCGGCTACCAGGTCATCCCCACCTGCTGGTACGTGGAGAAGTACATCGCCGAGCACCGCGAGTACGCCGACCTGGTCGCCTAGCGCCGCAGGTAGCCCGCCAGGATCGGGCCGATCACGGCGAGCGCCTCGGGGCCGGTGAGCCGGTTGTGCTCGTGCCCGGTCTGATGGTCGATGATCTCGCCGCTGATGTAGGGGCGCCAGGTGTCGGCGTTGGGCGCGTAGCCGGGACGGGCGCTGGTGCTGCTGAAGAACAGCAGGTCGCCGTCGAACACGCCCGGCGCGTAGCCGGCGGCTTCGCGGACGATCTGCTGGTAGTCGGCGTAGAGCCGGCGCAGGTCTGCCGCGCTGATGGTGTCGAGGAGTCCGGCGGCCGGGTTGCCGGGGCCGGCGCCGACCTCGTTGTCGGCGCCGGGCAGCGGTGCGGCAGTACCCCGATACCCCGCGGAATCGGCCGACGACGCTGTCGGCGCGATTCGATCGACGGCGTCGGCGGCAGCGCCGGCGCGTAGTAGTCGGGCGGCCTGTTCGGCCTGGTCGCCGCCGCCGAGCCGGGCCGGATCGAGGCCGCCGAACTCGGCGAGTAGGGCCTGCATCGGCGGCATGTCCGCGGCGCTGGCCGGGTCGACGTCGGCCCGACCGTCCAGGATGATCAGCGCGTCGACCTGGGCGCCCCGGCGCTGGAGTTCCACCGCGAGCGCGTGGGCGATCGGGCCGCCCGCGGAGTAGCCGAGCAGCCGGTACGGTCCGTCGGGCTGGGTCGCCTGGATCTCGTCGGCGTAGTGCGCGACCCGCTCGCGCAGCGGCCGGTCGGGTCGTTCGGCCGCGATCCCGGGTGATTGCAGGCCGTAGACCGGATAGCCGGGGTCGAGCTGAGCGGACAGCCCCGCGTAGCACCAGGCGACGCCGATCGCCGGATGCACGCAGAACAGGGCCGGGCCGGTGCCGCCGGAACGCAGCGGCAGCAGCGTCCGCAGGGCCGGATCGACGGGGGTGTCCCCGGACACGGCGATCCGCTCGGCGAGCGCGCCCGGCGACGGGTCGCCGAACATCCACTGCACCGGCATCGGGAAGTCGAGCAGCTCGCGCACCTGCGCGACCAACCGGATGGCGACCATGGAGGTGCCGCCCAGCTCGAAGAAGTTGTCGTCCAGGCCGACCCGGTCGACATCGAGCACCGTCTCGAACGCGGTGACCACGGCGTGCTCGGTCGGCGTCACCGGCGGCCGGTACGGCAGGTCGACGCGGTGCGCGGGCGCGGGCGCGAGCGCGTGCACGACGGTGCCGGGTGGCGCGGTGACATCGAGCGCGCCGACCAGCAGGCCGGGATCGGCGGTGACCGCGTCGAGCACGTCGACGAAGCGATGCGCGATGGTCGCCGCGGTCGATTCCTCGAACAGGTCGCGGGCGAAGGTCAGGGTGCCCGACATGCCCGCGGGCGCGCCGTCGGGACCGAACTCCTCGGCCAGCATCCACTCCAGGTCGAATTTCGCGCCGACCGGCGGCATCTCGATCGGCCGGACGTGCAGATCGGGCAGATCGAACGACTCCCGATCGAAGTTCTGGAAGACCAGCAGCACCTGGAACAGCGGGTGGTGCGCGGTGGACCTGGTGGGGGCCAGCACTTCCACGAGCTGTTCGAAGGGGACATCGGCATTGCCGAAGGCGTCCAGGTCGCCGTCCTTGGTCGCGGCGAGCAGCGCCTCGAAGGTGTCCGCGGACCGCACCCGGCTGCGCAGGACCAGGGTGTTGACGAACATGCCGATGAGATCGTCGAGTTCACCGGCGCCACGGCCCGCGATGACCGAACCGATCGCCACCTCCTCGGTCCCGGACAGCCGCGCCAGCAGGACCGCCAGCGCCGCGTGCGCCACCATGAACACGCTGACGCCGTGCCAGCGGGCCAGTTCGCGCAGCCGGATCTGGACGGTCGCGTCGATCTCGAATTCGACCAGTCCCGCCCGGTGGGTGAGGATCGCCGGGCGCGGATGGTCGCTGGGCAGCGCCGAGACCTCGGGCAGTCCCGCGAGGCGGTCGCGCCAGTACGCCAGCTGCTGATACGCCACGCTGCCGGGATCGTCCGCGTCGCCGAGCACTTCGTGCTGCCACAGCGCGTAGTCGGGGTACTGCAGCGGCAGCGGCGCCCACGCCGGGGCGGTGCCCGCGCGGCGCGCCGCGTAGGCGATCGCGACGTCGCGGGTCAGCGGTGCCAGCGACCAGCCGTCGGAAGCGATGTGGTGCATGGTGACCGCCAGGACCGACCGCTGCGCGGCGATCCGGAACAGGCCAACCCGCACCGGCACTTCGGTGGTGAGGTCGAAGCCCCGGGCGATCTCACCCGCCACCGCCGCCCGGATACCGTCCGGCTCGATCGCCGACACCCGCACCGGCACCCGGGCGTCGGCGCGCACATCCTGGTACGGGTCACCGTCGGCGGCGACGGGGTATACGGTGCGCAGCGATTCATGCCGGGCCGCGACGTCGGCGACCGCGGCGCGCAACACCACCGGGTCGATCTCGCCGTCCACCTCGACGGCGATCGGCACGTTCTGGGCGGGCGAATCCGGGTCGTAGCGGTTGAGGAACCACATCCGCCGCTGCGCGGCCGAGAGCGGAATCCGGTCGGAGCGCGGCCGTGGGCCCGGACGCGGGCCCGGCGGGCGCGCGTCGGCGCGGATAGCGGCGGCCAGCTCGGCGACGGTCGGCGCGTCGAAGACGGTGCGCACCGGAACGCGGGTATCGAGGGCCGCGCCGAGCCGGGCCGCGATCCTGGTCGCGATCAGCGAGTTGCCGCCGAGGGCGAAGAAGTCGTCGTCCAGGCCGACCTTCGGCACGCCGAGCAGGTCGGCGAAGGTGTCGGCCACCGCCCGCTCGGCCGCGGTGACCGGAGCCCGGAACCGGCCGGATCTGAGGTCGGGAGCGGGCAACGCGCGCCGGTCGAGCTTGCCGTTGGCGGTGCGCGGCAGCGCGTCGAGGACGACGAAGGCCGAGGGCACCATGTACGACGGAAGATGCAGCGCCAGCGCCGCTTTCACCGCGTCGACGTCGAGCGTTCCCGGCTGTTCGGGCACCGGGTAGGCCACGAGCAGTTCGCCGACGGCGGGGTCGGTGTACACGGCGACGGCGGCCTGCCGCACCGCCGGGTCCGCGATGAGCGCCGATTCGATCTCACCCAGTTCGATGCGCAGGCCGCGCAGTTTCACCTGGAGGTCGCCACGGCCGCGGTAGTCCAGCGCGCCGGCGCGGCGGCGCACGAGATCACCGGTGCGATACATCCGTTCGCCCGGGCCGCCGAACGGGTCGGCGACGAAACGAGCGGCGGTGAGATCGGCGCGGCCCTGGTAGCCGCGGGCGAGCGCGGGCCCGGCCAGATACAGCTCGCCGGTGACGCCATCGGGCACCGGGTGCAGCCGCTCGTCGAGCACCAGCGCGGCCAGGCCCGGAATCGGTGTGCCGATGGTGATCTCGCCGCCGGGCAGCAGCGGGCCCGCGCCGGTTGCCCAGATGGTGGCCTCGGTCGGCCCGTAGTCGTTGAAATGCACCCGCCCCGGCGCCGCCCACCGCTGCACCAGCTCCGGCGGGCACGGTTCGCCGCCGGTGACGATGGCCCGCAGGTGCTCGTAGTCGACGGTGTCCACCGAGCTCAGCGCCGAGGGGGTGAGCGCGATATGGGTGACCCGTTCCCCGGCGAGCAGCTCGCCGAGCTCGGCCCCGCCGTACGCGGTCGGCCCCGCGACCACCAGGGCGGCGCCCGCGCCCGTGGCCAGCAGCAGTTCCAGCACGGCGGCGTCGAAACCCGGCGAGGCCACGTGCAGTACGCGCGAGTCGCTGGTGATACTCATCCGTTCCCGCTGCGCGGCGACCAGATTCGCCAGCCCGGCGTGGGTGACCACGACGCCCTTCGGCCTGCCGGTCGATCCGGAGGTGAAGATGAGGTAGGCGGCGTGCGCCGGTCGCGGGGGTGCCAGGCGTTCGGCGGGGTCGATCGGCGCGGCCGACACGGTGAGGTCCCCCGCGACCTGGTCGTCCAGGAACAGCCACCGCAACGCGGGGATCGCGTCCGCGCCCGGCACCACCGATCCGGGAGCCCTGCCCGCTGCCGTCCGAGCGTCGAGCCACGGATCGACGGCGGTGGCGTCGCGGGTGGTGATGCCGAGGTGGGCGCCGGAGTCGGTGACGATCTGGGCGATGCGGTCGGCGGGATAGGCGGGGTCGACCGGGACGAAGGGCGCGCCGGTCTTGGCGACGGCCCAGACGGCGGTGACCGAGGCGGCGCTGCGGCGGACGGCGATGACCACGGGGGTCTCGGGACCCGCGCCGCAGCGGATCAGGGTGCGGGCCAAGCGGTTCGAGCGCTCGTCCAGGTCACGGTAGGTGAGGTGGGTCGGCCCGTCGATGACGGCGACACCGTCCGGGTTCGTGGTGACGGCGGCGGCGAGCAGATCGGGCAGGACGGCGGGGGCGACGACGGCAGGCAGTGCGGCACCGGGCAGGATCGTGCGCTCGCGGGCATCGAGCAGGCCGATATCGCCCACCGGCACGGCGGGATTCGCGACGACGGCGCGCAGGATGCGCAGCCAGCGGTCGGCGAAGCGGGCGGCGGTGCTCGGGTCGAACAGGTCGGTCGCGTAGCCCAGGCGGACCGCCAATCCCTCGGCGCCGTCGTCACCGACGGTGACGCTGAGATCGAAGCGCAGGCTCTGCTGGTCCAGTTCGAGTGCCTCGACGCCCAGACCGGGTAGCGCGAACTCGGCGCGGCCCAGGTTCTGGAAGATCAACATGGCCTGGATCAGCGGATGGCGGGCCGCCGAGCGGGTGGGTTCGAGCAGGTCGACGAGGTTCTCGAAGGGGACGTCGGCGTGGGCGAAGGCATCGAGGTCGGTACGGCGGACCCGGTCGA
Source organism: Nocardia sp. MH4 (assembly GCF_019266065.1). Taxonomy (GTDB): domain Bacteria; phylum Actinomycetota; class Actinomycetes; order Mycobacteriales; family Mycobacteriaceae; genus Nocardia; species Nocardia canadensis. Next base: position 50,173 of record NZ_LPNR01000118.1, on the reverse strand, counting down.
GCAGGTCGGTGAACGGCAGCGCGGCGGGCACCTCGGTGCGCAGCACCACCGTATTGACGAACATGCCTACCACTTCGTCGAGTTCGGCCACCCCGCGACCCGCGACGGGCGTGCCCAACGCGATGTCGGTGGTGCCCCCGAGGCGGGCGAACAGCACCGCCAGGGCGCTGTGCAGGACCATGAACAGCGAGCACCGGCGGGCGGCGGCGAGACGTTCCAGCCCGGCTCGCAGCTCCGGATCCACGGTGCGGGCGACGGTGCCCGCGCGCAGGGACGCGACCGGTGGGCGGGGACGATCGGCGGGCAGTTCCAGCCGGTCCGGGAGTCCCGCCAAGGTGTCGGTCCAATAGGCCAGCTGCCGCGCCGACAGCGCCTCGGGATCGTCGGGGCTGCCGAGCCGATCACGCTGCCACAGGGTGTAGTCCGCGAACTGCACCGCCGGCGCCCGCCACGCGGGAGACGACCCGGCGGCGCGGGCGGCGTAGGCGGTCATCACGTCGCGCGCGAGCGGCCCCATCGAGGAGCCGTCGGCGCTGATGTGGTGCACCACCACGGCCAGCACGTGTTCCTGGGGACCGACGCGGAACAGCCGCAGCCGCAAGGGAACCGCGGCGGCGACATCGAAACCCTCGGTGACACAGGCGAGGACGGCGGCCGCCAGGCGGGTGGGGTCGATGTCGGTGACCTCGATCCGGTCGGCGAGGTCGTCCGGCGCCACGACCACCTGGTAGCCGATGCCATCGTGGCCGGGGTACACGGTGCGCAGCGCCTCGTGCCGCTCGACCACGTCGAGCAGGGCCGCCCGCAGCGCGGCGAGGTCGAGCCGTCCGGTCAGCCGCAGCACCACCGGGATGTTGTAGGCGCCGGAGGCCGGGTCGTACTGGTTGACGAACCACATCCGCCGCTGCGCGGGCGCGAGCGGGATCCGGTCGGGGCGTGGCCCCGTGCTCGGCCCGCCGAGTACCCCGGCGGGCAGCGCGGCCGCACCGCCCAGCCGGGCCGCGAGCCCGTGCACGGTCGGCGCCTCGAACAGCAGCCGCAGCGGGACCTGTACGCCCAGCTCCGCGCCGAGGCGGGCGGCGACGCGCGTCGCGGACAGCGAGTCGCCGCCGAGGGCGAAGAAGTCGTCGTCGGCGCCGACCTCCGGGTGGTCGAGGACGGCGGCGTAGGCCTGCGCGACCAGCCGCTCGGCGCCGACCGGGGCGACGTACGGCGCGCTGGTGTGCTGGGGTTCCGGGAGCGCGCGCAGGTCGACCTTGCCGTTGCCGGTGACCGGCAGCGCGTCCAGGAGCGTGACCGTTGCGGGCACCAGGTGCCGGGGCAGCCGCCGTACCAGGAACTCGCGCAGCGCCGTCGGGCTCGGCTCGGCCCCGGCGACCGGCGCGACATACGAGGCCAGCGTCTGGTCACCGGTCGGCCCGGGACGCGGGACCGTCACGGCGAGCGCGACGCCGGGCGCGGCCAGCAGCGCGGCGTCCACTTCGCCCGGCTCTACCCGGATGCCGTGCAACTGCACCTGGGAGTCGTTGCGGCCCACATAGTTCAGCCCGGTGGACGAGGTCCGGCGCACCAAGTCGCCGGTGCGATACATCCGCTCGCCGGGGGTACCGAACGGGTTGGCGACGAAGCGCTCCGCGGTGCGCGCGGCGGCGCCGGTATAGCCGCGGGCCAGGCCCGGACCGATCAGGTACAGCTCGCCGACCGCGCCTCGCGGCACCGGCCGCAGCCAGCTGTCGAGCACCGCGAGGCCGCACCCGGGGAGCGGGGTGCCGAGGTCGCCCGCGTCGTCCGGGGTCAGCGGCGCGCTCAGGGTCACCGCCACCGTCGACTCGGCGGGGCCGTAGGAGTTCAGCATCGTCCGGCCCGTGCCCAGGCGCGCGACGAGTTCGGGCGGGCAGGGCTCGCCGCCGGTCACGATCGCGCGGACCCCGGCGACGGCCGCGGTGGGCAGCGTGGTGAGGACGGCGGGCGGTGCGATCAGGTGGGTCACCCGATGATCGGTGATCACGCGGGCGAGCTCGTCGCCCGCCGTGGCCGTCGACGTGGCGACGACGAGTGTGGCGCCGGCGTGACAGCAGCTCAGCCACACCAGGATCGAGGCGTCGAAGGCGGGATTCATACACAGCAGGAAGCGGTCGCGTGGGCCGGGACGCAGCCGCGCGGCGACGCCGGCGACGAGCCCGCTGAGTCCCGCGTGGGTGACCGCGACGCCCTTGGGTGTGCCCGTCGAGCCGGAGGTGTAGATCAGGTAGGCGGGGTGCCCGGCATGCAGCGGGCGGGTCCGGTCGGCGTCGGTCACCGGGTCGGCCGGGCGTGCGGCCACACGGGTGGCGACCGGGTCGTCGTCGAGCACCAGCCAGGACACTGTGTCCGGCAATGTCTTCCGGTGCGCGGCGACGGTGATGCCGAGCCGGGCGCCGCTGCCGTGGGCGACGGCGGCGATCCGGTCGACCGGGTGGTCGACGTCGACGGGCACGAACGCCGCACCCGACTTGGCGACCGCCCAAACGGCCACCAACCACTCCGGTGACCGAGGCATTGCGACCAGCACCGCGCCCTCGGGCCCGGCACCGTCGGCGATCAGGGTGCGCGCCAAGCGATTCGACTGCTCGTCGAGCGCGGCGTACCCGAGCTCGACCACCGCCGCCCTCGCGCCGAGTTCTAGCCCCGGCACCGGCCCTGACTCCGGTCCCTGCACCGGCACCTGCTCCGGCTCCAACCCTGGCACCGGCACCGGCACTTGCACCGGCCCCAGCCCCCGCTCCAGCACCTGCTCCGGCTCCGGCTCCGGCTCGGCAGTCGCACCGCCGGCGGATTCGCGCCCGGAAATATCGTCCGGCTCGAGCTCGTCGGACGCGCCGACTTTCACGGGCCCAGGTCCGCCCGCTTGAATCGCCTGCGCGACAGACGATCCGATGACGGCGGTCTGCCCTGCGGACACTCCGGCGGCCAGCAGTTCCGGCAGCAGCTGGATCGGCTGTGGCCGGGTGCGCAGGACCTCGGCGCCCGCGAGGCCGCGCACGGCGGCGACCGGGGTGGCCGGGTCGGCGAGGCAGGTGAGGATGCGGGACAGGCGATCCGCGAGCGCGGTGGCCTCGGCGTCGTCGAAGTACCGGTCCGAGCAGGTGAGGGAGAGGCGCAGGCCGGCCCGGTCGTGGGCGGCCAGGCACAGCGGGTAGTGGGTGCCGTCGCGGCCGTGGAAGTCGGTGACGCGCAAACGCGCCTGCGCCGAGGCCGCGCGCAGGGCCTCGGCGTCCATCGGGTAGGACTCGAAGACCATGCCGGTGTCGAACAGCGGGCCGAGCCCGGCCGCGGACTGGATCTCGGCGAGTCCCACGATGTGCCGGTCGAGGAGTGCGCCCTGCTCGCGCTGGACGCGCGCCAGCAGCGCGCCGACCGGCTCGTCCGGGCGCAGGCCGACCCGCACCGGAATCGTGTTCACCAGCATGCCGACGATCCGATCGGCACCGGGCAGCTCGGGTGGGCGACCGGACACGGTGGCCCCGAACACCACGTCGGTGTGCCCGGTCAGTTCCGCCAGCAGCACCGCCCAGGCCGTCTGCACCACCGTGTTCGGGGTGATACCCGCCGCGCGGTGCCGGGCGAGCGCGGCGGCGTCCGCCGACAGCGGCACCTCCCGGCGCAGGTCGGCCGGTTCGGTGCCGTGCGTCCGTGGGGCGCGCGCCGCGGTGACGAGGGTCGGGCCTGCGAGTCCGGCGAGCGCGTCCGACCACGCGGCCCGCGCGGCGACCCGGTCCTGACGGTCCAGCCACTCCAGATAGCGCTGGTAAGGCACCGGTTCGTCCAGGGGCGCGGTGCCGTCGTAGAGAGCGAGCAGATCACCCAGCAGCAGCGGCATCGACCAGCCGTCGAGGACGAGGTGGTGGTTGGTGACGATCAGGCGCATGTCGTCGGGTCCGCAGCGCAGGCACAGGAACCGCAGCAGCGGTGGCTGTTCGGGATCGAAGGGACGGGCGAGTTCGGCCGCAGCGAGCGCCGCGCGGTCGGCCGGGTCGGCGTCGAGTACCCGCCACGGCACGTCGACCTCGTCGAGCACCACCTGCACCACCCCGTTCGCCGTGGTGACGAACGCGGTGCGCAGCGCGGCGTGCCGATGCACGAGGGCCGTGGCCGCGCACCGGAGCCGCTCCAGGTCCACCGGGCCCGCCAGCGCGAACTCCGATTGCACGACGTACTTGTCGGTGTGTCCGGCGGCCAGCCGGGTGTGGAACAGCAGGCCCTGCTGCAACGGCGACAACGGCCAGACGTCCGCGATGCCGTCGTAGCGGCGCCGCCACCGGTCGAGCTCACCGCCGGTGACCCGCACCAGCGGCAGATCCGACGGTGTCAGTCCGCCCGCGCCCGGCGCGACCACGGCTCGGGCGATCGCAGCCAGCGCCGACACCCAATGGCGGGCGATCCGCTCCACCGTCTCGCGGGCGATGACCTCGGCGGGGAACCGCCAGACCGCCCGCACCACAAGATCTTCCGTGCTGTTCAGGGTCGCCGCGTCGATCGAGAGCACCGTGGACGCGGGCAGTTCGCCGTCACCGGCCCCGCCGAGCTGATCGGCCACATCGACCGGGAGCCAAGGTATTTCGGTGTCGGCACCGGAGATCTGGCCCAGATAGTTGAACCCGATCTGCGGACTCCCCGCCGCTCGCAGACTGTCGGCACCGGCGGGCCACAGATGCCGCAGCAGGCCGAACCCGAACCCGCCACGCGGCACCGCACGCGACTGCTCCTTCACGGCGGCCACCCAGGCCAGCGGTTCGGTATCGGCGCCGAGGTCGAGCGCGATCGGGAACTGACTGGTGAACCAGCCGACCGTGCGCGACAGATCCGCCCCGGGCACGACGGTCTCGTCGCGGCCGTGCCGTTCCAGCATGAGCAGCGCCGGACCTGGCTCGCCACGGTGCTCGCGCACGGCCGCGACCAGGGCGGCCAGCAGGGCTTCCTCCAGACCGCAGCGCAGCGCCGTCGGCAGGTGCTCGACCAGCGGGGCGACGGTCGCGGTCGGGATCACGATCTCGATGCGGTCGAGTCGCGCGCCGACGTCGCGGGCCGGGTCGAGGGCGCGCTCGCCCAGGCGCGGTTCGGGAGTGTCGAGGACGGCGCGCCAGTAGTCCAGCTGGTCGGTCCATTCCGCGGCGTCGGCCAGGCAGTCGAGTGCCTGCGCCCAGGTTCGCACGGAGGTGCCGACCGGCGGCAGCTGCACCGGAGCGCCCACCTCGACCGCGGTCCACGCGGCGACCAGATCGGCGATCAGGATGCGCCAGGACACCGCGTCGACGGCCAGGTGGTGTACGGCCAGGACCAACCGCCCACCGGGACCGCCCGGATCGAGCCACCCGGCGGCGAGCACACCGCCCCCGGTGGGGTCGAGCCGATCCACTGCCGCCGCCGTGGCCGCCGCGATGTCCGCGCGGGCGATCCGGGCGCGCGGGCGGTGGTCGACGAGGGTGGACACGTCGATCGTGCGGGGCGAGGCGACCTCGAGCCGATCGCCGTCGACGACGCGAACACGCAGCATGTCGTGCCGGTCGACGACGGCTTGCAGCGTGCGCACCAGCCGGGCACGATCGATGTCCGCGGGCAGCGCCAGCACCATGGTCTGGGCGAACCGCTGCCAGCCCGGCCGGGTCAGCAGCCAGTCCACGATCGGCGTCCGCCGCACCGAACCCACACCGCCACCGGGCAATTCACGCAGCACCGTGCGCTCCCCCGGCACCGCCACGACGGCGGCCAGCTCGGCCGGGGTCGGATGCTCGAACACATCGCGCGCCGAGAAGACCAGATCGGCGGCGCGGCCCCGCGACACCAGCTGGATCGACAGGATCGAGTCCCCACCGAGCGCGAAGAACGACGCCCGCGCCCCCACCTCGGGGACCCCGAGCACCTCGGCGAACAGCGCGCACAGCGCCCGCTCCGGTCCCGCCGCGGCCGGTGCCGAAGGCGCCACCGCGGGTTCGGGCAGCGCGCGCCGGTCGACCTTGCCGTTGCCGGTCAGCGGCAGCGAGGTGAGCACCGTGACCGAACTCGGCACCAGGTGTCCGGGCAGCCGGTGCAGGCAGAACTCGCGCAGCGCCGCGCCGTCGAGCTCCGTCGTCCCGTGCACCGGAACCACATACGACGCGAGCATGTCCCGCCCCGAGGCACCGGCCCGCACCACCGTCACCGCGAAGTCGACTCCGGGGCAGGTCGCCAGCACGGCGTCGATCTCCCCCGGTTCCACCCGCATCCCGCGCAGCTTCACCTGGAAATCGGTGCGGCCCAGATAGTCCAGGACGAAGGTGCCGTCGACGGCACGCCACCGGACCAGGTCACCGGAGCGGTACATGCGGGCACCCGGCGCGCCGAACGGATCGGCCACCATCCGCTGGGCGGTCACGCCCGCACGACCGGCGTAGCCCCGCGCCAGCCCCGGGCCCGCGATGAACAGCTCGCCGGGCGTCCCGGCGGGCACCGGGCGCAGCAGGTGATCGAGGACATGCAGCGTGACACCCGGCACGGGTGACCCGATACCCGTGGGCCGATCGGGCGCCAGCGGCGCGGTGAAGGTCGCCGCCACCGTGGTTTCCGACGGTCCGTAGGAATTGATCAGCGCGCGGCCGGTGCCGAAACGCGCCACCACCTCGGGTGGGCATGTCTCCCCGCCGGTGGACACCGCGCGCACGCCGTCGAGCGCGTCGGGCGGCAGCGACGACAGCACGGCGGGCGTGGAGCACAGGTGCGTGATCGCCGCCTCGTGGATCGCGGCAGCCAGTTCGGCGCCCGCGGCCGCGTCGGTGATCACCAGGGTCGCCCCCACGGTGAAGGCGACCAGCAGCTCGAGCAGGGACGCGTCGAAACTCGGGTTGAGACAGTGCAATACACGGGAGTCACGGTCCGCGCCGTAGGCGTCGCGGACGGCATCGGCCAGTCCGGCGATGCCCGCATGGGTGACCACGACGCCCTTGGGCGTACCGGTGGAGCCCGAAGTGAACACGATGTAGGCGGGGTTGTCGATGCGGGCCCGGGGCAACGGCTCGGTGCACGGGTAGTCCTCGCCGAGCTCGTCGACGGCGATCCAGGTCACCGTGTCGGGCAGGTCCGCGCGCCGGTCCGACGTCGTAACACCCAGCCGTGCACCGCATTCCGCCGCCATGACCGCCAGGCGCGGCGCCGGATTCTGCACGCCGACCGGCACATACGCCGCACCCGAACGCGCCACGCCCCAGAACGCCACCACCGACTCCACCGAGCGCGGCAGCGCGACCAGGACGGCCGCCTCCGGACCCGCACCGGCCGCGACCAGTCGATGGGCCAACCGGGCCGAAAGCCGATCCAGCGCACCGTAATCGAGAACGCAATCGCCGGCGACCACCGCCGTCGCCGCCGGACCCGCCGTGATCATCCCCTCGTCGAGCACATCCCCGAGCAGCCGGGGCGCGGGGGCGGGGGCACCGCGCAACCCGGCGCGCAGCGGCCGCTCGTCGGGCAGGAAGTAGTCGAGCGCGCGCACCTCGGTGGCCGGATCGGCGTCGATGATCGCGGCGAACAGCGCGAGGAACCGATCGTGGTGGCGGGCCAGGGTTTCGGCGTCGTAGAGATCGGGGTTGGCGGTGAAGTCCACGTGGACGGGGCTGTTCGCGCCGTGCTGGTAGAAGTTGACGAACAGGTCCTCGATCGGGCCCGAGGTCAGCACGTGCAGGCTCGTCTCGACGTCGGTGAAGTCGACCTCGGTCGGGAACAGCATGATGTTCACGACCGGGCCGACGAACCCGCGTCCGCCCTCGGCGCCCCCGTCATGTTGGCGGATCTCCTCGTGCCGGAACTGCTGATGCCGCAGTGCGCCCGAGACCTCGACCCGGATGACCTCGACCAGCTCGGCGACGGTGCTGTGCGCGCGGACCGGCACCCGCAGCGGCACCACATTGGCGAGCATGCCGCCGGAACGGCGCAGCATGGCGGTGGTGCGGCCGGACACCGGCAGGCTCAGTACGACGTCCTCGGTGCCGGTGGCCTGCGCGTAGTAGACGGCGAGCGCGGTCATCACCAGCCCGGCCGTGCCGACGCCGTAGCGGGCGGCCGCCGCGTCCAGGCGCGCCTTCGCCGCGGGCGAGAGTTCGGCGCGGTGCTGGCGGCCGAGGGCGTGGGCGGGCGCGGGGGCGTCGACCAGACTGCACCGACGCGGCATCTCGGCGATCCGCTGCTCCCAGTACGCGGCGTCGGCGGCGCAGCGGGTGCTGTCGAGATAGCGCAGCTGCGCCTCGTGCACCGCGCGCAGGCCCGCCGCGACGCTGGGCTTCGGCGGCTGCCCGGCCAGGGCCGCGTTGTAGAGCTCGGCGACCCGGTACAGCGCCGACGCCGACGCGAAACCGTCGATGACGATGTGGTGGGCGCGCGAATACCACAGCACCCGCTGCGGTGCGACGCGGAGCAGGGCCGACATGACCAGCCGGTCGCCGAGCAGATCGATCGGCGCCGCGACATCGGCGCGCATCCACCGGATCGCCTCGGCCTCGGGATCGGTGGCGTCGCTGAAGTCCAGGACGGCCATCGTCAGATCGATCCGCCGGTCGACGATCTGACGCGGGCCCTCGTCGGTGTCGACCAGCCGCAACAGCCCGGACTCGAACTCCCGGCTCACCTGCTGCGATACCGCGATCAGGAGGTCGACGTCGAGGGGGCCGCGCATGTCGATGTACTGCGCCTCGTACAGCGGCACCGCCGGGTCGAGCTGCTGGGCGTACCACATGCCCAACTGGGCGGGCGAGAGCGGAAACTCCTCGACCGCTGCCGGATCCGGCGCCGGCGCGGTGGACAGTTCGCGGGTCATCGCCCGGCGCTCCCCGCACTGATCCCGTGCAGTTCCTCGTCGTAGTACGCGGGTACCTCGGTACTCGCGTTCGCGATGAGCCTGCCCACCACGACCCGGCGCACATGCGCGGGTAGGCCGGGCGCGAACTTCTTGACGTAGGCCGACATCCACTCCGGCCGCGCGATCAGGAACGGGAAGTCGGTGGCCATCATCGTGCGCACCACCAGCATCGGAATCGGCGAGTCGAGCGGGTGGTACTCCCGGTTCCACAGTCCCGGCTGGGTGCAGCCGGGGTAGAACTGCCCGAGCATGAGACCGCGTTCGACGAATTCCGATTTGAGCTGGTCGTGCAGGTCGTCGATGAGGGTGTAGTCGTGCAGCTCGGGCATCGCGGTCACCAGGCAGCGCAGCACGGCGGCGCCACCGACGTCCGGCGGCAGCTTCGGGAACAGTTCCAGCGCGTCGGACAACACCAGCCGCACGTAGGCGGGCCACGGTCGCGCGCCCGCGACCCGGCCGACCCAGATCAGGTCGCGTCGCATCGCCGGGCCGACGTACGGGCAGACCGGACCGTCGCGCCCGATCTCGCCGAGCGGCTGGGTCAGATGGTCGCGTGCCCAGGCGCGGACCCCGTCCAGGGTGGCCTGCGTGAAACGCGAGCTCTCCGTGGCAGTCGACAGGGGGTACCAGCTCATTCCCGAGCGGGATCCGAAAATTACCTCGGTCATGATTCACCTCGCCATATCACGAGGTCGAGCATTCTCCGAAGCATCGCCGTGCACGCGAGTAGCGGGCCACTCGAATATTCGAGGCAGCCCGGCCCATTGACGACTCCAGCGCTATGCACCATGTTGCCGACTCCTGCTATAGAAGGACAAAGGGCCAGCTCAAAGCCCTTTTCTACTCAGGAGGATTCGACATCGGCCACATTCGACGACCCCGACGGCTCAGTTGGATCCCACCTGTCTTGGTATATTGCACGGAGGCGGCGAAACGATTCGCGCCCAGGGCACGAATAAATAACCCTCTGGTGTCGAGAAAATTTCTCGGTCGCTTCTCCTGTTAATAAACAGCCACAATTCGATCATCAATCGCCCCCTACGCGGCGACTATCGAGATAACGCCGCGGGATCGCCCGCGAAACAGCCGTGGCCCCCGGCGAGTTCGCCGGGGGCCACGGATTCGCGCTTGTCGCGCCGCGATCAGCGCAGGATCTGGCGCGACATCACCAGACGCTGGATCTGGTTGGTGCCCTCGTAGATCTGGGTGATCTTGGCGTCGCGCATCATGCGCTCGACCGGGAAGTCGGTGGTGTAGCCGGCGCCGCCGAAGAGCTGGACGGCGTTGGTGGTGACCTCCATGGCCACGTCGGAGGCGAAGCACTTGGCGGCGGCGGAGATGAAGCCGAGGTTCTTCTCGCCACGCTCGGCGCGGGCCGCGGAGGTGTAGACCATGAGGCGGGCCGCCTCGACCTTCATCGCCATGTCGGCCAGCATGAACTGGGTGTTCTGGAAGTCGGCGATGGCCTTGCCGAACTGCTTGCGATCCTTGGTGTAGGCGATCGCGGCGTCCAGGGCGCCCTGGGCCAGGCCGACGGCCTGCGCGCCGATGGTCGGGCGGGTGTGGTCGAGGGTCTGCAGCGCGGTCTTGAAGCCGGTGCCGGGCTCGCCGACGATGCGGTCGCCGGGGACGCGGCAGTTCTCGAAGTACAGCTCGGCGGTGGGCGAGCCCTTGATGCCCAGCTTGTGCTCGAGCGGGCCGACGACGAAGCCCTCGTCGTCCTTGTGGACCATGAACGAGGAGATGCCGTTGGCGCCCTTCTCGGCGTCGGTCACGGCCATCACGGTGTACCACTCGGACTTGCCACCGTTGGTGATCCAGCACTTGGAGCCGTTGATGATCCAGTCGTCGCCGTCGGCCTTGGCGCGGGTGCGCATGGAGGCGGCGTCGGAGCCTGCCTCACGCTCGGACAGCGCGTAGGAGGCCATCTTGCCGTTCACCAGGTCGCCGAGGACCTTCTGCTTCAGCTCCTCGGAGCCGTTGAGGATCAGGCCCATGGTGCCGAGCTTGTTGACGGCGGGGATCAGCGAGGACGAGCCGCAGACGCGGGCGACTTCCTCGATCACGATACAGGTGGCGACCGAGTCGGCGCCCTGGCCGCCGTAGGCCTCGGGCACGTGCACGGCATTGAAGCCGGCGGCGTTGAGGGCGGTCAGCGCCTCCTCGGGGAAGCGGGCGTTGCCGTCGACGTCCTTGGCGTACGGAGCGATCTCCCTCTCGGCGAGGCCACGGATGGCGCCACGGAGCTCATCGTGGAAGTCCTCGAGCTGGAACAGGTTGAAATCCGGGTTTCCCGCCATCGGGCACTCTCCTGGTCGTGGTGGTGATCGCTGCGGTCAACAGCGCGTCCTACATCGGCACCCAGTGCCAATTCGGCTCGATTATACGCCCGGCACTCTACCCCTACATGGGGATATGCCAGTGGCACTCAGTGTCACCGATCCTTCGCGCCGCCGAAGCGGCGCTCACAGGTTACCGAGCTGGGCGGTGATCAGGTCGGCGACCTTGCGCGGCGGCATGTCCCGGGGGAAGACCGCGAGGACCAGCTCCTCGCGCGGGGTCGGCGCCGGCCTGCCGCGCGGGATCAGGGCCAGTTCGGTGCGCAGATCGGCGACGGCGGCCGCGGACTCGCCGCGCACCATCCGGCGCAGCAGATAGTTGTGCGTCGCGGTCACCGCGGCGGTGAACTGGACCCGGACCAGGTCCGGCTCGTCGGGCAGTTGCTCGCGCAGGAAATCGGTGAACAGGCGCTCGTACCGGAACACCGTCACGATCTCGCGCTCGCGCAGCGCGGGCACCCGCCGCACCACCTGATACCGGCGCGCGGCGATGTCACGCCACTGGGTGAACCGCTCGAACACCCCGATCACGGCCTCACACACCGCATCCCACGGATCACCCGTGGCCCGCCGCAACGAGTCCTCGGCCAGGGCCAGCTGGAACTCGTGATCGGCGAAGATCACGTCCTCCTTGGACCGGAACTGCCGGAAGAAGGTCCGCCGCGAGATCCCCGCCGCCACCGCGATCTCGTCCACCGTCGTCGCCTCGTACCCCCGCTCGGCGAACAACCGCAACGCCTGATCCACCACCGTGAGCCGGAACTGCGCCGCATCGTCGTGTGCCACCCGACCACCGTAGTCACCGGCCACGACGGGTCCCGACCGGGATCTAGCCCAGGAGCTTGGTGCGCAGGGCCTCGTCCTTGTCCAGGACCATCTGCTCGAGGCCGGCCTGGAACTGCTCCATGCGGGTGCGCAGGGCGGGGTCGTGGGCGGCCAGGATGCGTACGGCCAGCAGGCCGGCGTTGCGGGCGCCGCCGATGGAGACGGTGGCGACCGGGACACCCGCGGGCATCTGGACGATCGACAGCAGCGAGTCCATGCCGTCGAGGTACTTCAACGGGACCGGCACGCCGATCACCGGCAGCGCGGTGGCCGAGGCGACCATGCCCGGCAGGTGGGCGGCCCCGCCCGCGCCGGCGATGATCACCTGCAGACCACGGCCCGCGGCGTCGCGCGCGTAGTCGAGCATGCGCTGCGGGGTGCGGTGCGCGGAGACCACGCCGACCTCGAAACGGATGCCGAACTCGGCCAGCGCCTCGGCGGCGGCCTCCATCGTCGGCCAGTCGGAATCGCTGCCCATGATCAGGCCGACCTGGGGACCGATGTTGCTCACGTGCGCTCCTGTGTTGTCGGCGGCTGGCGCCGCGGTTTTCGGCCTCGTGACCTCGCCTCCGAGGGGCGATACTTCGCCTTCGGCGTTACGTCTCGCCCCTCGGAGGCGAGGCGGCCGAGAACGTAGGGATCACGAATGCCGTTGGGGTGGTTCGGGTTCGGCGTGTGGTCGCGGATGCCGTGGAGTGTTTCAGGATTCGGCGTGGGGGTCCCAGCCGTCGGTCCAGACCGCGTGCGACATCCAGTGGGCGGCGCGTTCGGCTTTCTCGCGGACCTCGTCGACATTCTCGCCGAGAATGTTGACGTGGCCGATCTTGCGGTCGGGGCGTTCGCCCTTGCCGTAGAGGTGGACCTTGGCCTCGGGCAGACGGGCGAACAGGTGGTGCAGGCGCTCGTCCATCGACATCTCGGGCGCCGCGGGGGCGCCGAGGATGTTGGCCATCACCGTCACCGGGGCGAGCGGGGTGGTGTCGCCGAGCGGGTAGTCCAGCACCGCGCGCAAATGCTGCTCGAACTGGCCGGTGCAGGCGCCGTCCATGCCCCAGTGACCGGAGTTGTGCGGGCGCATGGCGAGCTCGTTGACCAGGATCTCGCCGTCGTGGGTCTCGAACAGCTCGACCGCCATCACCCCGACCACACCCAGCCCGGCGGCCAGCTCCAGCGCCATCGTCTCGGCCCTGGCGGCCGTCTCCTCGGCCAGCTCCGGCGCGGGCGCGATGACCACCGCGCACTGCCCGTTGCGCTGCACGGTCTCCACCACCGGCCAGGTCGCCGCCTGACCGAACGGCGAACGCGCGACCATCGCCGACAGCTCGCGCTTGAGGTCGACCTTCGCCTCGGCGAGCAGCTGCACGCCGTGCGCGAGCTGGTCGGTGACCAGCCGCTCGGCCTCGGCGGCGTCGGCGGGCATCCACACGCCGCGGCCGTCGTAGCCGCCGCGCACGGCCTTGAGGACGAAGGGCCAGCCGTGCTCGTCACCGAAGGCGATCGCGTCGGCGGGCGCGGTGACCTCCACGAACGCGGGCACCGGCAGGCCGAGCGCGGACAGCTTGGTCCGCATGGCGAGCTTGTCCTGCGCGAAGATCAGCGCCTGCGGCGGCGGGGCCACATTGACGCCCTCGGCGACCAGGATCTCGAGGTGTGCCGTCGGCACGTGCTCGTGATCGAAGGTCAGCGCGTGCGACCCGACCGCGGCCTTGCGCAGGGCGGACAGATCGTCGTGGCTGCCGAGGACGACATCGGGGGTCACCTGCGCGGCGGGGTCCTCGGGGCGCTCCGCGAGCACCCGCAGACGCTGGCCGAGGGCGACCGCGGCCTGGTGCGTCATGCGCGCGAGCTGGCCACCACCGACCATCGTGACGGTGGGCATGGCAGACGGATCGAACGAACGTGCACTCACGTCGTGCAATGTTGTCATGTCGAATGCGAATCTTTGCTACCGGTACACTCGGAACTCGTGTCAATCGTCGACGACGTGGTCAGCGTCCTTCCCCCGCGCCTGCGCGAGCTAGCGTTCCGGCATAAAGAGCTGATCAAGTTCGCCATCGTCGGTGCCACGACGTTCGTGATCGACAGCGGCCTGTTCTACCTCCTGAAATGGACGGTGCTGGCCGACAAACCGGTCACCGCCAAGATCATTTCCGGGGTCGTCGCGGTGATCGCGTCCTACATTCTCAACCGGGAATGGTCGTTCAAGAATCGCGGCGGCCGAGAGAAACATCACGAGGCGTTGCTGTTCTTCGGTGTCAGCGGCATCGGCGTCATCCTGAGCAACATTCCACTGTGGATCTCGAGCTACGTCCTCGATCTGCGCCAGCCCGATGTGAGCTTCCTGGTCGAGAACATCGCCGACTTCGTCAGCGCGTTCATCATCGGCAACCTGCTGCAGATGGCGTTCCGGTTCTGGGCGATGCGCCGCTGGGTGTTCCCGGACGAGATGAACGAGATCGTCGCCGAGCTCGAGGAACTCATCGAAGAGGAACAGGAACCGCTCGGCCGGAGCTGAGTCAGCGCGGCTCGGTGAGGGTCGCGTTCGGCGACCGGTTGACCTTCGAGCCGAGGAACACCGCGAACAGCGCGGGACGGCGACGCTGCAGCTCCAGCCTGCCACCGTCGGCCTCCACCAGCGCACGCGCCAGGGCCAGGCCGACACCGGTCGAACCACCGGCCGAGAAACCCCGATCGAAGATGTGCGGCGCGAGCTCGTCGCGCACGCCCTCGCCCTCGTCGGCCACCTCCACACAGATCAGCGGATCGCGCGAACTCATCGTCGGCACCGTGCGCACCGACACCGTGCAGGTGCCGCCGCCGTGCATCAGGGCGTTGTCGACCAGCACCGCGACGGCCTCGCGCAGCCGGGAACCGGTGATCGGGGCACGCAGCGACTCGTCACCGATCAGCCGCAGTTCGCGCCCCTCCTCGGTGAACGGGTGCGCCCATTCGGCCATGACACCGCGCAGCTCGGCCATCACCGGGACCGGATCGCGGTCGGCGGCGTCCTCGTCGCGCGAGGCCCGCACCAGGTCGTCGATGGCGTCGGTGAGCCGGTCGACCTGCGCCATCGCCTCCTCGGCCTCGTGCACCACCTCGGGGTCGGCGTGGGTGGACAGCTCGTCCAGGCGCAGGCGCACGGCGGTCAGCCGGCTGCGCAGCTGATGGGAGACGTCGGCGACCAGCGCGTGTTCGCGTTGCAGCCTGCCCGCGATCTCGACCGTCGCCGAATCGAGCACGTCGGAGACGCGGTCCAGTTCGGCGATGCCGTGCCTGCGCGGGTCGGGCCGGAAGTCGCCCATGGCCAGGCGGGCGGCGCGGGCGGCCACGTCCCGCAGCGGGTCGGCGACCCGGCGCGCGGTCACCACCGCGACGGAGAACGCGGCACCGAGCGAGGCGAGCACGGCCAGCGCGACCGCGGCCACCGCCTGCTCCTGCCGGGCGTGCATGGGCCCGGCGGGCACCTCGAGCCGCAGCGAACCGGAGGTGCCCATGGACAGCGATTCGACGAGGGGATCGTCGACGTGGTCGACGCCGATGTCGGTGCGCGCGGCGTTGTCGTGCGGCGCCGGATAGACGATCGTCAGCTTGCCGCCCTCGGGCACCAGCGCCCGCATCGCGCGCACATCCAGACCGTCGTGCACGGTGCCGTCGCCGCGCTCCTGGGCGATCACCTCGGCGGCGACGCGTTCCAGGCGGCTCTGCAGATCGTTGCGGGTGATGTCCTCGACCCACAGCCACGCGGTGTAGATCAGCGGTACGCCGAGCACCACCGTGGTGATGGTCAGCACGGTCAGGATCGAGCGCAGGATGCGGCGGCGCACTGCCCTGATCAGCCTCGGCCCTGGCTCGACGGCCCGTCGGTGTTGAGCCGGAAACCGACCCCGCGCACCGTGACGATGCGCCGCTCCGCCATCGGCCCCTCGTCGCCGATCTTGCGGCGCAACCAGGACATGTGCATGTCCAGGGTCTTGGAACCGCGCAGGTCCGCGTCGCCCCAGACCTCGCGCAGGATGGTCTCGCGCGGCACCACCTGACCGGCCCGGTCGATGAGCACCTTGAGCAGTTCGTACTCCTTGTTGGCCAGGTTCACCTCGGCGCCGTTGACCAGCACCCGGCGCGCGGCCGGTTCGAGCCGGATCCCGCCGACCTCCACCGCGTCGTCGCCGATGCCGCTGCGCCGCAGCAGCGCGCGCACCCGGGCCAGCAGCTCGGCCAGCCGGAACGGCTTGCCGACGTAGTCGTCGGCGCCCGCGTCCAGCCCGACGACGAAG
Organism: Nocardia sp. MH4; assembly: GCF_019266065.1. GTDB lineage: Bacteria > Actinomycetota > Actinomycetes > Mycobacteriales > Mycobacteriaceae > Nocardia > Nocardia canadensis. The sequence continues at coordinate 33,872 of NZ_LPNR01000118.1, read as the reverse complement.
TCGACCTCGTCGGTGCGGGCGGTGAGCATCAGCACCGCCAGATCGGCGCCGCTGGCCCTGACCTGCCTGCACACCTCCAGCCCGTCCATGCCGGGCAGGCCGAGATCGAGGATCAGCAGATCGTGGTCGCCCTCGAGCGCGCGGCGCAGCACCGCGGGACCGAACCGTTCGACGGTGACGGTGTAGCCCTCGCGGCCGAGAGCGCGCGACAGCGGCGCGGCGATCGCCTCGTCGTCTTCGGCGAGCAGTACGGCGGTCATGTGCTCAGATTACGGATACCGGTCGGGGTGGGCCGGGAGCTCACCGATAACCGCCCCAGGTCTGGTCCCGGCGAGCGCTGCCCGCCTCGAACACCTCGTGGTAGAGCAGCGCGTGCACCTGCTGGACCTGCGGGATGTCGTCGTATTCGAGCGGCTCCTCCGACGACGAGCCGATGATCAGCGTGCCGGTGCCCAGCATCCGGTCGAACACCCCATGCTGGAACTGCACGCTGGAGATGCGGCTGAGCGGGATGTCGATGCCGGTGTGGGTGAGCACGCCCTGACGCACCAGCACCCGCCGGTCGGTGATGATGAAATGGGTGGACTTCCAGGCGATCACCTTGCCGACGCAGCGCCACAGGATGAGCCCGAGCCAGATCAGCCCGATGAGCAGCAGCAGCACCGTGCGCACGTGCCCCTCGGTGTTGCGCCAGGCGAGGCCGCCGAGGAAGCCCGCCACGGCGGTCCCGGCGATGAGTGTGACGACCGGCCACACCAGCATCTTCCAGTGCGGATGGCGGTGCAGGATCAGCTGTTCGTCGGGCGCGAGAACGTCCTCCGGGTACCCCATGGCCGAACGATACCCCGTTGGGACGGTGCATTTCCCGATGCCACGGCCGAGGCGATACTGTGGTTTCCACGCTAGATGCCAGGTTTTGCCCATATCTGCTTGCTCGACACCCGACAGTGGAGGCACGCGTGACCAAAGCTCTGACTCAGCTCGAAATCCTGACGGCCCTGGAACCGGTGGCCGAACAGAATCTCAATCGGCACCTCTCGATCGCCAAGGACTGGAATCCGCACGACTACGTCCCGTGGGACGAAGGCCGCAATTTCGCCGCGATGGGCGGAATCGATTGGGAGCCGGAACAATCCAGGCTCTCCGAGGTCGCCAAGGCGGCGATGATCACCAATCTGCTCACCGAGGACAATCTCCCGTCCTACCACCGGGAAATCGCCGAGAACTTCTCCCAGGACGGCGCCTGGGGCACCTGGGTCGGTCGCTGGACCGCCGAGGAGAACCGGCACGGCATCGTGATCCGCGACTATCTGGTCGTCACCCGTGGCGTCGACCCGGTCGCCCTGGAAGAGGCCAGGATGATCCACATGACCCAGGGCGCGCACGCGCCGGCCAACTGGGGCGGATTCCTGGTCAACGTCGCGTACGTGACGTTCCAGGAGCTGGCTACTCGGGTCAGCCACCGCAATACCGGCCGCGTCTGTGACGATCCGGTCGCCGACCGCATGCTGGCCCGCGTCGCCACCGACGAGAACCTGCACATGATCTTCTACCGCAACCTCTGCGGCGCGGCGCTGGACCTGGTCCCCGACCAGGCGATGCCCGCGATCACCAAGGTGCTCACCAACTTCCAGATGCCCGGCGCGGGCATGCCGAACTGGCGGCGCAACGGCGTGCTGATGGCCAAGCACGGCATCTACGACCTGCGCCAGCACCTCGACGAGGTGGTGCTGCCGGTGCTCAAGCAGTGGAACATCTTCGACCGCACCGACTTCGGCGCGGCCGGCGAGGCGGCGCGCGACGACCTGGCGCAGTTCGTCGACAAGCTGGAAAAGGACGTGCTGCGCTTCGAGGAGCAGCGCGACCGGCTGCTGGCGCGCGAGCGCGAAGTGGCCGAGCGCAACGCCGTCGCGGCGCGCTGACCCGGTGCCGAGCGGTCCCGGGGCACCGGGACCGCTCGCGTCAGTACTGGCCGCGCAGGTGGCTCACGTCGCCGGCGGAGACCGCCTCGTCGCCGATCAGCAGCCGGCCGGTGTCGTCGATGCCGGTCGCGACGCCGGTGACGACCCGGCCGCCCGGCAGTTCGGCCCGCACCTCGATGCCGAGGGTGGCGCAGCGCTCGCGATAGGCGGCGGCGAGCTCCTCGACGGCCCAGCCCGCCCGCTCCCACGCGGTGAACCGGCGGGCGAACTCGGTGAGAATCGCCGCGACCAGCGCGGTCCGGTCCAGGTCGCGCGCGCCGGCCAGCGCGAGCGACGTCGCGTGCGGGACCGGCAGTTCCGCCTCGTCGAGGTCGACATTGAGACCGATGCCGACCACCACGGCGGGCGCGATGCCGGTCGCCGCCACCTCGGCCAGGATGCCGGAGAGCTTGCGGCCGTCGAGCAGGACGTCGTTGGGCCACTTCAGTTCCGGCGCGACCCCGGCCGTGCCGCGCACCGCGTCGACGACCGCGATCCCGGTCAGCAGGGGCAGCCAGCCCAGCGCGCCGGGGTCGATCCCGGGCAGGCGGACCAGGATCGACAGCGAGATCTGCGCGCGCGGCGGGCTCACCCAGGCGCGGGCGTGCCTGCCGCGGCCCCGCACCTGCTCCTCGGCCAGCAGCGCCTGCCGGTCGGCGGACGGATCCGCGGCCCTGGCCACCAGGTCGGCATTGGTCGAACCGGTCGATTCGACCACGTCGATCCGGTCGTAGAACGTCGGTGCCGGAGTGGCGAGGGAGCTGCGCAGACGAGGCGCATCGATCGGTGCCCTGTTCATTCCGGGAACGCTACTCGCCCGGATGGGGGCAACTTTGTGGCCGCGCCTAGCTGGGGTTTCTGTACTGGCCGGTAGGCGAGACTGCCGTAGTGCGACGTGGTGTCACTGGTTACACTCGCAACCCATGACGAGTGTCCAGCAGCAGCCCGCATCGGATTCGGCGGGCACCCCCGATATCCACACGACCGCCGGGAAGCTGGCTGACCTGCGGAATCGGCTGGAAGAAGCGCAACACCCGATGGGTGAGGCCGCGGTCGACAAGGTGCACGCCAAGGGCAAGATGACCGCGCGCGAGCGCATCCTGGCCCTGGTCGACGAGGGCTCCTTCGTCGAACTCGACGCCCTCGCCAAGCACCGCAGCGTGAATTTCGGCCTGGAGAACAACCGTCCGCTCGGCGACGGCGTGGTGACCGGTTACGGCACCATCGACGGCCGCGACGTGTGCCTGTTCTCGCAGGACGTCACCGTGTTCGGTGGCTCGCTCGGCGAGGTCTACGGCGAGAAGATCGTCAAGGTCATGGACCTGGCCATCAAGACCGGCCGTCCGCTGGTCGGCATCAACGAGGGCGCCGGCGCGCGCATCCAGGAGGGCGTCGTCTCCCTGGGCCTCTACGGCGAGATCTTCCACCGCAACGTGCAGGCCTCCGGCGTGATCCCGCAGATCTCGCTGATCATGGGCGCCGCGGCCGGTGGCCACGTGTACTCCCCCGCGCTCACCGACTTCGTGGTGATGGTCGACCAGACCTCGCAGATGTTCGTCACCGGTCCCGACGTGATCAAGACCGTCACCGGTGAAGAGGTCACCATGGAGGACCTGGGTGGCGCGCACACCCACATGACCAAGTCCGGCGTGGCCCACTACGTGGCCTCCGGCGAGCAGGACGCCCTGGACTACGTCAAGGACCTGCTCAGCTACCTGCCGAGCAACAACCGTGCCGAGGCGCCCCGGCACGCGCCGACCGACCCGATCAACGGCGCGATCGAGGAATCGCTCACCGACGAGGACCTCGAGCTCGACACGATCATCCCGGACTCGCCGAACCAGCCGTACGACATGCACGAGGTCATCACCCGGCTGCTCGACGACGACGAGTTCCTCGAGGTCCAGGCCGAGCGCGCGATGAACATCATCTGCGGTTTCGGTCGCGTCGACGGCCGCAGCGTCGGCATCGTCGCCAACCAGCCGACCCAGTTCGCCGGCTGCCTCGACATCGACGCCTCGGAGAAGGCCGCGCGCTTCGTGCGCACCTGTGACGCCTTCAACATCCCGATCATCACCCTGGTCGACGTTCCCGGCTTCCTGCCCGGCACCGGCCAGGAATACAACGGCATCATCCGCCGCGGCGCGAAGCTGCTCTATGCCTACGGCGAGGCCACTGTGGGCAAGATCACGATCATCACTCGCAAGGCCTACGGCGGCGCCTACGACGTCATGGGTTCCAAGCACATGGGCGCCGATGTGAACCTGGCGTGGCCGACCGCGCAGATCGCCGTGATGGGTGCTTCCGGCGCCGTCGGGTTCGTCTACCGCAAGCAGCTGCAGGAGGCCGCCAAGAACGGCGCCGACGTGGACGCTCTGCGCCTCGAGCTGCAGAACGAGTACGAGGACACCCTCGTGAACCCGTACGTCGCGGCCGAGCGCGGTTATGTCGACGCGGTCATCCCGCCCTCGCACACCCGCGGCCAGATCGTGTCGGCGCTGCGACTGCTCGAGCGCAAGATGGTGACCCTGCCGCCGAAGAAACACGGCAACATTCCGCTGTGAAAGCGCGATATCCCCGGTAGGCCGCGCACACTTGTTGCTATGACGCAACTGTTGATCGTCGCGTCCCTACCGGGAATGATCGCGTCAACCGCGCTGTAGGACATCGGAGTACCACAGCTTCGCCACCGGGGCAGATCTCCCGGACGAGGCAGGAAGGATCTGGCACTGTGACAACTGTGGCAGAAGAAGACGTGTTGACCGCCGCCGAGCTGGAGCTCGCCGTCGAACCACTCGTCGACGAGGTCGAGCCGTCCGCTAGCGCGGTTGCCGTCGAGCCCGCGGAGAGCCTCGGGGAGCCGATGTTCCGCATCGTCAAGGGCTCGCCGACCGATGAGGACATCGCGGCGCTGGTCGCCGTGCTGAGCGCGGCCGCCGCGAGCGCCCCCGCCACCGGCCCGACCGGCCCGAACGACAACTGGGGCAGGGCGACGCTGATGCACCGGGGCACGTCCCCGTTTTCGCCGTACGCGTACCCGCTGCTGTCGCACCTGCGCTGACGCGGGTGACCCGGCTGGTTCTGGCCTCCGCGTCCCCCGCCCGTCTCGGGATCCTGCGCACGGCGGGCATCGATCCCGTCGTGCGCGTCTCGGGCGTGGACGAGGACGCGGTGTCGGCCGCGCTCCCCCCTGACACCTCCTCGCACGACGTCGTCGTCGCCCTGGCCCGCGCCAAGGCGGTCGACGTCGCCGCGTCGATTCCCGAACTCGCCGCCGACTGTGTCGTCGTCGGCTGCGATTCGATGCTGCTCGTCGACGGGCAGCTGCAAGGCAAACCGCACACGCCCGAGGTGGCGCGTGCCCGCTGGGCCGGAATGGCCGGTCGCAGCGCCGATCTGATCACCGGGCACTGTGTGCTGCGGCTGCGCGACGGCGCGGTCGTCGCCGAATCGGCGGAGTGCAGCAGCACTACGGTGCATTTCGCGAAGCCGGCCCCCGACGAGCTCGACGCCTATATCGCCTCGGGCGAACCGCTGCAGGTCGCGGGCGCGTTCACCCTCGACGGGCTGGGCGGCTGGTTCGTGGACCGGATCGAGGGCGACCCGTCCAGCGTCATCGGGATCGGGCTACCGCTGTTGCGCAGGCTGCTCGAAGACGTCGGCGTCGGTGTCACGCAGCTGTGGCGGGACGCGCGGGCCTGACGGCGCGATCACCGGCTTCTCCCCGCTCGCGGCCGGTCCGGCCGTCACCGGTGCGGAGTTCTCCGCGCCCAGGGTGAGTTCCAGCCGGGCCGTACACAGCTCCGGCTCGACGAACGGGTGCAGCTGCACGTCGACACGACCGCGCGCGCCGTTGCGTTCCAGCACCTCGCGCATGAGCCCCATGTGCACCCCGCACACCACTTCGGCGTGCGAGCGGGCCAGTTCCCGCAGCGGGCAGGCGGTGAGATTGATCTGGACGTGCTCGGGCGTCTCGCCGACCGGGTCCTTCTCCGGCGCGAAGCCGAGTTCCGACATCAGCGACATGGTGATGTCCCTGGCGTCGGCGAGGGTTTCCACCGGGTGGGTGCCGATGTCCATCCGGGCGCCCCAGGCGCGGCCCGCGGCGACCGCGGCGGCCGAGCGGGTGACCGGATCGGGTCCCAGATGATCGGCGAGGACCTGGGCGAGTTCCTGATAGCCGACCGAGCGCTGCACGGCGCGGTAGCCGATCCGGGGACGGCCGCGACCGCGGGGCGGCTGCTGGAACTGCCGGACGAGGGATTCGCGGGTGAGCACATCGAGATGGAATCGGACCGTGGTGACATGCTGTCCGGTGATCCTGGCCAGTTCCTGGGCGTCGAGGGGCTCGGTGGCGCCACGTAGGATCGCGAGCAGTCGCCGTCGCGGCCAAGAATCGGACATAGCTCACCCCTCCTCTCCAGAGACTTTATCGGACGGCTCTGCGCTTTATTCGACCATTGTGTCGATTCGTGATGTGCCAACACAGACATACCATCGGCTGCGACCCCATCACACTGTCGCATCCGCCCATACTCTCGCGTGAAGGACCACACCGTGCCCGTCGCCCCGGATCCGCACCCCGCCTTCGGTTCCTACGCAGTCCCGCACCGATTGGTAACCACAGAATGGCTGTCCGCAAACATCGGCGTACCCGGTTTGAAGATCATCGAGTCGAACGATGACATCCTCCTCTACGACATCGGCCATGTGCCCGGCGCGGTCAAAATCGATTGGCGTGGTGACCTGAGCGACCCGGTGACCCGCGATTACGTCGACGGCGCCCGGTTCACCGAGCTGATGCGGGCCAAGGGCATCCGGCGCGAGGACACCGTGGTGATCTACGGCGACCGCGACAACGCCCAGGCCGCGCACACCGCCTGGATCTTCACCCTGTTCGGCCACGAGGACGTGCGCCTGCTCGACGGCGGCCGCGACGCCTGGATCTCCGAGGAACGCGACACCACCTTCGACCTGCCCTCCCCCACCCCCACCGACTACCCCCACGTCGAGCGCGACGACACCACCGCCCGCGCCTTCCGCGACGAGGTGCTGACCCGTCTGGGCAGCCCGCTGGTCGACGTGCGTTCGGCCCAGGAGTACTCCGGGGAGGTCGAGGACAAGCCGCTCGACCAGGAGTACGCGACGCTGCGCGGCGGCCACGTGCCGACCGCGGTGAACATCCCGTGGACGCAGGCCTGCACCACCGACGGCCGATTCCGGTCCAGGGCCGAGCTGGACACGGTCTACGGGGCGCTGCCCACCGAGGATCTGGTCGTCTACAGCCGGGTCGGCGAGCGTTCCAGCCACACCTGGTTCGTCCTGACCTTCCTGCTCGGCCGCAGGTCGGTGCGCAATTACGACGGTTCCTGGATCGAGTGGGGCAACTCGGTACGGCTGCCGATCAGCCGGGGCACCGACCCGGGCCACGCGACCGGGATCAATTGAAACGTATTCACATCACAGCGTGCCGAGTACTGTGACCTGCGACCTACTCGACAGTAGGGCTAGCCGAGTTCGGGCCCAATTGGCAGACTGCCTACACTCGCCCGAGACGAAAGTTGTCGATACCGGGCACGGGGCCTATACGGCGACCCGTCCCCCGAAGCGACCAAAGATTGCACACAGGAGGCTCAGTGCCCAGCCATGCCAGCGCACGGATCACGAAGGTACTCGTAGCTAACCGCGGCGAGATCGCGGTCCGCGTGATCCGGGCTGCCAAGGACGCGGGGATCACCAGCGTCGCGGTGTACGCCGAGCCCGATGCCGACGCTCCCTTCGTGAAGCTCGCCGACGAGGCGTTCGCCCTCGGCGGTCAGACCTCGGCCGAGTCGTACCTCGTGTTCGACAAGATCCTCGACGCCGCCGCCAAGTCCGGCGCCGACGCGATCCACCCGGGTTACGGCTTCCTCTCCGAGAACGCCGACTTCGCCCAGGCCGTCCTCGACGCCGGGCTCATCTGGATCGGCCCCTCGCCGCAGTCCATCCGCGACCTGGGCGACAAGGTCACCGCGCGCCACATCGCCGAGCGCGCCAAGGCGCCGATGGCCGCGGGCACCAAGGACCCGGTCAAGAACGCCGACGAGGTCGTCGCGTTCGCCAAGGAGTACGGCGTCCCGGTGGCCATCAAGGCCGCCTTCGGTGGCGGTGGCCGCGGCATGAAGGTCGCCCACACCATCGAGGAGATCCCCGAGCTGTTCGAGTCGGCGACCCGTGAGGCCATCGCCGCCTTCGGTCGCGGCGAGTGCTTCGTCGAGCAGTACCTGGACAAGGCCCGCCACGTCGAGGCCCAGGTCATCGCCGACCAGCACGGCAACGTCGTCGTCGCCGGTACCCGCGACTGCTCGCTGCAGCGCCGGTTCCAGAAGCTCGTCGAGGAGGCGCCCGCGCCGTTCCTGTCCGACGACGTCCGCGCCAAGATCCACGACTCGGCCAAGCGCATCTGCCGCGAGGCGGGCTACTACGGCGCGGGCACCGTGGAGTACCTGGTGCAAGGCGAGACCGTGTCCTTCCTCGAGGTGAACACCCGCCTGCAGGTCGAGCACCCGGTCACCGAGGAGACCGCGGGCATCGACCTCGTGCGTCAGCAGTTCGCCATCGCCAACGGCGAGGAACTGTCGATCAAGGAAGACCCCACCCCGCGCGGCCACTCCTTCGAGTTCCGGATCAACGGTGAGGACGCCGGTCGCGGCTTCCTGCCCGCCCCCGGCCCGGTCAACGTCTACCGCGAGCCCACCGGCCCCGGTGTGCGCGTCGACTCCGGCGTCGTCGCCGGCAGCGTCATCGGCGGTCAGTTCGACTCCATGCTGGCCAAGCTGATCGTCACCGGCGAGAACCGCGACCAGGCGCTGCAGCGTGCCCGCCGCGCGCTGGCCGAGTTCGAGGTCGACGGCCTGGCGACGGTCATCCCGTTCCACCGCGCGATCGTCGAGGACCCGGCGTTCATCGGTGACGGCGAGAAGTTCGACGTCTACACCAAGTGGATCGAAACCGAGTGGAAGAACACCGTCGAGCCGTACACGGCCGGTGCTCCCGCCGACGACGAGGACGAGGATCTGCCCCGGCAGAAGGTCGTCGTCGAGGTCGGTGGCCGTCGCGTCGAGGTGTCGCTGCCCGGGCAGTTCACCCTCGGTGGTGGCGCCGCCGGTTCGGCCGGTAACGGTGTCGGTGTCATCCGCAAGAAGCCGAAGGCGCGCAAGCGTGGCGGCGCGGGTGCCGGTGCGGCCTCCGGTGACGCGGTCACCGCGCCCATGCAGGGCACCGTCGTCAAGGTCGCGGTCGAAGAGGGCCAGACCGTCGAGGCGGGCGACCTGATCGTGGTGCTCGAGGCCATGAAGATGGAGAACCCGGTCAACGCGCACAAGGCGGGTGTCGTCACCGGCCTCGCCGTCGAGGCGGGCGCGGCGATCACCCAGGGCACCGTCCTGGCGGAGATCAAGTAGCTCCCACGTCGTAGACGGGCGCCGGTCGATCGCGACCGGCGCCCGTCGTCGTTTCCGACACCGCGGGAACGATCACCGCGGTCCGGGTGAACGGGCGGCGAAGATCGGGCTTCGGGCCGGGCCGCACCCCGGGCACCTGTCGTATCGTGGATCGGGTGACCAGCAGTGCGCGCACCGATCAGGACTCCTCGGCAACGCCGGGTCCGGCCACGGTCACCGAGGTGATCGAGTCCCGCAGGCAAGCCGGAAGCCGAGCCGACGGCCATCGCCTCGCGCTGGTGATCGAGGGTGGCGGCAGCCGCGGGGTCTACTCCAGCGGCATGGTGCAGGCACTCGAGGAACTCGGCCTGTCCGCGGTGTTCGACGCCGTGTACGGCACGTCGGCGGGCGCGATCAACGGCGCGTGGCTGCTGTGCGGACGCGCGGCGACGGGCATGCGGTCCTGGACCGACGCGACGATCATGCGCCGCGTGGTCGACCCGGTCCGCATCCTGCGCGGTCGTCCGGTCTTCGATCTGCGCTACCTGGTGCACCAGGTCTACGACGGCATCGAGCCGATGGACTTCCCGGCGATCCTGGCCAACCCCACCACGTTCCACCCCATCGCCACCGATGTCCGCACCGGCCAGTCGGTGGACCTGGGACCTCACATCGTCGATAAAACCACCCTGATGACCGCGCTACGGGCCTCCGCGGGCTTGCCCCTGCTGGCAGGTCCCCCGGTCGACCTCGGCGGCCGCAGCTACTTCGACGGCGGCCTCTCCGAGACGGTCCCGATCCGCACCGCCGTCGCCGCGGGCACCACCCATGCCCTGGTGCTGCGCACCCGCCGCTGCGACGAGGTCCGCCCGCCCGCGCCCCTGCTGCACCGCGTCGTCGGCGGCGGCTACATGCGCGCCATCGCCCCCGGCGCCTTCCGCGCGTGGTCCCAGCGCCCCGGTCAGCAGGCGGTCGAGGACGACTTCCTCGCCGCCCTGGGCGAGCGCGTCCTGCAGGTGCACCCGCCCGCCGACGCCCCCGCCGTCGACAGCGCGGCTCGCGACACCGATCTGCTCACCCGGGCCCTCGACATCGGCCGCGCCGCCGTCCACGCGGTGCTCGGCGCCCAGCCCCGCCCGGCCTGACCGCATGAGCGCACCCGCGCTCCCCCTACACTGCGGACGTGGAACCGATCGAGATCAACGCGGGCGCCTGGTACCTGCGTGCCCTGCGGGCCGACGAGCGCATCGACGACCGCCCCGCGCTGGCCGACGGCGGCATCACCGATCCCGGCTATGTGGCCACCCGCGCCGCGCAGTGGGCCGACGAATCCCACTTCTCCTGGGCCGTCTGCGTCCCGACGACCGCCGAGCTGGTCGCCGAGATCGGCGTGACGCCGGGCCCCGACGACACCGCCACCGTCACCGGCTGGGCCCGTCCCGGCGAGGACGAGGCGCTGGCGGCGGGTCTCGCGTCGGTCCACCGGTTCGTCGCGGGCGCATTGGGACTGACCGCCGTCCCCGCCTGACGGAATCGGCCGGCCCACGCCGCGTCGGTGACCCGAACCGACGCGGCCCGCGGATCGACCGACCGCGCCGTTGTCGCCTCGACCGTGCGATCTACCGCATGACCCCCGTGTGCCCGGTGGAGTAGCGCCCTGGCTGCGGCCACACCGTCAACCCGTGTGGCCCGTGGCCGACGGGGATGCGCGCCAGCAGGTTCCAGTTCACGATGTCGACGGCGTACACCTCGTTGTTGTGCCGCCCCGACACCCAGAACACCCGCCCGTCGGCGGAGATGTTGCCCATGTCGGGACTGCCACCGCCGGGGATGAACCACTTGTGCACCAACCCGCCCGCGGCGAAATCCCACACCGAGATGCTGCCCTCGTGCCGGTTGGTGATCAGCATCTGGGTGGAGTCGCGGGTGACGTAGAGCCCGTGCGTCCCTTTGCCGGTGGGGATGAACCCGGTGTTGTCGAAGGTGTGCGCGTCGATGGTGTAGATGCCGTCGGCCATCATGTCGGCGACGAAGAAGACGTGCCCGTCGGGCGAGAGCTTCACGTCCTGGGGCATGCCACCGCGCCCGCCCGGCAGGTCGATCATCTTGATCAGCGTGCGCCGCGCGACGTCGAAAACGGCCATCCGCCCGATGAATTCGCAGCTGGCCACGGCGAAGCGGCCGTCGGCGGTGAAGTCCATGTGATCGACCCCGGCGCACTCGGGCACCGCGAGCGCGTGCAGCTTCTGCCAGGTCACCGGGTCGTAGAAGTCCAGCGACTTGTCCGCTTCGGCGACGACCAGGGCGAACTCGCCATCGGGCGTGTAATACATGTTGTACGGGTCGCGGACCGGGAACGCCGGGCCCGCGGGCGCTCCGGTGCGCGGGTCGATGGGCAGCAGGCTGCCGCCGCCGATCGGCAGATCGTTGGTGGCGTAGAGGGTCTGCAAGTCGTAGGACGGCACCACGTGCTGTGGCTCGGTGCCGCCGGAGGAGAAGGTGCCGAGCACCTGGAAGGTGTTCTGGTCGATCACCGTCACGGTGTCGGACTTACTGTTGGGCACGTAGACCAGCGGCCGGTGATCGGCGACCGACGGACTCAGTTCCCGGTTGGCGGCGTAGATGTCGGTGGGCGACAGCGGCGGCGGCATGCCGGGCAGCAGATCGGTCATGTGGGGCGGCATCGCGGTCGGCGAGGTCGTCGAGGCGGGCGGCGCGGTCGGCGTCTCGACCGTCACGGCCTCACTGTTCGAACAGCCCGCCGTGACGGCGAGCAGCAAGGTGACAGCAATTTGTCCGATTCGCTCGGTGAGGCGGTTCACGCGCTGCACCGTTCCATGTCAGGGTGACTTCCGAGTGACATGGGTGCGAAGCCTAGAAGCAGCACCAGCGAAAATCCAGCAATTCGGACAGCGCGCCGCTCACAGCCCCGGCGCGTCGATGGACACGCGCCGCAAGGCCATGAGCGGCACCTGTTGCGCTACAGGCGCTCTCGCGTCAGCACCGCGTCCAAGGCATCGACCGCCCGCTCCAGCTCTTCCTCGGTGACCGTCAGCGGCGGCCGGAAACGGAGGCCACTGGTCCCGGTGCCGAGCAGCAGCACGTGCTGACGCTCCCGCAGCGCCGTCACCACCCGGTCCCGCAGGTCCGGGGTGGCCAGCGTGACCGCGCACATCAGACCGCGCCCGCGGGGTTCGCTCACCTTGTCCGGGTGCGCGGCGGCGAGCTGGCCGAGCTGGTCGAGCAGGTAGGCGCCCAGCGGCACCGACTTCGCGATCAGCCGATCCTGTTCCAGCACTTCGAGAATGCGCCGGGTGCGCACCATGTCGGTGAGGTTGCCGCCCCAGGTGGAGTTCAGCCGCGAGCTCACCTGGAAGACGTTGTCGGGCACCTCGTCGACGCGTCCGCCGGCCATGATGCCGCAGACCTGGGTCTTCTTGCCGAACGCGACCACATCGGGCTCGACACCCAATTGCTGGTAGGCCCAGGTGGTTCCGGTCATCCCGACGCCGGTCTGCACCTCGTCGAGGACGAACAGCGCGTCGTTGTCGTGACACAGGCGCTGCATCGCGCCGAGGAACTGCGGCCGCAGGTGCCGGTCGCCGCCCTCGCCCTGGATGGGCTCGGCGATGAAGCAGGCGATGTCGTGCGGATGGTCGGCGAAGGCCTGCGCGGCCTGCGCGATGGCGCGGGCCTCCAGCGCGGCGATGTCCGGGCCCGCGAACGTGTGCGGGGTCTCGATGCGCGGCCAGGCGAACTTCGGGAACCGCGCGGTCTTGACCGGGTCGGTGTTGGTCAGCGACATCGTGTAGCCGCTGCGGCCGTGGAACGCCCCGGTCAGGTGCAGCACCTGGGTGCCGAGTTCCGGTGGACGACCGTGCGATTCGTTGTGCCTGCTCTTCCAGTCGAACGCGACCTTGAGCGCGTTCTCCACCGCCAGCGCACCGCCGTCGACGAAGAACAGATGCGGGAGGCGGGGGTCGCCGACGACGCGGACGAAGGCCTCGACGAAGCGGGCCATCTCGACGGTGTAGATGTCGGAGTTGCTCGGTTTGTTCAGCGCGGCGGTGGCCAGCTCGGCGCGGAAGCGTTCGTCGCCCGCCAGCGCCGGATGGTTCATCCCGAGCGCGTTGGAGGCGAAGAAGCCGAACATGTCGAGGTAGGCGGTGCCGTCACGTTCGTCGATCAGTGTCCGGCCGTGCGACTTGTGCAGGTCGAGCACAAGCTCGAAGCCGTCCGCGAGGATGTGCGAGGACAGGATTTCGTGGACCCGGTTGGCGGGGGTGACCGCCGCGCCGGGGCGCTCCAGTTCGATGGTCACAACGCCGAGGGTACGCAAATATTTACGGAACCTCTACGGAATCGCGGAACAATTACGAAGAATCGTTACCTGTCGTAGAATGTCTGCAGGATGATGGTGCTGCGCGTCCGCACATTGGCGGTGGCTCTGATCTCCTGCAGCAGCTGTTCCAGGTGCCGCGGGGAGGCGACCCGAACCAGCAGGACGTAGCTCTCTTCGCCCGCCACCGAGTGGCACGCCTCGATGCCGGGGATGTGTTGCAACAATGCGGGCGCGTCATCGGGCTGGGACGGGTCGAGAGGAGTGATCGCGACGAACGCCGACAACAGGTGCCCGAGCGCTTCGGGATCGACATGCGCCGCGTACCCGCGGATCACTCCACGCGCTTCGAGCCTGCGCACCCGCGACTGCACTGCCGAGACCGAGAGGCTGGCCTTCTCCGCCAGGTTCGACAACGTGGCGCGACCATCGCTCATCAGTTCTTTGATCAATAGTCGGTCGATGTCGTCGAGCTGGGGTCTAGCCGGTGTATCCGCCATCAGCGAAGGCTAACGCAGCACGGGGGTCGCGCGGGGAAAACTTCTTTCTGTTCCCCCACCGAATTCCACCGAACTTTTCCGTGAGCCGTACCAAACAGCAGAAGGTGAGCAGCGATGACCCACAGCGTGACCGAGCACTTCTCCGAGCAGCTGGCGCTGCGAGCCAGGGCGCTGCTGCACGGACTCGGCGCCGAGCTCCCCGAGTCCGGTGACCTGCTCGCCCGCACCCCCATCTCCGGTGGCGCCCTGCCGCCGGTCACCACCGACACCACCGACGACGTCGACGCCGCGATCGAGCGGGCCGCCACCGCGTTCCTGAGCTGGCGCACCGTGCCCGCGCCGGTGCGCGCAGGGCTGGTGCGCCGGCTGGCCGAGCTGCTGGTCGCCCACCAGGGCGAGCTGGCCGAGCTGGTCACGCTGGAGGCGGGCAAGATCGGCCCCGAGGCCCTGGGCGAAGTGCAGGAGATGATCGACGTCTGCGAGTTCGCGATCGGGCTGTCCCGCCAGCTCTACGGCGCCACGATGCCTTCCGAGCGGCCCGGGCACCGGCTCATGGAGACCTGGCATCCGCTCGGCGTCGTCGGGGTGATCTCGGCGTTCAACTTCCCGGTCGCGGTGTGGGCGTGGAACACCGCGATCGCGCTGGTCTGCGGGGACACCGTGGTGTGGAAGCCCTCGGAGACCACCCCGCTGACCGCACTGGCCTGTCACACCCTGCTGCGCCGCGCCGCCGTCGACGTCGGCGCCGATCCCGCGGCGCACCAGCTGATCCAGGGCGACGCGGCGGTCGGCGAGGCACTGGTCGACGACCCGAGGGTCGCGCTGCTCAGCGCCACCGGTTCGGTGCGGATGGGCGCCGCCGTCGCCCCGCGCGTGGCCGCCCGGTTCGGCCGCTGTCTGCTGGAGCTGGGCGGCAACAACGCCGCGATCGTCGCGCCGAGCGCGGATCTGGAGCTGGCGGTGCGCGGCATCGTCTTCTCCGCGGCGGGCACGGCGGGGCAGCGCTGCACCACGCTGCGCAGGCTGATCGTGCACCGATCCATCGCCGATCAGCTCGTCGAGCGGCTCGTCGCCGCGTATCGCCAACTGCCCGTGGGCAATCCGCTCGACGACGGCGTGCTGGTCGGCCCGCTGATCAACGAGCGCGCCTTCATCTCGATGCAGAAGGCACTGCTGCAGGCCGAGGACACCGGCGGCGAGATCGTTTGCGGCGGTGAGCGAATCGACCTCGTCGGCCCGGACGCCTACTACGTGCGCCCCGCCATCGTGCGCATGCCCGCGCAGACCGAGCTGGTGCGCGAGGAGACCTTCGCGCCGATCCTCTACGTGCTCGTCTACGACGCGATCGACGACGCCATCGCCCTCAACAACGCTGTGCCACAGGGTCTTTCCTCGTCGATCTTCACCCTCGACCAGCGCGAGGCCGAGCGGTTCCTCGCCGGATCGGACTGCGGCATCGCCAATGTCAACATCGGCACCTCGGGCGCGGAGATCGGCGGCGCGTTCGGCGGCGAGAAGAACACCGGCGGCGGTCGCGAATCCGGCTCCGACTCGTGGAAGGCCTACATGCGCAGGGCCACCAACACCATCAACTACTCCGCCGAGCTGCCGCTGGCCCAGGGCATACATTTCGGCTGATCAGGAACCGATTTCGTCTTCCGTGCCGCGCCGTGTACAGTGGTATTTACGACGCGGGATGGAGCAGCTCGGTAGCTCGCTGGGCTCATAACCCAGAGGTCGCAGGTTCAAATCCTGTTCCCGCTACTAGACGAAAGCCCTGGAGTTTCGACTCCGGGGCTTTCGTCGTTTTCCGGCACCGATTCGACGGCCCCGCGATCCCGGCTACAGGAGTGTGTGCGCGGCGAGGCGGGCCAGGCAGGCGTCGACGACAACGGCGGCCGAGTCGGATTCCGCTTCGGCGGCCCATCTTTCGGTACCCAGCCGCACCGCCGCGTTGGCCATGGCGGCGGCGAGCGCGACATCCAGGTCGTCGGGCGAGCGGCCGGTGCGCGCCGCGATGATGGGAATCAGGCTGAGTTCGCAATCCTGCTGGACACGCAGCCAGGTCGCCCGCAGGGCGGGCAGTTCGGTGACAGCGCGAAGCAGGGGATGCAGGAGCTCGCCGGCGATGCCGCCGTCGGCCAGGGTGGCGGCGGTCGCGGTGCGGTAGGAGCGACTCAGCGCCTCGCGCAGCGGGAGCTCCGGCGGACAAGCGGCGAGTTCGTCCGCCCAGGCCTGGGTGCCGATGGCCAGCAGTGGGGCGACGACGTCTTCCTTGCCTGCGAAGTACCGATAGAAGGTCCGCAACCCCATCCCCGCGGACGCGGCGATGTCCTCGACAGTCGTCGCGGAATACCCGTTTTCGGCAAAGAGCCGAGCGGCGACCATGGCCACCTCCTTGCGGGTGGCCGCACGGCGGATCTCGCTGAGCGCCGGCCGCCCAGGGCTGGGCGCCGCGCGCTTCGGTTGCCTGGTCACGGCCGCACTATACCCACCTCGCCAAGATTCTCTGCACGTCCTGCCATTTATGGCATATCGTGTCAGAAACACTCTCAACGACGAGGAAGAATCACATGAACCGTCTCGAACAGCGCCGCATCCTGGTCACCGGAGCCGGATCCGGCATCGGCCAGGCCACCGCCCTCCGCCTGCTGTCCGAAGGCGCGGTCGTCGTCGGCGCCGACGTCAACGCCGAAGGCCTGCGGGCGACCCGGGCCCGCGCCGCCGAGGCGGGCACCGATGCGCGGTTCACCACGCTGGAGATGAACATCGGCGACGAGTCCGACGTCATCGCCGGGGTCCGCAGCGCCGTGGCGTCACTCGGCGGCCTGGACGCCCTCGTCAACGCCGCGGGCATTCTGCGCGCCGCCCATACCCACGAGACGTCCCTGGATCTCTGGAACCAGATCATCAACGTCAACCTCACCGGCACGTTCCTGGTGATCCGCGAGGCCCTGCCCGCCCTGCTCGCCAACCCCAGCAGCACGATCGTGAACTTCAGCTCCACGTCGGCGACCTTCGCCCATCCGTACATGGCCGCCTATTCCGCCAGCAAGGGCGGCATCCAATCGCTCACCCATGTGCTGGCCCTCGAGTACGCCAAGCAGGGCCTGCGCGCGGTCAGCGTCGCCCCCGGCGGCATCAAGTCCGGCCTCACCGACGCCACCCCCGGCTACCTGCCCCAGGATTCCGACTGGTCGCTGTTCAGCCGCCTGGTCGCCGTTGTCCCGCAGGACAACCCGGCGGAGCTGGCCGGTCCCGAGAATGTCGCCGGCGTCATCGCCATGCTCGTCTCCGACGACGGCCGTTTCATCAGCGGTACCGAAATCCGCATCGACGGCGCCGCCCACACCTGACCACGGCCACCGACGACCCCCGGAATCGACCGCGAGTCCGGGGGGTTCGTCGCTGCTAGGAACCGCCCAGGCGCAGCGTCCAGTTGCCGCGGTAGTGCAGCCGGGTCACGCTCGCGGGCGGAACATCCATGCGCCAGAACGATTTCGGCGGCGAGTCGAGCACTACCAGCAGCACCGCTCTGACCACCGCCGGATGGGTCACCGCCACCGTGTCGCGCCCCGCCGAGGCGATCTCGGCCAGCCAGAACCGCACCCGGTCGACCAGGTCGGTCACCGACTCGCCGCCGTGCCCGCGGAATTCGGGATCGGTGAGCCAGGCGAACAGCTGATCCTGGGCCAGCGAGCTCATCTCGGTCCCACGCCACGACCCCGCGTCGAGATCCCGCAATCGCGCGTCCAGTTCCCCGACCACCCCGAGCGTCTCGGCCGTCTCCCGAGCCCGCCGTTCCGGCCCGGTCCGCACCTGCGCACCCTCGGGCACCGAGTACGCCCGCAGCGCACCCCGCCCCGACTCGTCGAGTGGTTCGTCGACAGGAAATCGCGCCTTCCGTACCGCCTCGGTCAGGCCGTGACCGACGAGGTCGACTCTGAGCACCGTTTGCACGAGAGCCCAGCGTAGCGTCGGCTCACTCGGCAGTGTGACGCAGGTCATCGGCCAACTTCCGGAGCCGGTCCGCAGCAGGGTCTATCCGTCGTAGTCGATCCTTCGGCCGTCGTCGTCGTAGGCCGGTCGACCTTCCTTGTCGAGCCACGCACCGGTGCTGGGATGACGTGTCCAGCCCTCGAACTCGGTGCCGCCCAGATCATCGGAGAACCGGCCGCCGAACCCGGGGCTGGTGCCCGCGGGCGCCGGACCGAGCAGTCGCCGCTGCTCCTCGAACTCGGCGAACATGCGCTCGCTGCGCGCGATGTCCTCCGCGGACGGTCGCAACCCCAGTCGCTCGGCTTCCTCCGCCGAATAGAAGATCTTGCCGCCGAACTTCTCGGGCATCGGGGTCCTCCTACATTTCCGTCATCTTGATGAGTATCCGGCCGGTCGCCGGGTCGACCGTCTTGCTGTGGACGAAGAAGTTGGTCCCGGACGCGAACAGCACCTCGTCGGGCGTCCCGTACTCGCTGTAGTCGCGGCCGGTCTTGCTGACGATCTGGAACTCGACCTCCGAGTTCTGCACGGTGAGTTCGTTGACGCCCTTCGGATTGGTACTGGCCGAAGTGAATCCCAGCTCGGTGACGGGCTGGTCCTGTTGGTACCGGGCAAGCTGTTCGGGGGTCAGGTTGGTATGCCGGCTGACCAGGCCCTCGTGGGCGGGCATCTTTCCGAGCGCCTCGTTGAGCGCGTCGATCTGGCGCTGCTGGTCGGCGGTCGGTGTTTCCCCGGAGCGCAGGATATCGGTCAGCGATCGGCCCCGAAGGTCACTCGGGCCCTGGAGCAGTGCGCGGCGATCATCGTCGCTCAGGCTTGCCGCCTTCGGTGTCGTGACCCCGTCACCCTTGCCTCGCAACCGTTCGAAGAGTTCGGTGATCTCCTGTTTGGCCTTCGACATGGCGGCCGCGGCATCGTCGGCCAGACCTTTCAGCTGCAACGCTTTGCGGGCTCGCCATGCCGTCACCGCGGCTTTGATCGTCACCGACCATCGACGAGCCGACTCCACCGCCTTGGCGCCGGCGATCAGGCCGCCGACGCCGGTCAGGCAGGTGGCGATCACCGTGACGGCAGCGTCGATGGCGGCGTCGGTGATGATCGCCTCGATGAACCCCTTGATCTCCTCGCGAAGTTCCTGGATCGCGCCTCGGTAGTCGAGACACGACGTACTGATCTGCGTGCACGTGGTGAGCAACGCCCCGATCGATTTCTCGATCTTCTTCAGGTCTTCCCGGACCTGCATCGCGTCGGTGGAGGTGACCCCGTCGAACAGCCCGGCGGCGATCGTGATCTTGTCCTTGGCGTTCGTGTTCTGGTAGATCGTGCCGAGCCGGTCCCACGCCTCCGCCGCTTTGGTGAGCGTGTCGGTATTACCGTCCGGAAGTGGACAGTTGATCGCATCGAGAACGTCGATGGCCGTCTGCGCCAGACCCTGCGGTGTCCCGCCCGCCGCCGACGCGGGCAGCGCGTAGGGCCCGAACGTGGCGGTCGACGCCGAATCTGCGGGCCTCGTCGGTTGTTCTGTGCCCTTGATCGCGGCGTCGGACTTCGCGTGTTCGAAACCGATGTCGTTGAGCGCCGTGCCGTAGGCACGCAAGGTCGAATACGTCTGCCCGTAGAACGCGACGGCATCCCGCGCGGACTGGTCGTAGGACGCCGCCCACGCTCGGCCGTCTTCGTCGCGGCCCGCCATCATCCCGTAGCCGTTGAGCTCACCGAAAACGTAGGTGAAGCTGTCGAACAGAGACGCGGCGGCATCGAAGCAATTGGTGGCAGCCTGGTAGTAGACCTTGGGATCGACGTCGAGCTTGGTGACCGTCGGCGTCATACGCCCAGGATCTTCAACGTCGCCGACGCCGCGTCGGTATAGCTCTGGTGTGCGGTCTTCGCCGCCGCTTCCAACGCCGCCAGGCCCTCCTGCATATCGGTGACCCCGGCCCGCCACTCCGTATGCGCCTCGCTGTAGGCCGTGGCCGCCGCACCGGACCACACGCCCTCGACCTCCTTGGCCTTGGCATCGAGCGCGGTCAGCACATCGGCGACAGCGGACATGTACCCACGCATCCGCGCGGTCAACTGTTCGAGCTGGTCGAGATCGACCGAGAACGCGGGAGGTTCAGTCGTCATCAGAGGTCGGCTCCGCACTCACAGATTCAGCGTGTAGGTCGCCGCGGCATTGGACTCGTCGACCTGCGCGAGGGTTTCCGCGGTGATCCCCAGCTTCTCGGCCAGTTCGAACAACGCGTCCCACACCTGATCGGCACCGAGATGGAACTCCTCCCACCCCGCGGTGAACACACCGGCGTTGTTCCCGGTCCAGGTCTCGATCGTGGCCCGCAAATCGGTCACCAACGAGGCGTACCCGGCCTGGCATTCCTGCGCCACCTGATAGGCCACCCGCCCCAGCGCTCTGACTTCTTCGGGCTCGACCGAAACCGTCGAAGGATCGCCCCCAGCCATCGAATCCTCCGTCGAATGTCCCCGGTGACGGGTTCCGGTCACCCGTCCATCCCCGGGGAACGGTAATCCCGTCGGCTACAGACGGCAAACGTGACCGCGCTGCTAGCGTCCAGGGGCTTGTCGGTGGGGCGGTGCACACTGAACGCTATGGATCGGTTCTCGCCCGCTACCGCGCAGTGGTTCGACGGGGCCTTCGCCGGGCCCACGTCGGCCCAGCTCGGGGCGTGGCAGGCGATCGCCGACGGGGAGCACACGCTGGTCGTCGCGCCCACCGGGTCGGGGAAGACGCTGTCCGCGTTCCTGTGGGCCATCGATCGGCTGGCGACCCGGCCCGCACCGGAACCGGGGACGCCGCGCGGGACGTCGGTGCTGTACGTCTCGCCGCTCAAGGCGCTGGCGGTGGATGTCGAGCGGAATCTGCGGGCGCCACTGGTGGGGGTCACGCAGACCGCGAAGCGACTGGGGCTGGACCCGCCGGAGATCTCGGTGGGGGTGCGCTCCGGCGACACCACGCCTGCGCAGCGGCGGGCGATGCAGCGGACGCCGCCCGACATCCTCATCACCACGCCGGAGTCGCTGTTCCTGCTGCTCACCTCGGCGGCCAGGGAGAGCCTGGCCCAGGTCGGCACGGTGATCGTCGACGAGGTGCACGCCATCGCGGGCACCAAGCGCGGCGCGCACCTGGCCCTGTCGCTGGCCCGGCTGGATCAGCTGACCGAGCGGCCGGCCCAGCGGATCGGCCTGTCGGCGACGGTGCGCCCGCCCGAGGAGGTCGGCCGATTCCTGGTGGGCTCGGCGCCGATCACCATCGTGCGCCCGCCCGCGCCGAAGACCTTCGACCTGTCGGTGCGCGTCCCGGTGGCCGACATGACCGATCCGGGCGATTCCGAGCAGCCGGGGTCGATCTGGCCGCACGTCGACGAGGCCATTGTCGACCTGGTGCTCGAGCACCGGTCCTCGATCGTGTTCGCGAACTCGCGCAGGCTCGCCGAACGGCTGACCGCGCGGCTCAACGAGGCCTACGCGGCCCGGCTGGGCGAGCCGGTGGACACCGAGCACGCGCCACCCGCCCAGCTCGGCCCGTCCACCGAGGTGATCCACGGCGCCGACCAGCTGCTGGCCAGGGCCCACCACGGCTCGGTCAGCAAGGAGCAGCGCGCGCTCATCGAGGACGACCTCAAGAGCGGCCGACTGCGCTGCGTGGTGGCCACCAGCAGCCTCGAGCTCGGCATCGACATGGGCGCGGTCGATCTGGTGGTGCAGGTGGAGGCGCCGCCGTCGGTGGCCAGCGGGCTGCAGCGAGTGGGCCGCGCCGGGCACCAGGTCGGCGAGGTCTCGCGCGGCGTGCTGTTCCCGAAGCACCGCACCGATGTCATCCACTGCACCGTCGCGGCCCAGCGGATGCTGGCCGGTGAGATCGAGATGCTGCAGATCCCCGCGCATCCACTCGATATCCTGGCCCAGCAGACGGTGGCCGCCTGCGCGCTCGAACCGATCGATGTCGACGGCTGGTTCGATATCGTCCGCGCCACCGGCAGTTACGCGAACCTGCCCCGCTCGGCCTACGAATCCGTGCTCGACCTGCTGGCGGGCCGCTACCCGTCCGACGAGTTCGCCGAACTGCGACCGCGCGTGGTCTGGGACCGCGACGCGGGCACCCTCACCGGCCGTCCCGGCGCGCAACGCCTCGCCGTCACCTCCGGCGGCGCCATCCCCGATCGCGGCATGTTCGCGGTGTTCATGGTGGGCGAGAAGGCTTCCCGGGTGGGCGAACTCGACGAGGAGATGGTCTACGAGTCGCGCGTGGGCGACGTCTTCGCGCTCGGCGCGACCAGCTGGCGGATCGAGGAGATCACCTTCGACCGGGTGCTGGTCTCGCCCGCCTTCGGACTGCCCGGCCGGCTGCCGTTCTGGCACGGCGACAGTTTGGGTCGTCCGGCCGAATTGGGCACCGCCCTGGGCGAATTCGTGCGGACGGCGGGTCAGGTGTCGGCCGACGACCTGTCCCGGATCGTCGCGGACATGGGCATCCGGCCGCCCGGATCTGCTGCGTCACAGGACAATTCGATGTCGTCCTCCGCGCTCGCCGAGCCCGCGGCGAACGGCGGCGTGCAGAAGTCCGCCCGCGCGCGTTCGACGAAGCGCGCGCAGACCCCCGACGCCGCCTCCGCCCGGCTGGAACAGCTGGTCCGCACCGCGGGCCTGGACCAGAACGCGACGGCGAACATGGTCGGCCTGCTCGAGGAGCAGCGCGCCGCCACCGGCCAGCTCCCCACCGACCGCACCCTGATCGTGGAGCGCTTCCGCGACGAGCTCGGGGACTGGCGACTGGTCTTGCACTCCCCCTACGGCACCCCGGTGCACGCACCGTGGGCACTGGCCGTCGGGGCCCGGCTCCAGGAACGCTTCGGCATCGACGCGGCGCCGACCGCGTCCGACGACGGCATCGTGGTGCGCCTGCCCGACACCACCGACGACCCGCCCGGCGCCGAACTGTTCGCCTTCGAACCTGACGAGATCGACGACATCGTCACCGAGCAAGTCGGCGGCTCCGCGCTGTTCGCCTCCCGCTTCCGCGAGTGCGCGGCCAGGGCGCTGCTGCTGCCGCGCCGCGACCCGGGCAAGCGCGCACCGCTGTGGCAGCAGCGGCAGCGCTCGGCCCAATTGCTGGATGTGGCACGCAAATTCCCGGATTTCCCGATCCTGCTGGAAACCGTGCGCGAATGCCTGCGCGATGTCTACGACCTGCCGTCCCTGCGCGAGCTGCTGACCAAGCTCGCCCGCCGCGAGGTGCGGCTGATCGATGTCGAGACCGCCAGCCCGTCCCCGTTCGCCAACGCCCTGCTGTTCTCCTACATCGGCCAGTTCCTCTACGACGGCGACAGCCCGCTCGCCGAGCGCCGCGCCGCCGCCCTGGCACTGGACTCGAGCCTGCTGGCCGAACTCCTCGGCCGCGTCGAACTGCGCGAACTGCTCGACCCCGCCGTCATCACCCTCACCGAACGCGAACTCCAGCGGCTCACCCCCGAACGCTGGGCCCGGGACGCCGAGGGCCTGGCCGACCTGCTGCGCCTGCTCGGCCCGCTCACCCCCGCCGAAGCCGCCGCCCGCTGCGTGCGGCGCGGTGACACACCAGCTTCCGCGCTCGAAAGCCCGTCCGTCGAGGCAGGCCGGCCCGATGCGGCCGCGGACCTCGCCTTGCCGATCGCCGAGGCCGCTGACTCGGCCGCCGCGCACACCGACGTGCTCGCCGACTCCGACGCGCCGACCTGGTTCGCGGAACTCCGGCACGCCCATCGCGCGCTGGAGGTTTCCTTCGCGGGCCGCACCTGGTGGGTGGCGATCGAGGACGCCGCCCGCCTGCGTGACGCGCTCGGGGTGCCGCTGCCGATCGGGGTGCCCGCCGCGTTCATCGAACCCGTCCCGGACCCGCTCGGCGACCTGGTCGGCCGCTACGCCCGCACCCACGCACCGTTCAGCACCGCCGATGTCGCGGCGCGCTTCGGCCTCGGCTCGGCGGTCGCGGCCACCGCGCTGCATCGGTTGCTGGCCGAGAAACGGGTGGTGGAGGGCGAATTCACACCCGCGACGGCAGGCACCGAATGGTGCGACGCGCAGGTGCTGCGCCGGTTGCGCCGCCGCTCGCTGGCTGCCGCACGGCACGAAGTCGAGCCGGTGTCGACCACCGCGCTCGGCCGCTTCCTCCCTGCCTGGCAGCACGTCGGTTCCGGTGAGCTGCGCGGAATCGACGGGGTCGCCACGGTGGTGGAACAGCTCGCGGGCGTGCCGATTCCGGCGTCGGCCTGGGAATCGCTGATTCTGCCGATGCGCGTGCGCGACTACTCCCCCGCCATGCTGGACGAGTTGATGGCCAGCGGGGAGGTGATCTGGTCCGGGCACGGCGCGATCACCGCCCGCGACGGCTGGATCGCGCTGCACCTGGCCGACCAGGCCCCGTTCACCCTGCCGCCGCCCGACGACATCGATCCCACCGACCTCCAGCTCGGCCTCCTGGCGGCGTTGGGCGCACCGCTGGAGCCGTGGCCACCGCGCGCCGCGCAACCACCCACGGTCGACCTGAACGCACCGGCGGCCTCCGGGCCCGCCGGATCCGGTGCCGGGCCGACCGATCCGCCCACCGCCCACCTCACCACCCATGGCGACCGCACGCCCCGCGCGGACGCAGGCGATCCGGCCGCCGTGCCCGCGAGCCCGGACTCCCCGCGCCGCCTACCGCCCACCCTGCACGGCGGCGGCGCCTACTTCTTCCGCCAGCTCTCCGACGCCACCGGCCTGCTCGACGACAAGGCCGTCGGCGAGGCGCTGTGGCAGCTGGTGTGGGCCGGTTACGTCTCCGGCGACACCTTCGCCCCCGTGCGCGCTCTGCTCTCCGGCACCGCGCGCAGCACCACCGCCCATCGCACCCCGCGCCGGGCTCCCCGCGGCCGCGCCTACCTGCCGCGCCCGGCGATGCCGACCCGCAGCGGTCCGCCGACCCTGGCCGGGCGCTGGTCGATCCTGCCGGAACGGGTGCAGGACAACACCTTGCGCGCCCACGCCACCGCCGATCAACTCCTCGAACGCTACGGCGTGCTGACCCGGGGGTCGGTCCAGAACGAGGGCGTGCCCGGCGGTTTCGCGCTGATGTATCGAGTGCTCACCGAGTTCGAGGACCGCGGTCGTTGCCGCCGTGGCTATTTCGTCGACACGCTCGGCGGCGCGCAGTTCTCCACCACCGACACCGTCGACCGGCTGCGCTCCTTCGACACCGACCGCACCGCCACCCAGCCCGGCGTCGCGGTGGCCCTGGCCTCCTGCGATCCGGCCAACCCGTACGGCGCCGCGCTGCCGTGGCCGAAGGGCGACGCCGAGGGCGGCCACCGGCCCGGCCGCAAGGCGGGCGCCCTGGTGGTGCTGGTCGGCGGCGAGCTGGTGCTGTACGTGGAGCGCGGCGGCAAGACCCTGCTCAGCTTCACCGAGGACCCCGGACTGCGGCGGCTGGCCGCGACCGCGCTGGCCGGGCTGGTGCACGATCGCCGGGTCGACGGCCTGGTGATCGACAAGATCAACGGAGAGACCGTGCACGGCAACACCTTCGCCGATGTCCTGGTCGAGTCCGGGTTCTCGATGACCCCGCGCGGCCTGCGGCTGCGCAGGCAGGTGTAGCCGGATGCCCGAGGGCGATACCGTCTTCCGCGCCGCCGAGCGCCTGCGGACCGCGCTGGCCGGGCGCACCCTCACCCGCAGCGACTTCCGGGTGCCCCGATACGCGACGGTCGACCTGGTCGGCGACCTGGTCACCGAGGTCGGCAGCTACGGCAAGCACCTGTTCATCCGCACCGACCGCGTGAGCATCCACACCCATCTGAAGATGGAGGGTGTCTGGCGGATCTTCCACCACGGCCAGCGCTGGACGAAACCGCCGGTCACCGCCCGGCTGGTGCTGGCCAACGACGAGTTCGAGGCGGTCGGCTTCGAACTCGGCAAGGTACAGGTGCTGCCGCGGGCCGAGGAACACACCGTCATCGATCACCTAGGTCCCGACCTGCTCGGCCCGAACTGGGACGCCGCCGAGGCCCTGCGCAGGATCAGCGAGTATCCCCGCCGCCCCATCGGCCTGGCCCTGCTCGATCAGCGCAACCTGGCGGGCATCGGCAACATCTACCGCAGCGAGATCTGCTTCCTGCGCCGCGTTCACCCCGCGACCCCGGTCGGTGACATCGGCGACCTGCCCGCCCTGGTCGACGAGTCCCACCGCGTGCTCGGCAAGGCCGCGCACCAGCCGCCCTGGCGCGCGATGGCCTACGGACGCACCCGCCGCCCCTGCCCGCGCTGCGGCACCGCGATCGTTTCGCGGCTGCTCGGCGAGGACGACCCCGCCGATCGCATCACCCGGCGTGAACGCGGCATCTACTTCTGTCCTCGCTGCCAACCCGAACCAACTAACTAGACCGGTCGTCATACTCGAGCTACGCTGAGCCGGTGACCCCACGCACGGACTCCCGGCAGCGTTTCCTCGACGCCGCCGCCGACCTGTTCCACACCCAGGGCTACCACGCCACCGGTGTCAATCAGCTGGTCAGCGCGGGCGGCGCGCCCAAGGGCTCGTTCTACTTCCACTTCCCCGGCGGCAAGGAACAGCTCGCCGCCGAGGCCATCGCCCAGTCGTCCGACACGCTGCGGACGCTGCTCACCGACGCGCTCGCGGCCGGCGATATCGACGGCGTCTTCGCCGCCCTCGCCACGATGCTGACCGACTCGGACTTCCAGCGCGGTTGCCCGATCGCCACCATCGCCCTCGACGCGGGCGTCGACAGCGAACCGATCCGCGAAGCCTGCGTCACCGGCTTCGACTCCTGGCGCACCGCCATCGACGAGTTCCTGCGCGCCAAGGGAATTCCCGACGACCGCGCCGACCAGCTGTCCACGGTGGCCCTGGCCATGCTCGAAGGCGCACTCCTGCTCGCCCGCACCCGACGTGACCTCACCCCTCTGCGCGCGGTGGCCGACCACCTGCGCGCCACCCTCGAACAGGAGCTCTCCTGATGCGTCTGCACCACCTCGACGGCGGCACCATGCGTCCTTTCGGCGGCCGTCTGCTCGACGGCGTCGGCGGCCTCGCCCGCCGAGCCGAAATGGTCTGCCACTGCGTCCTCGTCGAACTCGACGACCGGCTGGTACTGATCGAGACCGGCATCGGCGAAGGCGCGGTGCGCCGTCCCGACGCCTGGCTCGGCCGCCGCTTCATCCGGCTGACCCGTCCCGTCCTCGAGCTCGAGGGCACCATCGCGCGCCGGATCGAGGCATTGGGCTTCCGCCGCGAGGACGTCACCGACATCGTGCTCACCCACCTCGATCTCGACCACGCGGGCGGTCTCGCCGAATTCCCCCAGGCCACCGTGCACGTCTACGGCGAGGAACTGCGCGCGCTCGAGGGCCATTTCGGTCCGCGCGAGAAATTCCGTTATCGCACGGCGCAATTCGAGCACAAGCCGCGCTGGGCGAGCTACGACGAACTCGGTGAGCCGTGGTTCGGCTTCGGCGCGGTGCGCCAATTGCGCGGCCTGCCGGCCGAACTGCTCATCATCCCGCTGGCCGGGCACACCCGCGGCCACGCGGGCATCGCGATCGACACCGGCGTCGGCTGGAAGTTCGCGGTCGGTGACGCGTACTTCCATCCCGGTCAGCTCGATCTCGAGCACCCGCACCAGCCACCCGGCGCCGCGCTGTTCGAGCGCCTGGTGCAGACCGTCGGGTCCGACCGGATCGACAATCAGGAGCGGCTGCGCGAACTGCTGCGTGGGCACGGCGACGACGTCGAGGTGTTCTGCGCGCACAACGCGGTCGAACTGCGCGCGTTGCAGAAGGCCACCGTCTAGCGGTCACCGCTCCTGCGGTACCGGCTCGAGCAGCTGCGGGCGCGGTTCCGGCGCCGCCGCCCGCAGCGCGTCGGCGGAGATGTCGTCGGGCTGGGTCTGTGATTCGATCTCGGCCCGCACCCGCGCCTGATACATGGTCACCTCGCGGTCGATATCGTCGGCGTCCCAGCCCACTACGGGCGCGACCAGGTGCGCGACCTGCTCGGCGCAGTGCGCGCCGCGATCGGCGTACTCGATCGAGATGCGGGTGCGACGGGCCAGGATGTCGTCGAGATGCAGCGCGCCCTCGGCGGCGGCCGCGTACACCGCCTCGACCTGGAGGTAGGCGGGCGCGTCGGTGATCGGTTGCAGCAGTTCGGGTCTGCCCGCCGCCAGGGACAGCACCTCGTCGACCACCGAGCCGTAACGGTCGAGCAGGTGCGTCATCCGGTACGGGTGCACGCCGTAGTGCTCGGCCAGCTGCACGGTCTGGTTCACCAATGCGAAGTAGCCGTCGGCCCCGATCAGCGCGACCTTCTCGGTGATCGACGGCGACACCCGGGCCGGAATGTCTTGCGCCGCTTCGTCCATCGCGTCGGCGGCCATCACCCGGTAGGTGGTGTACTTGCCGCCGGCGATGCTCACCAGGCCGGGCGCGACGCGGGCCACCGCGTGTTCGCGCGACAGTTTGGAGGTCTCGTCGCTCTCCCCGGCCAGCAGCGGCCGCAGGCCCGCGTAGACGCCGTCGATGTCGGCGTGGGTGAGCGGGGTCACCAGCACCTCGTTCACCCGGTCGAGCAGATAGTCGATATCGGCCTTGGTGGCGGCGGGGTGGGCGAGGTCGAGTTTCCAGTCGGTGTCGGTGGTGCCGACGATCCAGTGCGCGCCCCACGGGATGACGAACAGCACCGAGGTGGTGGTGCGCAGGATGATCGCGGCGTCGCTGACGATGCGGTCGCGCGGCACCACGATGTGCACGCCCTTGGACGCGCGCACATGGAATCGGCCGCGTTGCCGCGACAGGCCCTGCACCTCGTCGGTCCACACGCCGGTCGCGTTGATCACCACGTTCGCGCGCGCCTCCCCGGTGCGCCCGTCCTCGGTGTCGCGCAGCTTCACCCCGACGACCCGGTCGGCCTCCCGCAGGAATCCGACGACCTGGGTGGAGGTGCGGATGACCGCGCCGTAGTGGGCGGCGGTGCGGGCCACGGTCATGGTGTGCCTGGCATCGTCGACGACGGTGTCGTAGTAGGTGACACCGCCGATCAGCGCGTCCCGGCGCAATCCCGGAGCCAGCCGCATCGCGCCGTGCCTGGTCAGGTGACGCTGTCCCGGAACCGATTTGGCGCCGCCCATGGTGTCGTAGAGGGTCAGGCCCGCGGCCACGTACGGCCGCTCCCACACCCGGCGGGTCAGCGGGTACAGGAACCGCAGCGGCTTCACCAGATGCGGCGCCAGGGTCGACAGCGCCAGCTCGCGTTCCTTCAGCGCCTCCCGGACCAGACCGAACTCGAGCTGTTCGAGATAGCGCAGGCCGCCGTGGAACATCTTCGACGACCGGCTCGACGTCCCCGAGGCCAGATCGCGGGCCTCGACGAGCGCGACCGACAGGCCACGGGTCGCGGCGTCGAGCGCGATACCGGCGCCGACCACGCCGCCGCCGACGACCAGCACGTCG
The DNA here is from genome assembly GCF_019266065.1 of Nocardia sp. MH4. GTDB lineage: Bacteria > Actinomycetota > Actinomycetes > Mycobacteriales > Mycobacteriaceae > Nocardia > Nocardia canadensis. The sequence continues at coordinate 4,156 of NZ_LPNR01000118.1, read as the reverse complement.
AACTGGTCCTTGCCGAGTCGTTCCCAGGCGGCGCGACGCTGGTCGGGGCCGAGCTGACCGGGTCCGAGCCGCTGACCGCCCGCGACCAGTTCGCCCGGGCGCAGGAACGGAAACTCCGGTGTCTGCGACATGCTCGACTCCTCGCCGCCGACCGAGGACGGTCGGAATCTCCCGACAGTGGGTCGACGCCGTGCACGGTCCCGGCGCCGCTGCGTACAGGCTAAACGTAGTGCCTTCGCGGCGCGCGGGACGTTCACCGCGGGGGTGTGGCAGCGAATTCGGCGCGGAAAACAGCCGGGAGCGCGCGGCGGTGTCTTCGCGACGAAGCGGCAGCGTCGCCGGTCCGAGGTTCGGTAGCCTGCATCAATGCGTCGCTATGTGGCCGCCATCGATCAGGGCACGACTTCGAGTCGCTGCATCGTCTTCGACCGGCAGGGTCGGATCGTCGGGACCGCGCAGCGGGAGCATCGCCAGATCTTCCCGAAGCCGGGGTGGGTCGAACACGATCCGGCGGAGGTGTGGCGCAATACCGAATGGGTGCTCGGCGCGGCGCTGGGCAACGCCGGCTGCTCGGCCGGTGACCTGGCCGCCATCGGCATCACCAACCAGCGCGAGACCACCGTCGTCTGGGATCGCGCCACCGGCGCACCGGTCTACAACGCCATCGTCTGGCAGGACACCCGCACCGATCAGCTGTGCGCCGAACTCGCCGGTGATCAGGGCCCGCAGCGCTACGCCGAACGCACCGGCCTGCCGCTGTCGACCTATTTCGCCGGTCCGAAGCTGCGCTGGATCCTCGACAACGTCGCCGGTGTCCGCGCCCGCGCCGAGGCCGGTGATCTCTGTTTCGGCACCATGGACAGCTGGGTGCTGTGGAAGCTGACCGGCGAGCACCTCACCGACGTCACCAATGCCTCGCGCACCATGCTGATGGATCTGCGTACGCTGCAATGGGATTCGGCGATCTGCGCCGAGTTCGACATCCCGATGTCGCTGCTGCCGCGGATCCGCAGCTCTTCGGAGGTCTACGCCGAGATCACCGCGGGACCGTTCGCCGGGGCGCCCGTGGCAG
>NZ_LPNR01000118.1:0-3030 GCF_019266065.1 Nocardia sp. MH4 | reverse complement strand
ACCGGCACCACCCCGGTGATCAGCAAGCACGGCCTGCTCACCACCGCGTGCTATCAGCTCGGCGACCAGCCCGCCGTCTACGCACTGGAGGGGTCCATCGCCGTCACCGGTTCGCTGGTGCAGTGGTTGCGCGACAATCTCGGCATCATCTCCTCGGCGGAGGAGGTGGAACCGCTGGCGCGCAGCGTCGAGGACAACGGCGGCGCCTACTTCGTCCCCGCCTTCTCCGGGCTGTTCGCCCCGCGCTGGCGGCCCGACGCCCGCGGTGTCATCGCGGGCCTGACCCGGTTCGTCACCAAGGCCCATTTGGCCAGGGCCGCATTGGAATCCACCGCGTTCCAGACCCGCGAGGTCGTCGACGCCATGCGCGCCGATGCCGGCGCCCAGCAGCTCGATCTGGAACTGACCACGCTCAAGGTCGATGGCGGCATGACCGGCAACGACCTGCTCATGCAGTTCCAGTCCGACATCCTCGACGTCCCCGTGGTCCGCCCGGTGGTCCGCGAGACGACCGCGCTCGGCGCCGCCTACGCGGCGGGCCTGGCCGTGGGCTACTGGTCCGGCCTCGACGACCTGCGCGCCAACTGGACCGCGGATCACACCTGGACGCCCACCATGTCCCAGGACGAGCGCATCCTGCGCTACGCCGAATGGAACAAGGCGGTCGAACGCACCTACGGCTGGGTCTGAGGACTCAGAGCGCGCGCCCCAGCCGGGCCACGGCCTCGGCCAGGGTCGCCTCGTCCGAGGTGGTGAAGCACAGCCGCATCGACGAACGGTAGGCGTCGGAGACGGCGAAGGCCGCGCCGGGGACATAGGCCACGCCGACGTCGAGGGCCGCGGGGAGCAGGTCCGTGGTGTCGGTGCCGTCGGTGAAGTCGACCCAGACGAACATGCCGCCCGTCGCGTCGGTGCTGCGCACCCGCTCGCCGAAAGTGTCGCGCACCGCCGAGACCAGCGCACGGGCCCGGCTGCCGTAGGCGGAGCGCACCGAATCGACGTGGGCGGCAAGCCAATCGGTGTCGGTCAGCAAGTCGGTGGCGATCTGGTGGGTGAGGGCCGAGCCGCACAGATCGGCGCCCTGCTTGAGCAGTTCGACCGCGCGACAGACGTGGTCGGGCGCGACCATCCAGCCGACGCGCAGGGCGGGAGCCAGGATCTTGGAGGTACTGGAGAGCCGGATCACCTGCGGCGAGTAGCTCGCGACCGGATCGGGCGCGGGCCGGTCGAACCAGAGCTCGCCGTACGGGTCGTCCTCGATGACCCAGAAGCCGTGCGCCTCGGCGAGTTCGGCGAGGCGGCGGCGGCGTTCGGGGGCCAGGGTGACCCCGCCCGGGTTGTGGAAGTTGGACACCGTGTGCACGACGGCGGGGCGCTCCCCGGCGGCGAGCAGGTCTTCCAGCACGTCGACGCGCATGCCGTCACCGTCGAGCGGCACCGCGACGATTCGCGCGCCCGCGGCCCGGAACACCTGCAGCGCACCGACATACGCGGGATCCTCGACGATCACCAGCGCACCCGGATCGAGCAGCACCTCGGCGAGCAACGACAGCGCCTGCTGCGAGCCGTGGGTGATGAAGACTTCCCCGAGCGGCACCGCGCGGCCGATCCGCGCGGACTCGCGCGCCGCGATCACCTCACGGAGTGCGGGCCAGCCCGGCGACTCGGTGTACTGCAGGGCCGCGGCGTCGGTGAGCGCGGCCTGCGCGGCGGCGGCGATGCGCTCGCGCGGCATCAGCGCCGCGGCGGGCAGCCCGCCCGCGAGGCTGATGATGTCGGCGCGCGCCGTGAGCTTGAGCAGGTCCCTGATCGCCGAGCTCTGCAGGCCCGCGAGCTTGCTCGCCAGTGCTGGAGTTGTCGACAACATGGAAACCTCCCGGGAACGCCACGGAACCGCAATCATCCCACGATTGCATACCGTTCGCCAGGATGTGAAATAGAGATCCCAGATTATGGGACCGCTATCGCGCCGTAATCGACTTGACCTGCCATTTCCCATCGGTGTTGGTGGTGACGATCTCCTGCTTGTAGACGATCGCCGAACCATCGGGATGCCATTCGCGCAATTCCACGTCGTAGCGGCCGACGGCGGTCTCGCGCATCTTCACGCAGTGTTTGGACCCGGTGGGGATCAGCTCGTCGATCGCCTTCTGGATCGTCTCGGCGGTGGAGATGTTCTCGGCGTCCGGCGCCACGTAGTCGCGCACCTTGGCCCCGGACCGGTCGACGTAGAAGGCGTACTGGAAGCCCAGGATGGCCTTCGAGCCGGCCGAGGTGTCCCCCGGGCCGTTGCCGACGGTGACGGCCTGCTCGGCCACGGCCTTGCATTCGGTGGGCGAGGCGATCGACGGAATCGGGGCGGCGGTCACGCCGGGGTCGCTGCCACCACCGCGCTTGACCAGGGCGATCGTCAGGATCAGCGCGACGACGAGCAGCACCGCGGCCGCCGCGCCGCCGATGATCCAGCGCAGGCGGCGCTTGTCGATGTCCGGCTTCTCGCTGACCGGCGTCACCGGGGTCTTCGGCGCGAGGCGACGGGCGATCGGGTCGTCGGCCCAGGACAACCCGGGCTCCGACGGCGGCTTCGGGACCGCGCCGCCCTCGTCGGGGCTGTTCCACCAGGCCTTGTCGTCGGCCTTGGGCTCCTCGGTGATCGGCGCGCGCACCGGCTCCGGCGCGGGCACCCGCACGGTCTCGGGGGCGGGGGCGTCGACGGGCGCCTGGGCGCGCGGCGTCGGCCGCTCGCGGCGGATCACCTCGGTGTGCTCACGACCCGAGGTCACCGGCACCGAGTCACCGAACGGCGAACCGTCCCGGCGCGGCAGTTCACCGGTGAAACGGACCGTCTGGTCTTCCGATGGCGCGCTCATGCGCGGATCGGGGGCGCCGAACGGCGAGGGCGCCTGCGGCGGCACAGGCGGCGGGGTGGCCACGGCGTCGCCGAAGACCGAGGTGGGCGCGGCGGGCTGTACCGGCGGACGCGGGGGCATCGTCGGCGGCGGCGGGACGGGCGGCTGTCCGGCGATCGGC
>NZ_LPNR01000117.1 GCF_019266065.1 Nocardia sp. MH4 | reverse complement strand
CCGCTCCCGCCGCCGCGGCCGCACCGGTCGCCGCGGCGCCGGTCGCCACCGGTGGCCCGCGTCCCGACGACATCTCCTTCACCGCCGCCGACGCCACCCGCGTGCTCATCGCGCTGTGGACCAAGCTGCGGCTGGACCAGATCGGCCCGGTCGACACCATCGAGGGCCTCTGCGACGGTGTGTCCTCGCGGCGCAACCAGCTGCTGGTCGACCTCGGCTCCGAGCTCTCGCTCGGCGCCATCGACGGCGCGGCCGACGCCGACATGGGCGCCCTGTCCGCCACCGTCGAGCGCCTGGCCCGCACCTACAAGCCGTTCGGCACGGTGCTCACCGACGCCATCGGCGATCACCTGCGCAAGGTCTTCGGCCCCTCCGGCAAGCGGCCCGCCGCCATCGCCGACCGGGTCAAGAAGACCTGGGAGCTCGGCGACGGCTGGGCCAGCCACGTCACCGCCGAGGTCTCCCTCGGCACCCGCGAAGGCGCCAGCGTGCGCGGTGGCGACCTCGGCGGGCTCGTCGGCGGCGCGCTGTCCGACGCCGCCTCGGTCGACGCGGCCATCGACGCCGCCGTGCAGGCGGTGGCGGCGCGACGTGGTGTCGCGGTCTCGCTGCCCTCGGCGGGTGGCGCGGCAGGCGGCACCGTCGACGCGGCGGCACTGGGCGAGTTCACCGAGCAGATCACCGGCCGCGACGGCGTGCTCGCCACCGCGGCCCGGGTGATCCTCGAGCAGCTCGGTCTCAGCGAGCAGGTCAGCGCCCCCGAGGTCACCGAGGACACCCTCGTCGACCTGGTCTCGGCCGAACTCGGCACCGACTGGCCGCGACTGGTGGCCCCGGCGTTCGACGCCCGCAAGGCCGTCCTGATCGACGACCGCTGGGCCACCGCCCGCGAGGACCTCGCGACCATGTGGCTCGGCGACGACGCCGCCACCGCGGAACTGCCGCTCGGCGGCTACGTGGGCGCCGGCGAAGCCGTTGCCGCGCAGGCCAACTGGTGGCGTCAGCGGGCGATGCACGAGGCCCGCTCGGTACTGGCCGGGGTGTACGCGCAGATCGCCGAAGCCGCGCTCGACAGCACCGACCCCGGTCTGTGGTCCGACGACGTCGCCGTGATCACCGGCGCCAGCAAGGGTTCCATCGCGGCCGCGGTCACCGGCAGGCTGCTCTCGGGCGGTGCGACCGTGGTGGTCACCACCTCGCGCCTGGACGACGCGCGGCTGCGGTTCTACCGCGCGCTGTACCGCGACAACGCCCGCCACGGCGCGGCGCTGTGGGTCGTGCCCGCGAACATGGCCTCCTACCAGGACCTCGACGCGCTGATCGACTGGGTCGGCACCGAACAGGTCGACAACGCGGGTGGCGCCAAGATCAAGGTCAAGGACGCGATGACCCCGACGCTGCTGCTGCCGTTCGCGGCACCGCGCGTCGCCGGTGATCTCGCCGACGCGGGCGCCCGCGCCGAGATGGAGATGCGGGTCCTGCTCTGGTCGGTCGAGCGGCTGATCGGCGGCCTGTCCGCCCTCGGCGCCGACCACGACGTCGACGCGAAACTGCATGTGGTGCTGCCGGGTTCGCCCAACCGTGGCCTGTTCGGCGGCGACGGCGCCTACGGCGAGTCCAAGGCCGCGCTCGACGCGGTGGTCACCCGCTGGCGCGCCGAGAAGTCGTGGTCCGCGCGCGTCACCATGGTGCACGCGCTGATCGGCTGGGTGCGCGGCACCGGGCTGATGGGCCACAACGACCCGATGGTCGAGGCCGTCGAGAAGGCAGGCGTGCACACCTGGTCGACCACCGAGATGGCCGACGAGCTGCTCAAGTGGTGCACCTCGCGGGCACGTCAGGTGACCGAGACCGGCCCGCAGCAGATCGACCTCACCGGTGGTCTGGCGCGCGCCAAGCTCGACCTGCCCGCGCTGGCCAAGCAGGCCCAGGAGGCCGCGGCCGCGAGCGAGGAGGAGGCGAGCACCGCCGCCACCATCGCCGCGCTGCCCGCGCCGCCGACCCTGAGTTCGGCACTGCCGGTGCCGGAGTGGGGCCAGGTGACCGCCGACCTGAGCGACATGGTCGTCATCGTCGGCGCGGCCGAGCTCGGCCCGTACGGCTCCTCGCGCACCCGCTTCGAGATGGAGGTCGAGGACAAGCTCTCCGCCGCGGGCGTGCTCGAGCTGGCCTGGACCACCGGTCTGATCCGCTGGGAGAACGACCCGAAGCCGGGCTGGTACGACACCGAATCCGGGGACTTCGTGCCGGAATCGGAGCTGGCCGAGCGCTACCACGACACCGTCGTCGAGCGCTGCGGCGTGCGCCGCTACGAGGACGACGGCGCGATGCTCGACAACGCGGCACCGCTGCTCACCTCGGTCTTCCTCGACCAGGACCTGAGCTTCACCGTCGCCAACGAGGCCGAGGCGCGCGCCTTCCACACCGCCGATCCCGAGCACACGGTGATCAGCCCGGTCGCCGACTCCGGCGACTGGACCGTCACCCGGCAGGCGGGCACCGAGATCCGGGTGCCGCGCAAGGCGAAGCTCTCGCGCGTCGTCGGTGGCCAGATCCCGACCGGCTGGGACCCCACGATCTGGGGTGTCTCCGCCGACATGGCCGCTTCGATCGACCGGGTCGCGCTGTGGAACATCGTCTGCACCGTCGACGCGTTCGTCGGCGCGGGCTTCAGCCCCGACGAACTGATGCGCTGGGTGCACCCGAGCCTGGTGGCCAACACCCAGGGCACCGGCATGGGCGGCATGTCCTCGATGCGCTCGCTCTACGTCGACAACCTGCTCGGCGAGCCGCGCCCGAACGACATCCTGCAGGAGGCGCTGCCCAACGTCGCGCTGGCGCACGTGGTGCAGTCCTATGTGGGTAGCTACGGCGCGATGGTGCACCCGGTCGCGGCGTGTGCCACGGCGGCGGTGTCGGTGGAGGAAGCCGTCGACAAGATCCGGCTCGGCAAGGCCGAGGTCGTGGTCGCCGGTGGTTACGACGATCTCGGTATCGAGGGCATCGTCGGCTTCGGTGACATGTCGGCCACCGCGGACTCGGCGGCCATGCGCGCCAAGGGCATCAGCGACCGGTACTTCTCCCGCGCCAACGACCGCCGTCGCGGCGGGTTCGTGGAATCGCAGGGTGGCGGCACCGTGCTGCTGGCCCGCGGTGACGTGGCCGTGGAGATGGGCCTGCCGGTGCTCGGCGTGCTCGCCTTCGCGCAGTCCTTCGCCGACGGCGTGCACACCTCCATCCCCGCACCGGGTCTCGGCGCGCTGGGTGCCGGTCGTGGCGGCAGCGGCTCGCGACTGGCCGCCGAACTGCGCAAGCTCGGCGTCACCCCGGACGACATCGCGGTGATCTCCAAGCACGACACCTCCACCGCCGCCAACGATCCCAACGAGTCGGAGCTGCACGAGCGGCTCGCCGGCGCGCTGGGTCGCACCGACGGCGCCCCGCTGTTCGTGGTCTCGCAGAAGAGCCTCACCGGCCACGCCAAGGGCGGCGCGGCGGCCTTCCAGCTCATCGGCCTGTGCCAGGTGCTGGAAAACGGTGTGGTGCCGCCGAACCGGAGCCTGGACTGTGTCGACGAGAAGATGGCGGCCTACCCGCACCTGGTGTGGGCGCGCGAGCCGCTGCGCTTCGGCGACAAGTTCGCGCTCAAGGCCGGTCTGGTGACCTCGCTCGGCTTCGGTCACGTGTCGGGTCTGCTCGCGGTGGTTCATCCGCAGGCGTTCCTGTCCGCGATCGAGCCGTCGGCGCGGGCGGACTACCAGGAGCGGGCGCAGGCGCGTCAGCTCGCCGGCCGGCAGCGCTTCGCCGAGGCGATGTGCGGCGGCACCGCGCTGTACGAGAAGCCGGCGGATCGCCGCCTGGGCGCCGACGGCACCCCGGCCAAGCAGATCCGTCAGCTCGAGGCCGACATGCTGCTCTCGCCGGAGGCCAGGCTCGACGGCGAGGGTGTGTACCAGGCGAACGGATGGGGTTGCGGCACCGGGCGAATCGGTTCCGCCCCGCAGTCGACCGAAGCGTCGTAGGCTGCCGCTTCGTGACGATTCTCGGAATCGGTTTGGACTTGGTGACCATCTCCGAGTTCGCCGAGCAGCTGCAACGGTCGGGGACGACGATGCTCAGGGAGAGCTTCACCGCTGGTGAACGCCGCTACTGCCAGAGCAAGCAGACCGACCCGGCCCGCAGCTTCGCCGCACGCTGGGCCGCGAAGGAGGCGGTGCTCAAGGCTTGGGCATCGTCTCGCTTCGCGCGCAGCCCGCAGATCGGGGACAACCCGTATCCGCTGATCGAGGTCGTGAACGACGCCTGGGGCAGGCCGAGCATCAAGTTGCACGGCCTGGCCGCGGAGTTCCTGCCGCGCGTCCGTGTGCACCTGTCGCTGACCCACGACGGCGACACGGCGGCGGCCATGGTCGTGCTGGAAGACCCGGGCGAACTCGCCGACCTCATCGAGGGTCGGCACTGACCGCGGGCTCACCGCTACCGCTGATCTCGCACGTACACAGGCAACTCGCCGGGAATCCCAGGACCCGGCGAGTTGCCTCGTCACCGGCCCGGTCGCCGACGCCCGCCGCGATCAGCTCTCGGCCGAATCCTCGGGGCGGCGGTCGTGGCGTGATTCCTTTTCCGCCACAAGCAGGTACGCGACCATCAGGCGCTTGAGTTCGGCGACGGCGTCGGCGTTGGACTGCTCGTCCTGCACGGAGAAGTTCAGCATCGAGTAGACGACGTGCACGAGCACCTCGGCCATCATCGTGCGCCGGGCGCGCGGGGTGCGCGGCGTCAGTGGCCGCAGCATCTGCGAGACCACCTCGGCGAATTCCTTCTCGTGCAGCGCGCCCGTCGCCCGGGTGGACGGGGTCGACTGCATGGCCAGCCACACCTCGCGCCGCGAGGGATCGGTGGTCCACAGACCGGCCAGGTGGTCGACGAACTGATTCATGTGCCGCAGCCAGTCCAGTGACGGCACCTCGCCGTGGAAGTCGGCGAGCTCGCGGGAAACCGCAACCAGGTCTTGGCGATTGAGCTCGCAGACGATCACGTACTTGTTGGCGAAGAACTGGTACAGGGTGCCGATCGGCACCTCGGCGCGCTGCGCGACCTCTTCACAGGTGAACGATTCGAAGCCGACCTCGACGAGCAGCTCGCGCGAGGACTGCAGCAGTGCGTCGAACTTGCGCTTGCTGCGCTCCTGGGTCGGCCGCTTGCGCGGCATGAGCTCTTGCGGGTCGTCCTGCAATTCGAGCGCAGGGTCCGGACGGCTCTGCTTGGACCGGGCCTGCGCGTGTACTTCCACCCATCCAGGCTAGCGGTATACACACATCCCCGACACGCGTCTACCGACAGCGTGTCAACAACTGGGCGAAATTCCTCCCATCCATGCCACAGCTGGTGACGAATCATCAGATGAGCGTGCGTGCATCCGCACGCTTATTCGCGGCGATCTCTCGTCGCAACCGACCTACCGCGAAGTGATGGGCCCCGTGCGGTCCCGTCCCGCATCGTTTCGCACAGGGAAGGCAAGACTTGTGGCTGCAGGATCTGTGATCACCCTCGGCGTCAGCACCGAGCGAGGCGCCGTGCACGCGGTGGCCTTCGCCGAATCGGGCGCGACCCTCACCGACCGGATGCTGCTGCGGCGCACGGTCCGGGCGGGCGGGGACAGCAAGGCCGAGGTCGCCGTCGCGGTGCAGACCGCGCTGGACACGATGGCCGCCGAACTCGACGACGAGTACGAGATCGCCGGAGTGGCAGTGAGTTACCGCGACGCCGTCGAGCGGCGCGCGATCGTCACCCGGCTCGCCTCGACGCCGTGGCGCACGGCCTCGCTGGTCTCGGCCAAGTCGGCGCATCTGTTCGTCGCGGGCGCGATGACCTGGCTCGACGAATTCGACAATCTGCTGGTCTACGAGGCCGTGCCGGGGCATCAGGCGATGACCCTGCTCGATCCGGGCAGGCACCGCGTGCTCGCCGCCTCCGCGCAGACCGGCGCGCCCACGCCCGACGCCCTGCGCGCCGGGGTGACGGCGGCCTGGGATCAGTTCGAGGCGGCCGGGGTGCGGCCGGGCGCGGTGGTGCTGGTCGGCTCCACCGCCGACGCGCCCGCCGTGCGCGAGGCGGTCGCCGGGTTCGGCGTGCCGGTGCTGCCGTGCCGGCTCGCGCCGTTCGCCCCGGCCGCCGGTGCCGCGCTGGTCGCGCTCGGCGATTCCGTCGACGTCCCGGTGGCGGCGGCGCCGCATTCCAAGCGGGGCACCGCTATGGTTGCGGCGGCCGCCAGTCTGCTGGCCGGTGGGCTGGTCGCGGGCGGCTCGTACGCGGTGATGAACGGGGGACCGCAGGCGGTGGACAACACCGCGGTGTCCTCGGAGCCCGGTGCGGATCCGGTCGCGCCGGTCGTTTCCCCGGTGCCCGAGGCCGGTGCCGTCGCCGACACCGGCTCGGGCCAGAGCGGCACCTCGGGCGGGGTGAATTCCGGCAGTGGGCTGCAGGTGAGCCCGGCCGGGGAACCGACCGGCGGGTCGCCCTACGACACGGTGTCGCCGAATCCCCAGCTGATCGACCCGGCGCAGTTCCCGCTGGGATACCCGACCCAGCTCTACGGCGATGCGCCGCAGGACGAACCGCTGCCGCTGGAACCCGCCGCGCCGGTCGTCCCGCAGACGCCGGCCGCCGCGCCGAGCCTGCCCGGCACGGGCATCCCGATGGGTATGCAGCCCGCGCAGGCTCCGGTGCCGGCGGGCCCACACTCGGCCTCGGCCGACTAGGTCGCCGGGCGGACAGCGAAGAAGAGGGGCCGCGCGATACCTCGCGCGGCCCCTCGCTCGTCGGTCAGTCGCTGGTCCGGCGGCGGAACAGCACACCGGCGGCGAGATACCCGGCGATCGCGATGCCTGCGCACCACAGGACGGCCGCCAGGGCGCTGTCGCCGGTCGGTGTGCCCATCAGCAGGCCGCGCATCGTCTCGATGACCGGGGTCACCGGCTGGTGCTCGGCGAAGGTGTGCAGCCAGGTCGGCATCGTCTCGGTCGGGACGAACGCGCTGCTCACGTACGGCAGGAACATGAAGAAGAAGGTGAAGCCGTTGGCCGCCTCCGGGTTCCGGGCGAGCAGACCCAGCGCCGCGGCGAGCCAGGACAGCGCGAAGACGAACATCGCCAGCACGCCGAGGACGCCGAGCCAGCGCAGCGGATCGGTGGTCGGCCGGAAACCGAGCGCCACCGCCACCCCGATCACGACGGCGGAGGTGAGCAGATTGCGGAGCACGCTCTCGGCCACGTGCCCGGTGAGCACCGCCGACCGGGCGATGGCCATGGTGCGGAACCGGTCGATGATGCCCTCGGCCAGATCGGTCGACAGGGCGACCGCCGTGGTCGATGCCCCGAAGCCCGCGCACAGCAGGATGATTCCGGGCACCACGTAGTCGATGTAGGGGCCGGGGCCCGCGTCCATCGCGCCGCCGAAGACGTAGACGAACATCAGCAGGATCATCACCGGCAGCGCGATGGTCATGATCATGGTGTCGGGGGAGCGCACGGTGTGCCGGATATTGCGGTCCAGCATGGTGATCGAGTCCTGGGCGGTGTGCACGGCTCGCAGGGTGGGGGAGGCGGTGGTCATGGTGGGTCTCGTTTCGTGGGGGCGTCAGGCGGCCGACGCGGCCGGGTGGGCGCGACCGGTCAGGGCGAAGAAGACGTCGTCGAGGTCGGGGGTGTGCACGCTGAGCTGGTCGATCGCGATGCCGAGCTCGGCGAAACGGTCGAGCAGCCGCTTGATCTCGACCGCGCTGCCGTCCGAAGGCACCTGGAGGGTCAGCTGCTCGGGGTCGAGGTGGCCCGCCTGGTCGCCGACAGCGTGCGCGGCGGCCGCGAGCAGGCGCTGGTCGGCGAAGCGGAACCGGATGTGCCCGCCGGGGACGAGCCGTTTGAGTGCGTCCGGTGTGCCGTCGGCGACGATGTGCCCGCCGTCGAGCACGGCGATCCGGTCGGCCAGCTGATCGGCTTCCTCCAGGTACTGCGTGGTGAGGAAGACGGTGGTGCCCTCGGCCGCGAGGTCGCGGATCGCGGCCCAGAGGTCGCGGCGGCTGCGCGGGTCCAGGCCGGTGGTCGGTTCGTCCAGGAAGACCAGGCGCGGTCTGCCCATCAGGCTCATGGCGAGGTCGAGCCTGCGGCGCATGCCGCCGGAGTAGGCCGAGACCGGCCGGTCGGCGGCGTCGGCGAGGTCGAAGCGGTCGAGCAGCTCGGCGCCGCGGCGCCGGGTCTCGGTGGTGCCCAGGTGCAGCAGCCTGCCGGTGAGCCGCAGGTTCTCGGCGCCGGTGAGCACGCCGTCGACGGCCGCATACTGCCCGGTGACGCCGATCAGGCCGCGCACGGTGGCGGCCTCGCGCACGGCGTCGTGCCCGAAGACGCGCACGTCGCCGTGTTCGGGCCGGATCAGGGTGGCCAGGATGCGGACCAGGGTCGTCTTGCCCGCCCCGTTGGGTCCGAGCAGCGCGAAAACGGTACCGGGTGCCACCTCGAGATCGAGGTCGTCGAGCACGGCCTGGGCACCGAAGGTCTTGCGCAGCCCGTGAACCGCGACAGCGGGCGATGGGTCGAGCGTCATGAGTTCTCTCCGATCGAGAAACTGTTTATGTGATAAACATAGTTTATAGAGTAAGCAGTTATTGAGCACAAGAGCGGCACCGCTAGAGTCGACGCGAGCGGAGGAGGAAGAGCGGATGACGGACGCGGCGCTACCGAAGGCGGTCGAGCTGATGTGGGGGCTGGAGCAGCCCGGTACGCGCGGCCCCCGGCGCACGCTGACCCTCGACCAGATCCTGGACGCCGCCGTCGCGGTGGCCGACGCGGAGGGGTACGCGGCGCTGTCGATGGGCCGGGTCGCCAAGCAGCTCGGCTTCACGGCCATGTCGCTGTATCGCTATGTCGACAGCAAGAACACGCTGGAGGACCTGCTGCTGGACCGGGTGGTCGGCGCGCCGCCGGTCATCGCGGCAGGCACGCCGTGGCGGGCCGGGCTCGAGCAATGGGCGAGCGCGGAGTTCGAGCGGATCGGCACGCATCCGTGGTGGGTGGACATCCCGCTGAACCGGCCACCGCTGGGGCCCAACAACATGGCCTGGCTCGACGCCGGTCTGCGGCTGCTGAGCGAGACGGCGGTGCCCGAGCCGGTCAAGCTCCAGCTGGTGATGAACCTGTCGATGTTCGTGGTGGGCAAGCGGCGGGCCGTGCGCGACCTGCAGACGGAGGAGGACGGCGACTTCGCCTCGGTACTGGCGCGGGTGCTCGACCCCCAGCGCTTTCCCTCGGTGACCGCCGCGCTGTCCGCCTCCGCCTTCGACGACGACGATATCGACTGGAGCAAAGCCGATTTCGAGTTCGGGCTGGCCCGCCTGCTCGACGGCTACGAGGTGTTCATCGGCACCTTCGGCGACTAGCTACACCGACAGGTCGCGGCGCAGCTTGGCGACGTGGCCGGTGGCGCGGACGTTGTACTGGGCGAGTTCGATCTTGCCCTTTTCGTCGACCAGGAAGGTCGAGCGGATGACGCCGGTGACGGTCTTGCCGTACATCATCTTCTCGCCGAACGCGCCCCACTCCTTCAGCACGTCGCGCTCGGGGTCCGACAGCAGTGGGAAGGTCAGGCCCTCGGCGTCGCGGAACTTGGCCAGCTTGGCGGGCTTGTCCGGCGAGATGCCGATGACGTCGATGCCAGCGCCGCCGAGCTCGGCCAGGTTGTCGCGGAAATCGCAGGCCTGCTTGGTGCAGCCGGGTGTGCTGGCGGCCGGGTAGAAGTAGACGATCACCTTGCGGCCGCGGTAGTCCGACAGCGACACGTCCGTGCCGTCGGCGTCGGGCAGCGTGAAATCGGGGGCGGTGTCTCCGGGGGAGAGGCGATGGTTGTCGGTCACCACCGCACGGTAACCGACCGGGTGCGACGAACGCATGGATAGACTCGTCGGCGAGCAGCAGACAATATTGGAGGTGACGGTGGCCAAGGACGACACCGACCGGATCGAGCGCGAGATCGAGATCGCGCGCGCCCGGTTGGCGACGACGCTCGACGAACTGGCGGTGCGCGCCGATCCGCAGCGGATCGCGGACGACACCAAGGCGATCGTGGTCGCCAAGTTGAACGAGCCGAAGGTCAAATACACGCTGATCGGCGCAGGTGCCCTGGTGGCAGGCTTGCTGCTGGTCAAGATCTTTCGCCGCTGAGTAAGCGTTGAACGCAGAAACCCCCGATGCGGCACCGGCCACATCGGGGGTTTCTTCTGTGAGGCAACAGCCCCACCACGCGGCGCCAGCCGCCGAGACTACTGCGTGGGGCAGGCCAGCCCGTCACCGTCGGGGTCGAGGTGGGGGGAGTAGCCCGCTTCGCCGCGGAACAGCGGGGCGCGACCGGCGGCGATCGCGTCGTCGCAGCTACGGAAGGCGCCACCGGCCGAGCCGGACTGGACCAGGTTGGCCGAGCCGGTCGCGCCGAGGAGCGAGTCGAAGCTGGAAGAGCCGGTGCCCGCGGAACCCGACACCACATCGGCGTGGGCGGCGGGGACGGCGAGCAGGGTCAGACCTGCGGCGGCGAGGCTCACGGTGAGCCGGCGAACGTTCATGAATTCCTCGATGTCTGCTGCGGTTCGGTTGTGGGCCCGGACACTTCGCACCCCGGGCGGCCCCGTCAACCTTCGTGACGGGGCGTCCGGTTGTCAACCGCGTGGCGTCTGCGGATCGTCTGCCGCCGGGACCGCCTACTCGCCCAGACGTCGTCCGGTCAGGTGCTCGGCGGGCACGGTGCCCATCCGGCCTGCCTGGAAATCCTCCATGGCCTCGATGATCTCCTCCCTGGTGTTCATGACGAACGGACCGTACTGGATCACCGGTTCGCGCAACGGCCTTCCGCCGAGCAGCAGGACCTCGAGATCGCCGGTGCTGCTGTGCTGGGTGCGATCGGCGGTCAGGGTGATGGCGTCGCCCTTGCCGAAGACCACGAGCTGACCGGCGCCGATCGGCCTGTGCTCGACGCCGACGGTGCCGCTGCCGGACAGCACGTAGGCCAGCGCGGTGTAGTCCTTGGGCCACGGCGTCTCGAGCTGGGCGCCGGGTACCAGCGAGGCGTGCGCGTAGGCGATGGGGGTGTAGGTGGAGCCGGGACCGGTGAAGCCGGCGAGGTCACCGGCGATGACGCGCACGAGCGCGCCGCCGTCGTGCGAGCTGACCAGGGTCAGCTCACTCGCGCGCAGGTCCTGGTAGCGCGGGGTGGCGAACTTGTTCGCCCGCGGCAGGTTCACCCACAGCTGGATGCCGTGGAAGGTGCCGCCGGAGATGACGAGCTTCTCCTCGGGCAGTTCGTCGTGCAGCATGCCCGAGCCCGCGGTCATCCACTGCGTGTCGCCTTCGCTGATGACGCCGCCGCCGCCCTGCGAATCGTGGTGGACCATGGTGCCGTCGAGCATGTAGGTGACGGTCTCGAAGCCGCGATGCGGATGCCAGGGCGCGCCCTTGGCCTCGTAGGGCTCGTAGGCGACGGGGCCCATCTGGTCGAGCAGGATGAACGGGTCGGCCGAGCGCAGGTCGACGCTGGGGAAGGGGCGGGTCACCTCGAAGCCCGCGCCTTCGCGCTGACGCGCGGCGGTGACGATCTGGCGGACGGGTCGCTGGGTCTCGGTGACATCCGGTCGGGGCAGCCGGGGCAGCACCATGATGTCGTCGACGGTGATTGCGGGCATGGGATGCGCCTCCTGGTCCATACGTGCTTTGTTTCCATGTCAACCAAATGGGTTCTAGGATCATTCCCGTGACTCGATGGTTGACCGAGGAAGAGCAGCAGACCTGGCAGGCCTACATCCGCATGCGTCAGCGCTTGGACGCGGCGATCGCGGCCGGCCTGGCCGAGCACGGGCTGTCGATGGCCGACTACGAGCTGATGGTGCCGCTGTCGGCCACGCCGAACGGCTGCATGCGGGCCAAGGAACTCGCGGGCGAGGTGTGCTGGGACAAGTCCCGGCTGTCCAAGCAGCTGGCCCGGATGGCGGCGCGCGGGCTCGTCGACCGCAGGCCCGCCGAGGACGACGCGCGCGGGATCGTCGTCTCGCTGACCGAGGAGGGGCGCGCGGTGCTCGGCCGGGCCGCGCCCGAGCACGTCGAGCTGGTGCGCGAGGTGTTCGTCGACCGGCTCAGCGAGGGCGAGAGCGACGCGCTCCGCTCGCTCTCGGCGAAGGTGGTCGGGGCGAGCGACGCCCGAACAGCCTTGCCCGGTTAACGAATTCGCGCGCCCGGTCGATGGACAACTCGAAGGTCGGGTTCGTCGAACTCAGGGGTGGCTATGACTGTTCGAGCAGGGGTCGCCGGTGCGCTGGGCGCGGCGCTGACCATCGTCCTCGCCGGGTGTTCGTCGTCGGAGATCGCCACCCCGACTCCGACCCAGGTCACCGGGCAACCGGCCACGTCCGGTGTGACGCCGGGCCAGACCACCGAGCCGGTGACGCCGGGCGCGACGACCGGCCCCGGACCGCCGACTACCGCGAGCCCGGCCACATCCACTCCGACCAGCGCGGCGACCGGTGTCGTCTCGGTCGTCGCGGTCACCGCCGCCGGTCAGCCCGCTGACGGTTTCACCGTCGTCAGCCCCGATCCGTACGGCACGCTGGACTGCCGATACGCCGAACCGAGCCGCTCGGGGAACACCCCGGGTATCTACTCCGGCTGCGGCGCCGCCGCCGACTCGGCCGATGTCTGCTGGGCTCCGCCCGGCAACACCACCCTGCTCTGCGCGAGCGACCCCTGGCAGCGCACGCTGCGCCGCTACACGGTGACGCCGCAGCTCGGCGCGGTCGGCCGCACCGAATCGCCCGAACCGTGGGCGCTGGAACTGGCCGACGGCAGGCACTGCCGCATCCGCGTCGGCGGCGCCTGGGGCGGTCGCTCCGACGGCCTGGTCGGCGCGTACTCCTGCGACGGTGGCCACGACGTGGTGCTCCAGCCCGCGAACGCGCGCACCGCGGTCGACACGTCGTCGAGCACCTGGACGGTGCGGGTCGGCCCGCTCGGTTCGGGCAACCCCGACTTCCCGCCCCCGCCGCAGGTCGCCGTGCGGACCGCGTACTTCGCCGCCACCGCGGGCTGACCACGTCGGCGGCCCGCGGTTCAGCTCAGCGCGGTCCCGGTGGTGGCGGTGATGTGGTCGGGGATCTCGCCTGTGTGGTCGCCGGTGCTCAGGGTCCCCGCGGGCTCGAACAGGAGCAGGGTCGCGCCCGCCACGGACGAGGGGCGGTGGTCGACCCCGCGCGGCACGACGTAGGTGTCGTTGCGGTGCAGGGTGACTCGCCGGTCCGGCCCGCGCAGGTCGATGTCGAGGGTGCCGTCGAGGACGAGGAAGAACTCGTCGGTGTCGTGGTGGGCGTGCCAGAGGTGCTCGCCGCGCACCTTGGCCAGGCGCACATCCCAGTCGTTGACCCGGGCCAGGATACGGGGGCTCCACAGGGCGTCGAAGGTGGCGAGCGCGGCGTCGATATTCATCGGTCGATCGGTCATGCCTCATGGTCGCGGTTGCGGTACCGCGCCGAACAGTGCGATGAATGACGCATGTCGCAAGATTTCTCGCACCCGGGTCTGCACCGGATCGCGGCGCTCGTCGACGAGGGGTCCAACCCGTTCGAACTCGCCTGTATGACCGAGGTCTTCGGCATCGACCGCCCCGAGATCGGTGGTCTGCTCTACGACTTCCGGCTCTGCGCGCACGGGCGCGAGGTGCCGATGCGGCAGAACTTCTTCACCATGACCGGTCTGGCCGAGCTGTCCCTGCTCGACGCCGCCGACACCGTGATCGTCCCGAACCGCCCGGACACCGGCACACCACGGGACCCGGCCGTACTCGCGGCGATCGCTCGCGCGCATGCCAGGGGCGCCCGGCTGGTCGGCATGTGCAGCGGGGCGTTCACCCTCGCCGAGGCCGGAGTACTGGCCGGGCGCACCGTCACCCTGCATTGGCAGTGGGCCGCCGAGTTCCGGCGTCGTTTCCCCGACACCGAGGTCGACGACGCCGTGCTGTTCATCGACGACGGCGACATCCTCACCTCGGCCGGCAGCGCGGCGGCCCTGGACCTGGCGCTGTATCTGGTCGGTCGTGATCACGGGACCGCGGTCGCGACCGCGGTCGCGCGCCGCCTGGTCTTCGCCGCGCACCGCCGCGGCGGCCAGCGTCAGTTCATCGACCGTCCGGTGCCGCGCGACCCCGGCCCGTCCCTGGCTTCGACGGTGGAGTGGGCCGAACATCATGCGACCGAACCGATCACGGTCACCGATCTCGCGGCCCACGCGTGTGTGAGCGTGGCCACCCTGCACCGGCGCTTCCGCGCCGAACTCGGCTGTACCCCGTTGTCCTGGCTCACCGCCCGCCGCCTCGACCACGCGCGGCGCCTCCTCGAAGCGAGCGACCTCACCGTCGAACAGGTCGCCACCGCGAGCGGCCTCGGCACCGCGGTGAACCTGCGCACCCACCTCGCCGCCGCCACCGGCCTCACCCCGACCGCGTACCGCGCACAGTTCCGCACCCGTTCCGCGTGATTCGCGGGTCGCCCGGCGGCACAGCCGGTTCAGCGCCGGTCGGCGCGGTGGACGCTCACGGGGTTCGGTGGGTGGGCAGGAAGCGGCGGGCGTAGGTGATGGCGGTCCCGGTGTCGGGGAAGACGGCGTCGTCGCCGCCGGCCGGGAGGGCGTCCATGGCCGCCAGGCGGGTGCGGTGGTCTTCGCGCAGACCGGACATCAGGACGGTGATGTGGCGGTGCTGGAGTTTGGTGACGGCGTCGGCCAAGACCAGGGCGCCGGTGGTGTCAAGGGCGGTGACGCGCGACATCCGGAGGATCACCACCCGCACGTCGGCGACTTCGGACAACTCCAGCAGGAAGCGGTGGGCGGCGGCGAAGAACAGCGGGCCCTCGATGCGGTAGGCGACGATGTGGTCGCGCAGCAGGTCGTGTTCCTCGCCGAGATGATCGCTGTCGTCCAGTGGGACCTGGTGCAGGCTCGCCTCGCGGGCCACCGCGCGCACCGCGAGCACGAGCGCGAAACCGATACCGATCACCACTGCCGTGACCAGGTCGAACGCCACGGTGACGAGGAAGGTCACCAGCATCACGATCGCGTCGCCCCGCGAGGCGCGCGCGATCGCGGCCAGCGACGCGGTCTCCACCATCCGCACGGTCGTCGCCAGCAGCACCCCGGCCAGCGCCGCGATCGGGATGTCGGCGACGAGCCCGGCCGCCAGGTAGACGATGCCCGCCAGGATCGCCGCGTGCGTCAGCGCCGCCAGCCGGGTGCGCGCCCCCGAGCGCACGTTGACCGCGGTGCGGGCGATCGCACCGGTCGCGGGCACGCCGCCGAACAGCGGCGCGGCGATATTCGCCAGTCCCTGGCCGAACAGTTCCCGGTCCGGGTCGTGGCGGGTCCCGACGGCCATGGCATCGGCCGCGGTGGCCGACAGCAGGGATTCGAGCGCGGCCAGTGTGGCGACGGCGAGCGCGGGCAACAGCAGCGTGGTCAGTTCGTCGGCGTGCACAAAACTCAGCGAGGGTGCGGGCAGCCCGGCCGGGATCGCTCCGATCCGGGCCAGATCCAGGTCGAACACGGTACCGACGACCGTCGCCACCGCGACGGCGACCAGCGCGAACGGCAGCTTGGGCAGAAACCGCCCGCCGATCAGGATCACGACCGCCACCACCAGCGCCGTCACCGGCGCGGTCGCGTTCGGGTGCTCGACGAACCGTCGCACGGCGTCGATGGCCGACTGCCAGACCTTCTCGCCCTCGGCTCCGGACACCCCCAGCGCGCCCGGAAACTGTTGCAGCGCGATCACCACCGCGATGCCCGCGGTGAAACCCTCGATCACCGGAGCCGGCATGAACCGCACCGCGCGGCCGACACCGGCGAAGGCCAGTGCCACCAGCAGCACACCTGCCATCAGCCCGACGGTCAGCACCCCGGACGCGCCGTGCTCGTGCACGATCGGCACCAGCACCACGGTCATCGCACCGGTCGGCCCCGACACCTGGAAGCGCGAGCCGCCGAAGACGGCGGCCAGCGCGCCGGCCACGATCGCCGTCGCCAGACCGGCGGCGGCGCCGAGCCCGGAACTGATGCCGAATCCCAGCGCCAGCGGCAGAGCCACCAGCGCCACGATCAGCCCCGCCATCAGATCCGTGCCCGGCGCCAGGAAGGCGGGCTTCCACTCCGACCAGGTCGGCAGCAGTGCCCGCATGGTCAGCGGTTGCCGAGCAGGCGCAACTTCAGTGCCGCCAGCTGCTCGCGCAGTTCGTCGGGTAACCGGTTGCCGCCGATGCGGGCGAACCATTCGTCGATGGACCGGGTCTCGGTGACCCACTCCGCGGCGTCGACGACCAGCGCCTTCTCGACCAGCGCGCGGTCGGCCTCGTCGAGCCCGGACAGGTCCAGCGCGTCGGCGGTCGGCACGTAGCCGATCGGCGTCCACTGCGCGTCGGCGGTGCCGTCGAGGCGTTCCAGCGCCCACTTCAGCACGCGCACGTTGTCGCCGAAGCCGGGCCACAGGAAGGTCCCGTCGGCATCACGCCGGAACCAGTTGACCTGGAAGATCTTCGGCAGCTTGGCGGCGTCGGCCGCGGCGCCGAGCCGCAGCCAGTGCGCGAAGTAGTCGCCCACGTGATAGCCGAGGAACGGCAGCATCGCCATCGGATCGCGGCGGACGAGGCCGACCGCCCCGGTGGCCGCCGCGGTGGTCTCCGAGGACAGCACCGACGCGGTGAACACGCCGTGCGCCCAGTCGAAGGTCTCGGCGATCAGCGGCACGGTGCTCGCGCGGCGCCCGCCGAAGAAGATCGCCGAGATCGGCACGCCGGTCGGGTCGTTCCACTCCGGCGCCACCGACGGGCACTGCTCGATCGGGGTGCAGTAGCGCGAATTCGGGTGCGCGGCAGGGGTTCCGGATTCGGGCGTCCAGTCGTTGCCGCGCCAGTCGGTGAGGTGGGCGGGCGGCTGCTTCGTCAGTCCTTCCCACCACACGTCGCCCTGATCGGTGAGCGCGGTGTTGGTGAAGAGGGAGTTGCCGCGGTCGATGGTGGCGATGGCGTTGGGATTGGTGCGCGCGCCGGTGCCGGGCGCGACGCCGAAGAACCCGGCCTCCGGGTTGACCGCGTACAGCCTGCCGTCGGCGCCGAAACGCATCCAGGCGATGTCGTCGCCGATGGTCTCGGCCTGCCAGCCGGGTAGCGCGGGTTCCAGCATCGCCAGATTGGTCTTGCCGCAGGAGGACGGGAACGCCGCGGCCACATAGTGCGTGCGGCCCTGCGGTGAGGTGAGTTTGAGGATGAGCATGTGCTCGGCCAGCCAGCCCTCGTCGCGCCCGATGACCGAGGCGATCCGCAGCGCGAAGCACTTCTTACCCAGCAGCGCGTTGCCGCCGTAGCCGGAGCCGTAGCTCCAGATGGTGCGCGATTCGGGGAAGTGCGCGATGTATTTGGTGCTGTCGCACGGCCACGGCACGTCGGCCTGGCCCGCACCGAGCGGCGCTCCGACCGAATGCAGGCACTGGACGAAGTCGGTGTCGCCGGTGAGTTTTTCCCAGACCGGCGTGCCCGAGCGGGTCATGATCTGCATCGACACCGCCACATACGGTGAGTCGGTGATCTGCACACCGAACTTCGGTTCGGCGGCGTCGAGCGGGCCCATGCAGAAGCCGATGACATACATCGTGCGACCTGTCATCGCGCCGCGGTAGTGCTCGGTCATGACGGTGCGCATGTCGACGGGATCGACCCAGTTGTTGGTCGGGCCGGCGTCGGCGGGGTCGGCGGAGCAGATGAAGGTGCGGTCCTCGACACGGGCGACGTCGTCCGGGTCGGAGACGCACCAGAAGGAGTTGGGCTTGCCGGTGAGCCGGACGAAGGTGCCCTTCTCGACGAGTTCGTCGGTCAGCCGATCCCATTCGTCGCGGGACCCGTCGCACCAGACCACGCGGTCGGGCGTGGTCAGGTCGGCGATCTCGTCGACCCAGCGCAGGATGGCCGGGTGGTCGGTGGGAACCGTCATCGGCGCGGAGCTCGCGGTCACGGGTGTTCTCCTTGTCAACTTGCTAGGTGTCTAATTTAGAAAATGTGCAATCAGTGGGTGGAGGTGGCCCGGTGGGGAGCGGGTGGGTCAGGCCACGGTGGACTCGGGGTTCTCGAGGAGTTCCGCCTGCCCGGCCACTACGCCGGTCAGGATCGCGCGAGCTACGATCAGCAGCTCCTTCACGCGCGGCGAGGTGAGTTCGTAGGTCACCGACAGTCCCTCGCGTCGCGCGGTCACCAGGCCGGCCCGGCGCAGGATGGCCAGCTGCTGAGACAGGTTCGCCGCCTCGACGCCGACCTCGGGCAGCATCTCCGAGACCGCGTGTTCGCGCTCGCTGAGCAACTCCAGCACCCGGATACGGACCGGATGGCCGAGGGTTTTGAAGAAGTCGGCCTTCATCTGGTACAGCGGCCTGCTCAATCCTGGCACCGTGGTGAACCCCGTCCTGCCGTGGCGGTATGGTGTTTTCTAACTTTAGCAAACAGGCTAACAGGAGAAATATGCCCCTCGCCTCGCTCAACGGCATCCAGCTCAACTACGACGTCACCGGGTCCGGGCCGCTGGTCCTGCTCGTGATGGGCAGCGGCAGCCCCGGCCGGGTCTGGCGAACGTATCAGGTGCCCGCCCTGGTCGGGGCAGGCTTTCGGGTCGTCACGGTCGACAATCGGGGGATCGCGCCGTCCTCGGAGTCGGCGGCGGGGATCACCATGGCCGATCTGGTCGGCGATACCGCCGCCCTGATCGAGCACCTGGGCGCACCCGCGCACGTGGTCGGGACGTCGATGGGGTCGCGGGTGGTGGCCGAGCTCGCGCTGGCCCGTCCCGAACTGCTGGGCAAGGCCGTCATGTTCGCGGCCACCGCGCGGCCGCACCCGGTGTCGAGCACCCTCAACCGCGGCGAACAGGCGTTGTTCGACAAGGGGATCGCGCTGCCCCCGGAGTACGCGGCCGCGGTCAAGGCGATGCTGAACCTGTCCCCGCACACCCTGGCCGACCCGGCCAAGGCGCAGGAGTGGCTCGACATCTTCGAATTCACCTCGGGCAAGGGCACTCCCGGCACCCGCGCCCAGCTGGGGATGGACCGCTCCCAGGACCGCCGCGAGGCCTACCGGGGGATCACCGTGCCCAGCCTGGTCGTCGGATTCGCCGACGACCAGATGGTGCCCGCGCGGTTCTGCCGCGAGGTCGCCGAGGCTATCCCCGGCGCCCGCTATGCCGAGATCGAACGGTGCGGGCACTACGGCTACCTCGAACAGCCCGACGAGATCAACCGGGTCCTCGTCGAATTCCTCTCCGCCGCTTGATCTCCCCGAAGGAATACCGATGAGCGATTCGCTGCCGCCCTGTCCCGCCTGTTCCTGCGAATACACCTACGAGCTCGGCGCCCTGCTGGTGTGCCCGGAGTGTGCCAACGAGTGGTCGCCCGCCGGTGCCGACGACGCCGGTGCCGACGTGATCCGCGACGCCGTCGGCAATGTGCTCGCCGACGGCGACACCGTGACGGTGGTCAAGACCCTCAAGGTCAAAGGCAGTCCGACCGGCATCAAGGCGGGCACCAAGGTGCGCAACATCCGCCTGGTGCAGGGCGTCGGTGATCACGACATCGACTGCAAGGTAGACGGCATCGGACCGATGCAGTTGAAGTCCAGTGTGGTGAAGAAGGTCTGACGAGGGCCACGTGACGGTTCGAGATCACCGCACCGGCTGGATCAGCTTGTCCGCGGCGGCCGCCACGATGGCCGCCGCGGTCTTGCCCAGCGCGGGGGAGTCGAGCTTCCACTGCTGCCAGTAGAGCGGGACGTCGATGTGGGCACGGCCGTCGATATTGACGAGTGTGCCCTCGGCCCTCTCCTTTTCGGTCTGCAGGTCGGGCAGCATGCCCCAGCCCATGCCCAGGCGCACCGCGTCGCCGAAGGCGTTCGACGACGGCACGAAATGCATCGGCGGGTCGATCGGCAGGGTCGACCGGCGGCCGACGTGGCGGAACTGGAGATCGTCCTTGCGGTCGAACTGGATCATCGGCACGTGCGCGTACGAGCCGGGGCGCGCGCCGTCGGGGAACCAGTCCGCGACGAAATCCGGCGTCGCCAGCGACTGGTAGCGCATGGCGCCGAGCGCGACGACCTTGCAGCCCTGGACGGGCGTCGCGGTCGAGGTGATCGCCGCCATCACGGTGCCGTCGCGCAGCAGTCGCGTGGTGTGTTCCTCGTCCTCGCGATGCAGTTCGAAGCAGATCTGGTCGCCCACCCTCGCCAGGGCGGGCATCACCCAGGTCTCCAGCGAATCGGCGTTGACGGCGATCGGGATCCGCGCCGGCCGCCCGGCGGGCCGGTCGACGTCGCCGAGCTCGCGGGCGGTGTCGGCGGCGAGCAGTTCCACCTGCCGGGCCAAGCGCAGCACCGCGAGCCCGGATTCGGTGGCGCGCACCGGTTTCGAGCGCTGCACCAGGATGCGGCCCGCGGCTTCCTCGAGCGCCTTGATCCGCTGGCTGATCGCCGATGGGGTGACGGTCAACCGCCGCGCCGCCGCCTCGAAGGTGCCCTCGGTGAGCACCGCGTCGAGCGCGCGCAACTGGTCCAGCTGCAGATCCATGTAAGAAATTCTAATGGTAGTGAAGAATCATTAGCTGGCCTGAAAATTGATGTCCTCTTAACGTCGAACGACGTGACGGCATCCTCCGCGGCACTGGCCGCCCTCTCCGGATTGGGCTTCGGGCTCTCCCTCATCGTGGCGATCGGCGCGCAGAACGCGTTCGTGCTGCGCCAGGGCGTGCGCGGGCAGCATGTGCTGCCGGTGATCGCGGTCTGCGCCGTGTCCGACATCGTCCTGATCGCGGCCGGGGTCGCGGGCTTCGGGACCGTCGTCGAGGCGGTGCCGGCGGTGCTCACGGTGGCCAGGTGCGCGGGGGCGGCGTTCCTGTTCGGCTACGCGGTGCTGGCGGCGCGGCGGGCGCTGAGTTCGTCGGCGCTGATCGCCGACGCGGCGGGCGCCTCGGTGGCCGTCGGTGCCTCGGTCCTCACCTGTCTGGCTCTGACCTGGCTCAACCCGCACGTGTACCTGGACACCGTGGTGCTGCTCGGCTCCTTCGCGAGCACCTACGCGAGCCCGGACCGCTGGTTCCTGGCCGGGGGAGCGATGCTCGCCAGCATCGGCTGGTTCCTGGCGCTGGGATACGGCGCGCGCCGCCTCGGGCCGCTGTTCGCGCGGCCGATCGCGTGGCGGGTGCTCGATTCGGTGATCGCGGTGATCATGGTCGCGCTCGCGATCGGTCTCGTCGTGTCCTGACGGCGTGGCTCAGGACCCCGTCGTCCACGGGGTGACGGGCGGCTTCACCCACAGCAGCTTCTCGTCGGCGTTGGCGCGGACCGCGGCGGCGTGCCCGGGATTGCGGGCCGCCCACGCGTCCTTCTGCTCGAGCAGGTCGGCGACCACCTGCCAGGTCTCGCCGGTGCTCGGCGGGTTGGTGTCGGCGGCCCTGGCCAGCTTGCGCAGGGTGGCCGCGGGCAGGGCGAGCAGCTCGGCACCGCGGATATCGCGGTCCCAGAGGTAGGCGGCCAGCCTGCGGGCCTTGGCGACGCGGCTCGCGGTGGCCGCGTCGGAATGCGCGTGATCGGGTGCCTGATCGGCGCTGTCTGGCACGGGGGCGATTCTACGACGAACGCCCGCGCTCCGGTCGGGCGATGACCGGGGCACGGGCGTTGATCCGTCAGGTGGCTCAGTAGGCGCTGTTGACGTTGTCCATCGAGCCGTAGCGGTGCGCCGCGTAGTTGCAGGCCGCCACGATGTTGGACACCGGGTTCCAGACGTCGAAGGGGGTGCCCTCGACGTGGTACGCGGCGAAGGTCGGGTCGATCACCTGGAGCAGGCCCTTGGAAGGGATGCCCATCGCGGCGTTGGAGTCCCACAGGTTGATCGCCTGGGGGTTACCGGTCGACTCGCGCATGATGTTGCGGTGGATGCCCTCGTAGGTGCCGGGGATGCCCTTGGCGGCCATGATGTCGAGGGCCTGGCGGATCCAGCCGTCCAGGTTGTCCGGGTACACGGGGGGAGCCGGCTCGGGCATCGGGGCCGGGGCGGCCTCGGGAGCGGGCGCGGGGGCCGGGGCGGCCTCCGGCGCGGGGGCCGGGGCGGGGATCGCCTGGATGGCGGGGGCGGCGCCGACGGCGGGGATGCTCTCCGCCTGCTCGACGACCATGGCAGCACGCTCGGGAACGCTGTCGTCGGCGAAGGAGACGGCGGAGGACGCGGCTACGGCGACCAGACCGACCGCGGCGACCGCCACGGTGAACGCCTCACGGCGCGAACGACGGCCGATAACGGTGCTGAGCTTGTCTTTGTTGAGCATTGCTGTTCTGTTCCTTCATCTCTGTCTGGCGACCGCAGGCCCCGGTGGGGAGGCGCGGTGGATCGCGCAGCGCACGCAGCGGCGCACGCCGGTCAGGCGATGTGTTGTTTCTGTCTGTATGGGAATGTGCGACGCTGTCAGGAGGTCGGACGCTCGATGGCGGTCCGCGCGTCGCACGGTGCTCCACAGCTGGCTGCGGGGAGACCACGCGCTGTTCGGTTCTCGTGCTCTTCGAAGTTGGATACTCCGGGGCTAACCAAACCGCAGGTCTGTTTGTGACCTGATTGCAGAATGGTCACGGTGGGTTAACAGAAGGTGAACGAGACCTGAACGGCAAACGCTGCCGATCTTGGTCGGTTCCCTGCGCAGTTGCGGAATCGTTATCTACGCAGGGAGTTTGCCGCCTCGAAAGATGTGCCGCGCGTCACAGAAAAAGTTTGCGGAAATCGGGTTTGGCGAGCGTTTGCGCAGCTCCAGCCTGTCCGGATCGTGACTGCTGTGATGTGATGGGCCGCTGTCCATGGCGGTTCGATAACGACCTCGTGACCGTTACCGGACAGACGACCGGACGTAGAAAGACCGCATCCCGGCAGTTTCGGTAACTGCCGGGATGCGGTCTGTTGTGCGCCATCAGGGACTCGAACCCCGAACCCGCTGATTAAGAGTCAGCTGCTCTGCCAATTGAGCTAATGGCGCTTGGTTTGCTCGGACCGCGACTCTGGGAGAGAACCTCTCGGTGTCTCCCTCAGCCCCGCTCTCCGGTGCGGAACAAACATTAACAGGCTTCGGGCCGGAAAGTGAAATCGGGCTCTGACCAGCAACAATGCTGCACTCTTCGGGTTGTTAACGGCGGAGGCCCCGCGGCGTATCTAACGATTGTGACTTGGTCGTGTCGCGGGGGCTTTCCCGTTGGTGGCGACCGGGCGGGCTGGCAGAATGGCGGGACGACGATCTCGACCGCCCCCGTCGACGCGGATGGCACGAGCGATAGGCGTCGATGGGATCTGCGGCGCACACAGTTATTGCGTCGGTACGGAAACGGGGTTGACATGGGTAAGACTCGGGGGCGACATCGGTCGCTGCGGACGATCGTTCCGGTGGCGTTGCTGGCGGTTTTCGCGCTCGGCGCGTCCGCTTGCTCGGCGGCTGAGGGCGCGGGGGTCGAGGTGGCGATCGACCGCAACCCGATCACCGAACTCATCAAGCCGAAGCTGGTGTCCACGATCAAGGACGGCCAGGTCGGCGTCTCGCCCGGTATGCCGATGGCCTTCCAGGTCGAGGACGGCAAGTTCACCGAGGTCACGCTCACGAACAAGGAGGGGCGCCCGGTCGCGGGCCAGCTGGCCGCCGACGGCCGTTCCTGGGCGACCAGTGAGGTGCTCGGCTACGGCAAGACCTACAAGCTGACGGCCTCCGCGATGGGTCTGGGCGGCGTGAACTCGACGACGCTCAGCTTCACCACGAGCTCGCCGAACAGCCAGACCAAGCCGTACCTGCTCCCCGGCGAGGGCGAGGTGGTCGGCATCGGTCAGCCGGTGGCCATCCAGTTCGACGAGAACATTCCCGATCGCCGGGCCGCGCAGGACGCCATCAAGATCACCACCGAGCCCGCGGTCGAGGGCGCCTTCTACTGGGTGAACAACCGCGAAGTGCGCTGGCGCCCAGAGCATTTCTGGGCACCGGGCACCAAGGTGACGATCGATGTGAACGTCTACGGCAAGGACCTCGGCAAGGGGCTGTACGGCCAGGACAACATCCACTCGTTCTTCACCGTGGGCGACGCGCAGATCTTCACCGCCGACGACAACACCCACCAGGTGACGGTGGAACGCAACGGTCAGGTGATCATGACCATGCCGACCTCGATGGGTAAGGACTCCACGCCCACCGACAACGGCATCTACATCGTCAGCGACCGGCACGAGAAGATCATCATGGACTCCTCGACCTACGGCGTCTCGGTGAACTCGCCGGACGGCTACCGCACCCCGGTCGACTACGCGACGCGAATCTCCTACAGCGGCATCTTCTTCCACTCCGCGCCGTGGTCGGTGGGGCAGCAGGGCTACTCCAACGCCAGCCACGGCTGCCTGAACCTCAGCCCGGCCAACGCCCGCTGGGTGTACGAGAACGCCAAGCGTGGTGACATCACCATCGTGAAGAACACCGTCGGCGGCACCCTGTCCGGTGTCGACGGTCTCGGGGACTGGAACATCCCGTGGCCGGAATGGAAGGCGGGCAACGCCGACGTCGCCTGATCCGCGCGAAAAGCGAAGGGCCACCGGAGGTTTCCGGTGGCCCTTCGTGCGTGAACGGGGTGGTTCAGGCGGGTGTCGGCAGGTCGGCGCAGTCCATCATCGCCTCGCCGGCGACGGCCAGCGCGCTGCCGAGCGCACCGCAGAGGATGCGGCCGCCGAACAGCAGCCGGTCGAGGTTGGGCAGGCCGGCCGAGCCGGTGCCGGAAGAGCCGGTGGTCTCGACGCCGGTGGTGGAGCCGCTCTGCGCCGACCCCGACTCGGGCTTGTCGCTGGGCAGGCCGAAATCGCCGGTGGCCGTCGGTGCGGCGGCGACATACGGGGACAGGGGCAGGCCGGGCGACTCGGCCGCCGCGGTCCCCGCGATCGGGCCGAGCGCGGTGGCGGCCGCGAAGGCCGCGACGACGGTGGAACGCTTCATCAAGTGGTCTTTCCGGTCGAACGCTGACGAGAGATGCCCCACATCTGGGCAGTGGTCCAGAGTGTAGCGGGCAAACGTGATGTTCGTCATGGCGCTGCCCGGAGTCGCTAGGCGGTCGCTGCGAGCCCGTCGTCGTTGCCGCGCAGTTCGCCGGAGATGCTGACGCCGGGATCGCCGACGACGACCCGGCGCGCGCCGCAGCGGCACCGCTGGTAGGCGACGAGACCCTCGCTGGTGCGGTGGCAGGACTCGATCCGCCAGGTGTGGGTGGGATGGCTGGTCATGCTTCGAGTCTGATGTAATGGCATTATGCATTACAACCATTACGGGCGAGAGCCGGTGCAGCTCGGGGTCGACCTGCTCAACCGGCCGTGCGACAGCGCGGCCGAACTGGGGCGACGCTGCGCGGCGGCCGGACTGGTGCTGTCCACGCCGCCCACCGACGCCGATCTGACGTCCGTGACGGCGTTTCTGACGCGCTGGCGCCGCGTGGTCGAGTGCGTCGATCCCGCCGACCGCGCCGCGTTGCTGAACACCTTGCTGGGCGAGTACGCCGCCGCGCCCCGGCTGACCGACCACGCCGGCGACGGCTGGCACCTGCATTTCCGCGACCCCGGCGTCGCCACCGACCGGCAGATCGCGGCGCTCATCACCGTCGGCACCGCGCTGCATCTGACCGGGCTCGGCATGGACCGCCTCGGCGGCTGCGCCGCGCAGGACTGCGCGCGCGTGTACGCCGACACCTCGCGCAACGGGCGGCAGCGCTTCTGCAGCCCGGCATGCGCGAACCGCTCGGCGGTCCGCAGGCACCGGGCGAGCCGCGCCGCCGCCCGCTAGCGTCACGCCAGGACCGGGAAATTGGCCCGCAGCACCTGATGCGGGTCACGGTCGCGCTTGATCCGGCGCAGCCGGGCCAGCGTCGCCTCGTCGAACGCCGCGCTCGCCGACTCGCCGGGCGCGAGGAAGGTGTAGGGCTTGGCGCCGGTGCGGTGCGGGCCGAGCTGGTCGAGGATCGCGGCGAACCCGGCGGTGACGTCGTCGACCAGGTGCGGCAGGCCCAGTCCGAGGAGATAGAGCGCGTACGGCTCGGTGACCGGTCCGCGCGCGCCGTCGTGCGGAGCGGCCTCGGCGAGTGCTCCGCCGAGGCCGCGGATCTGGATATTGAGCAGGGGCGCCACCGGTGCGTCGACGAGGGTCTTCACCACCGCGTCGCCGAGATCGGTGAGCAGTTCGCCCCGCGAGAGCGAGGGGCTCGGATCGGTCGGCTCGGCGGTGATGGTGCCGAGCTGGTCGGCCGTCATCGCCGCCCTGGTGTCGGCGAGCGCGCCCGGCAGCGCGTCGAGGCCGCGAGTCAGCGCGCGGCCGTCGGCAGGCTCGCCGAGGTAGGCGAAGTCGATGGCGACCGTGGGCGCCGCGCCCGGCAGTTGATAGCGCTGCAGCCACACCGACAGTTCCGGGGGCGCGTCGGTGGTGAGCGCGGTGAACAGCGCGAACGCCTCGTGGGTGCGCTCGGCCGACCAGCTCACCCGGCCGCCGTAGAGCCGGGGCAGCTCGACGAGATCGAACTCGAGCGCGGTGACGATCGCGAAGTCGCCACCGCCGCCGCGCAGCGCCCAGAACAGGTCGGGGTCGGATTCGGCGTCGACCAGGCCGCGCACGCCCTCGGCGTCGACGATGTCGAACGCGCGGACCGCGTTCGACGCCCAGCCGTGCGCACGGGCCAGCCAGCCGAACCCGCCGCCCAGGGTGTACCCCGTCACGCCGACGACGGGATTGCTGCCCGCCAGGCCCGACAGCCCGTGCGCCGCCGCGGCGGCCTGCACGCGGCCCCACTGGGCGCCGCACCCGACCCGGGCCCGTCGCCGCACCGGGTCGATCGCGATGTCGTCGAGCGCGCCGGTGCGCAGGAGGACGGCGTCGTCGATGTCGCCGGTGGCACCGTGGCCGGTCGGCTGGGTCACCACCGTGCGGCCCGCGCGCCGGGCCCAGCCGACCGTGGCGGCGATGTCCTCGGCGTCGGTGGCCGTGACGACGGCGCCGACCGATTGGGTCACCGCCACGTTCCACGGCCGGGCGGCCTGTTCGAAGCCCGCGTCACCCGGCAGCAGCACGGCGCCCCGGACGGTGCCGCGCAGTTCGTCGATTCCCATGGTCGAATTCCTCAGTTCTCTCGGTGGTCCACCGAGACGACGACGGTGCGGCGGGGACTGTGACAGGGGATACCGGAAAACGCGGAAAGCCCGGTCCTCGTGGACCGGGCTTTCCTTCTCGGGGTGAGTGACGGGACTCGAACCCGCGACAGCCAGGATCACAACCTGGTGCTCTACCAACTGAACTACACTCACCATCACCGGTGAATCACCGGCGCCGTAGATACTAGCGTGTTTCGGGCGTCAGGCCCTAATCCGCTGGTCGGGGGCTTGATCCGGTGACATCGATGGCCTCGGTGACCGCTTCGGCGACGGCCGCGATCTCGGTGGTGGACGGGCCGGGCAGCGGCACGAACGCGGTGCGGCGGTAGTACTCGAGCTCGCGGATGGATTCCTTGATGTCGGCCAGGGCGCGGTGTGCCAGACCCTTCTCCGGCTGCCCGAAGTAGATACGCGGGTACCAGCGGCGGCACAGTTCCTTGATCGAGCTCACGTCGACCATCCGGTAGTGCAGGTGCTCGTCGAGTTCGGGCATGTCGCGCGCGATGAAGCCACGGTCGGTGGCGATCGAGTTGCCGCACAGCGGCACCGTGCGCGCGGTGGGCGCGTACTGGCGGATGTAGTCGAGTACCTCGGCCTGGGCCTGCTCGAGGGTCACGGTCGAGCGCCGAACCTCTTCGGTGAGACCGGATTTCGCGTGCATCTCGGCGACGACCGGTGGCATGCAGGCCAGCGCGGCGTCGTCGGCGTGGATGACGATGTCGACACCGTCACCGAGAATGTTCAGGTCGCTGTCGGTCACGAGCGCGGCGATCTCGATCAGCTTGTCGCTGTCGAGACGGAGCCCCGTCATCTCGCAATCCATCCAGACCAAGAGTTTGTCTGACACCTGAGCCACCCTAACGGGCGATACAGTTTGCTTGGAATTCCCCGCAGACGTTTCGAGCATTTCTTGCGTACGGCAGTTGTGACCAAACGGAGGACGCGCGAATGACCACCCCCCAGGAAAAGGCGGCAGCGGCACGCAAGGCGGCCGAGGAGGCGGCGCGGGTCGCCGCGGAGGCGGCCGCGGCCGCGGAGGCCGCCGAGCGGGAAGCCGCCGCGTCCAGTGCCGAACCGGCGCAGGCGGCGTCCGGTGCGGCGGCGCAGATCGCGGCGGGTTACGCCTTCGACGGACCCGCGCTCGAGCTCGGTACGGTGATGGTCGACGGTGTGACCGATCCCGCTGCGCGCGTGCGCATTCCGCTGCGGATGATGAACCGCCACGGCCTGGTCGCCGGCGCCACCGGCACCGGTAAGACCAAGACGCTGCAGGGCATCGCCGAACAGCTGTCCCGGGCGGGCGTTCCCGTGGTGATGGCCGACGTCAAGGGCGACCTGTCGGGGCTGAGCGAACCGGGCCAGGACAACGACAAGATCAAGGCGCGGGCCGCCGAAACCGGTGCCGCCGACTGGGCGCCGAGCGGGTTTCCCACCGAGTTCGTCTCGCTCGGCACCGGGGGCATCGGCGTGCCGATCCGGGCGACCATCTCCTCGTTCGGCCCGATCCTGCTCAGCAAGGTGCTCGGTCTCAACGACACCCAGGAATCCACGCTCGGCCTGATCTTCCACTGGGCCGACCAGCGCGGCCTGGCGCTGCTGGATCTGAAGGACCTGCGCGCGGTGATCACCCATCTGACCAGTCCCGAGGGCAAGGACGACCTCAAGGGCATCGGCGGTGTCTCGGCGCAGACGGCGGGGGTGATCCTGCGGTCGCTGGTGAATCTGGAAGCCGAGGGCGGCGACACGTTCTTCGGCGAGCCCGAACTCGATCCCGCCGATCTGCTGCGCACCGCGGGCGGGCAGGGCGTGATCACGCTGTTCGAACTCGGTCAGCAGGCGGCGCGACCGGTGCTGTTCTCCACCTTCCTGATGTGGGTGCTCGCCGATCTGTTCCAGACGCTGCCCGAGGTGGGTGACGTCGACAAGCCCAAGCTGGTCTTCATCTTCGACGAGGCGCACCTGCTGTTCGCCGAGGCGTCCAAGGCGTTCCTGCAGCAGGTGGAGCAGACGGTGAAGCTGATCCGGTCCAAGGGCGTCGGGGTGTTCTTCTGCACCCAGCTGCCCACCGACATCCCGAATCCGGTGCTGTCCCAGCTCGGCGCGCGGGTCCAGCACGCGCTGCGCGCGTTCACCCCCGACGATCAGAAAGCGCTGTCGAAGACGGTGCGCACCTACCCCAAGTCGACGGTGTACGACCTGGAGGAGGCGCTGACCTCGCTGGGCACCGGGGAGGCCGTGGTCACGGTGCTCTCGGAGAAGGGCGCGCCGACCCCGGTGGCCTGGACCAAGATCGTGCCGCCGCGCTCGCTGATGGACACCATCGGTGACGAGACGATCAAGTCCAAGGCGCTGTCGAGTCCCCTGCAGGGCAAGTACGGACAGAGCATCGACCGTGAATCGGCCTACGAGATGCTGCTGGCCAGCGTGGCCGCCGCCGATCCGGCCCCGCCCGCGCCGCAGGCGCCGGGACGGGCGCGGCCGGAGGAGGATTCGGCGGCCGAGTGGATCATGAAGAATCCGGCGGTGAAGAGTTTCCTGCGGTCAGCGGCCAGCGCGGCTGGTCGGGAGATCAGCCGCAGTATCTTCGGTACCCGGCGCCGGTAGCGGAGCGCCGGCTATCGCACGGTCGGCAGTCGGTTCCGGCCGCGCGATGTGGGAGCGATGCGGCTCAGCTGCTGCCGAACCATCCCCAGGGGAACCCATTGTTGTGGCCGCCACCGCGACCGCGGTCGCAGTAGTCCCCGTTGCGGTCGTTCCAGTGGTTGCGGCCGTACCAGTCGTTGTCACAGCGGTGGCCGCGGTCGCGGTCGCAGTAGTCCCCGTGGCGGTTGTTCCAGTCGTCGCAGCGCGGATACTCGGTCAGCGCCACGCCTGCGGTGGTGGCGGGTGCGGCGATGACGGGTGCCGCCACCGCCGGCGCAAGGGTGAGGGTCGCACCTGCTACCGCGAGACCAAGGAACAGTCGGCGAATGCCTGGCTGATGTTTCGTGTCGGTCTTCATGGCTGCCTCTTCCGGTGCACCGGTCACCGGACGAGCACACCGTGGGTCGGTTTTGTTCGATTTCCCCGACATGTCTGATCCTAGGCGTGGGGCGGGCGTCGCCACCAGCCCGGACGGCGCCCGGCGCGAGGCGTCAGCCGAGTTCGCGCATCAGCAGGTCGGCGGTGGTCTCGCGGCGCAGCAGCTGCGTGGTCCGCCCTGCGGCGACTGCGATGATCGGCGGCCTGCCGACGGTGCTGTAGGTCGAGGCCAGCCCGTGGTGATAGGCCCCGGTGCACGGCAGTGCGAGCACCTCGCCCGGCCGCAGGTCGGCGGGCAGCCGCACCTCGGTGGCGAGGAGTTCACCGGTCTCGCTGTGCCTGCCCGCGACCGATGCGGTCATCTGCGCGCCGGTGGGGTGTCGGTTGACCACCAGCGCCCCACCGTGGCCACGGCCCTGCCCGCCACAGCCGCCGCCGCCGTCGACGATCACCCGATGCCCGCCCTCGGCGGTCTCGGTGACCGACAGCACCCGATACAGCGTGACGCCGGCCCGCGCGACGATCGCGCGGCCGGGCTCCATGGTGATCGCGGGCCGCGGAAACCGGTGGCGCGCGCAGGCGGCGTCCAGCGCGTCGTCGAGGATGTCGGCGAGCTCGCGCAGGTTCAGCTCGGCGTCGCCGCTGCGGTAGGCCACCGCATGCCCGCCGCCGATGTCGAGGTGGGTCAGCACCATGCCGTACTCGGCGTCGATCCAGGCCAGCTCGCCGATCATGCGGCGGATCGCCTCGCCGTAGTGGTCCGGATTGTGGATCTGCGCGCCGAGGTGGCAGTGCAGGCCGATGAGCCGCAGATGCGGTTGGGCCGCGATCCTGGCGACCGCGGTCTCGAGCGAAGCGCTACCGAGCGGGAACCCGAATTCCGGACTGCCGGGCACATCGATACCGGTGGCGACGCGCAGCAGAACCTGTTGGGGGGCGGTGGCCAGCGCGGCCAGCAGCGTGATCTCGGTGAGCGAGCCGACGACGATGCGACCGACGCCGCAGCCGACGGCGGTCTTCAGTTCGTCGAAGGTCTTGCCGTTGC
The DNA here is from genome assembly GCF_019266065.1 of Nocardia sp. MH4. GTDB lineage: Bacteria > Actinomycetota > Actinomycetes > Mycobacteriales > Mycobacteriaceae > Nocardia > Nocardia canadensis. The sequence continues at coordinate 61,186 of NZ_LPNR01000117.1, read as the reverse complement.
CGTGCAGCACGATCCGGCGCGGCTCGATCCCGGCGGCCAGCGCGACCGACAACTCACCGGCGGACCCGACCTGCACCGACAGGCCCTCCTCGACGACCCAGCGCGCCACCGCGCCGACCATGAGCGCGGTGCCCGCGTAGACGATCTCGGCGTCGGGGAAGTGTTTGCGGTAGGCGCGGCAGCGTTCGCGCACCTCGGCTTCGTCGACCACGTGCGCGGGGGTGCCGAACTCGTCGGCGATATCGGCGAGGGCGACCGCGCCGAGGGTGATCCGGCCGTCCTGGTCGTAGTGCGTGTCGGCCGGCCAGACCGCGGGGTCGAGCCGCGGCACGGTGGTCGCGCGCAACGAGGGGAAGATCTCGAGCAACGTCACGGTGGTCTCCTGGGGACGCCCCCGCGTTCCGATGGCGGGGCCGATTCCAGGACTACGCCGTTGGTGGGCCGCTGAACTCGATGTTGACGGGTCCTTGACCACCCGGCGCCGCTTCCTGACGGGTTGCTGACGCGCAACCCGTCAGGGGACGATCAGCTGCCCAGCTTCTTGTAGAAGGCGCCCGCGATCGGAGCGGTCACGGCGCGGGGACCGTAGTTGCCCGCGACGCTCATGCCCTTGCTGATCAGGCCGGGCACGATGCGCATCTTGTTGCGGGCCAGCGCGTCGATGGACACCTTGGCGGTGTACTCGGAGGAGACCCAGAGGAAGTCGGGGACCATCTTGTCCACGATCGAGGCGTCCTCGGGGGCCGGGGTCTCGGTGCGCACCGGGCCGGGCGCCAGCAGGGTGACGTTCACGCCGGTGCCCTTGAGCTCGCCGCGCAGCGACTCGGAGAAGGTGTTGGCGAACGCCTTGGACGCGGCGTAGGTGGCGTTGTTCGGGATCGGCATATTGCCCGCGGCCGAGCCGCTGATCAGGATGCCGCCGGCCTTGCGCTCGATCATGCCCGGCAGCACGGCCAGGGTCAGATCGTGCACGGCGGTCGCGTTGAGTTCCATCTGCGCCCGCTCGTAGGCGAAGTCCAGCTCGGCGACCGGTCCGAAGGTGGCGATGCCGGCGTTGTTGCACAGGATCGCGATGTCGCGCACGGCCAGTTCGTCGACCAGGCTCGCCCGCTGCGTCCGATCGGCGAGGTCGACCGCGCGCACCTCGGCGGTGATCCCGTGCGCCAGCGTCAGCCGCTGGGCCAGCTCGGTGAGGATCTCACCGCGCCGCGCGACCAGGATCAACGAGTAACCGCGCCCGGCCAGCTCGGCGGCCAACGCGGTGCCGATTCCGGAGGACGCGCCGGTGACGACGGCACGATTGTCTGCAGTGGGGGAGGGCAAGCTCACACGGGGGAGCTTAGGGGATCGGGCTCGGCCGGGCGGCGGCCACGTCGACCGCGCGGGCGCCCGCTGGCCCTAGGCTGATCTCCGCGATGACGACCGAATCACCGAACCGCCGGGCCGATCGGGAAGCGCCCCCGCGAGTCACCGAGCCGCCGCGCGCCCGCTCTGCCGACCAAGCCCGACCGACCAGGGCGTGCCTGTCGTGACCGGACCGCGGGTGTTCGGGATGGGCGACGCGCCGACCGCCGCGCCGACCTGGCCGCCGCTGACCGAGGACGAGGTCAGCCGGGCGGTCGCCGCGACCTGGGGCGGACCCGAGCCCGCCGGGATCGAGTGGCGCAGTGCGCGTCCGCTGTCGTCGACGGTGGGCGTGCGGTTGCGTGACGGTGCGCGGGTCGTCGTGAAGCGCCTGCCGCTGAACCTTCGTGACCTGGCCGCGCTGGCCGAGGAACATCGATTCATGGCGCACTTGCGGGCCGGGGGCATTCCGGTGCCCGACGTCCGGGCAACCCTGGGCGTCCGGTCCGTCGGTGTGCGAGCGGCCGAATCTGCGCCCGATCCCCACCCGGACGACATCGCGCCCGGAGCCGGTGGACGACCACGGGAAAGGCAGGCCCGGCCCGCTGCCGAATCGCGCGTGGCCGCATCGGTGCGCCGCGGGCCCGGCTTCGTCTACGAAGTCCACCGGGCCGGAGTGGGGGAGGACCGGTATCGCGCCGACTTCTCCTGGACCCCGTACCGCGCGCCCGGCGATGCGACGGCCGCCGGCGCGATGCTCGCCCGAATGCACCTGGCCGCAGCGGGTTTCGACGCCCCCGCCCGACCGGCGCGCCCGCTCGTGGCGAGTCTCCACGGCGAAGACGTCGTGCGCGCCGTCGAATGGCATATCGCCCGCCGCCCCGCGGTCGCGCGGTTCCTCGCCGACCGTGACTGGCGCGCCGAAATACCGGATCTGCGAGTCGATCTCGCCGGGGTGCGCCCGCTGTGGACGCACGGCGACTGGCACGCCACCAACTTGCTCTGGGACGGCGACGAGGTGACCTCGGTGTTCGACTTCGGCCTCGCCGATCGCACCACCGCCGTCTTCGACCTCGCCACCGCGATCGAACGCGCTGCGGTGGACTGGGTTTCGCTGCGCGACGGTGGAGCGGCCCACGTTCGTGCGGACCAGGTGCGCGCGCTGATCGACGGCTATCGCTCCGAGCGTCCGCTCGCGCCCGCCGAACAAGCCGTGCTCGCCGAGCTCCTCCCGGTGGTCCACCTCGGCTACGAGCTCTCCGAGATCGACTACTTCCTCACGGTCGCCGATGAACCGCGCAATGCCGAGATCGCCTACCAGGATTGGTTGCTCGGCCATCTGTCCTGGTTCCGGACAGCCGCCGGACGGGATCTCTGTGCTCTGGTTCGTGACCTGGCGGCCGGGTAGCCGATCGTCCCCGCCGGGCGAGGGCGCCACGGCGTCGTCCGGGCCCGCGCAGAGCACCGCCCCGCCCACCGGATGCGAGTTCGGTGGACGGGGCGGTGCGACGATCGTCCCTCGCGTCGGACGACCGGGTCGGGGGATTACAGGCGCGCCGCCAGGCGGGTGCCCTGGGCGATGGCCCGCTTGGCGTCGAGCTCGGCGGCCAGTTCGGCGCCGCCGATCAGGTGCAGGTCGACACCCGCCGCGCGCAGCGGCTCTTCCAGCTCGCGCACCGATTCCTGACCGGCGCAGACGATCACGTTGTCGACCGCGAGCACCCGCGGCTTCTCGTGCTTCTCACCGAAGCTGATGTGCAGGCCCTGATCGTCGATACGCTCGTAGTTCACGCCGCCGAGCTGCTCGACGCCCTTGGCCTTGAGCGCCGCACGGTGCACCCAGCCGGAGGTCTTGCCGAGGTCCTTGCCGAACGGGGTCGACTTGCGCTGCAACAGCACCACGTCGCGGGCGGCGGGGGAGGGCTTGGGTTGCTTGAGCTGACCGCGGACCTGCTCGTCCTCGGAGTCCACACCCCACTCCTCCTTCCACTCGTCGAGCTTGAGCGTGGGATGCCCTTCGACGGTGAGGAATTCGCTCACGTCGTAGCCGATGCCGCCCGCGCCGATCACCGCGACCTTCTTGCCGACCGGCTTCGCCTCCTTCACCAGCTCGGCGTAGGACAGCACCATCGGGTGATCGATGCCGGGGATGTCGGGGATGCGCGGGCGCACGCCCGTGGCCAGCACCACCGAGTCGTACTCGCCCGCGATCAGCTCGTCGGCGGTGACCCGCTTCTGCAGGTGCAGGGTGACGCCGGTGAGCTCGATCTTGCGGCGGAAGTAGCGGATCGACTCGTCGAACTCCTCCTTGCCGGGGATGCGGCGGGCGATGTCGAACTGGCCGCCGATCTTGTCGTCGGCCTCGAACAGGTCGACGTGATGGCCGCGCTCGGCCAGGCTCACCGCGGCCGAGAGCCCGGCCGGACCGGCGCCGACCACCGCGAACCGCTTGGCGCGCCGGGTCGGCAGCAGCTGCAGCGTGGTCTCGTTGCCGGCACGCGGGTTGACCAGGCACGACACCTTCTTGTTGCCGAAGGCGTGGTCGAGGCAGGCCTGGTTGCAGGCGATGCAGGTGTTGATCTCGTCGGCGCGGTCGCCCTGGGCCTTGTTGGCCCATTCGGCATCGGCCAGCAGCGGCCGGGCCAGCGAGATCAGCGCCGCGTCGCCGCGGGTGAGGATCTCCTCGGCGATCTCGGGCATGTTGATCCGGTTCGACGCGCAGACCGGGATGTTCACCCGGCGGGCGACCTTGGCGGTGAACTCCACGAACGCCGCGCGCGGCACCGAGGTGACGATGGTGGGCACCCGCGCCTCGTGCCAGCCGATGTCGGTGTTGAGGATATCGACGCCCGCGGCCTCCAATTCCTGTGCCAGGGCGATGATCTCGTCGAAGGTCTGGCCCTTCTCCACCAGCTCGGCCATCGACAGCCGGAACACGATGATGAAGTCGCGGCCGACGGCGGCGCGGATGCGCTTGGCGATCTCCACCGGCAGCCTGCGCCGGTTCTCGGCGGTGCCGCCCCACTTGTCGGTGCGCTTGTTCACCCGCGGTGCGAGGAACTGGTTGATGAAATAGCCCTCACCGCCCATGATCTCGCAGCCGTCGTAGCCGGCGAACTTGGCCAGTTCGGCGCAGCGGGCGTAGTCGTCGATGGTGTTCTCGATGCCCTTGGCCGAGAGCGCGCGCGGCTTGAACGGGTTGATCGCCGACTTCACCGCCGAGGCCGACACGCTGGTCGGCATGTAGGAATAGCGACCCGCGTGCAGGATCTGGATGGCGATCTTGCCGCCCTCGGCATGCACCGCCTTGGTGATCCGGCGGTGGCGGTAGGCCTCGGACTTGGTGGTCAGCTTGCCGCCGAACGGCGCGAGCCAGCCGGTGCGGTTGGGGGCGTAGCCGCCGGTGATGATCAGGCCGACACCGCCGCGGGCGCGCTCGGCGAAGTAGGCGGCCAGCTTGTTGGTGTCCCAGGCCCGGTCCTCCAGGCCGGTGTGCATGGAGCCCATGACCACCCGATTGCGCAGGGTGGTGTGGCCGAGGTCGAGTGGCTCGAACAGGTGGGGATAGGCGGTCATGGAAGGTCGTCACCTTTTCGGGGTCGCAGGGCCTGCAGTACTTCGTCGCACCATTCGACGTAGCCGGACTCCGCGCGGATGCCCGCGCGCAGCACCAGATACTGGTGCAGAGCGGTGCCGGAGAGCTGGTCCGGCGCCGGGAAGAATTTCTTTTCGCTGAGGCGGTACTCGTCGAGTCGCTGCGCGTGCTGGGCGCGGTGGCGGGCCACCTCGCCCAGCACGGCGTCGATGTCGCCGTGCGCGGCGCCGCGGATCTTCACACCGAGTTCGTCGTGGGACGGGCTGTACTCGGTGGGTTCGGCGATCCAGCGGGCGAGTTCGGTGTGGCCCGCGGGGGCGACCGAATACACCTTCTTGTCGGGTTTTCCCTGCTGAGCGACCGATTCCACGGTCACCCAGCCGGAATCCTCCATACGCTTGAGCACCCGGTAGATCTGCTGGTGGGTAGCGCTCCAGAAGTAGCCGATCGACTTGTCGAATCGGCGGGCGAGCTCGTAGCCCGAGCCGGCCCGTTCGCTGAGCGAGACCAGCAGCGCGTGCTCCAGTGCCATGCGACGAGGGTATCCGGAACGCTCGGTACTATGCAACCAGGTTCATATGAAATGACGGCGTGCCGAAACGCCGATGTGCCCTGCCGGGAGTCGCGATCCCCATTACGCTTCGGCCATGACCGAGGTGAACGCGGCCGAGACCGTCGGCGAGGCGGCCGGACGCGGGCAGGTAGTGGCGTGGGGATTGTGGGACTGGGGGTCCTCGGCGTTCCAGGCCGTCACGCTGACCTTCGTGTTCTCGGTGTATCTCACCGACAAGGTCGGCGACGACCTGCCCGGCGACACCCCGGCCAGTGCCTGGCTGGGCTGGGCGCTCGCGGCGGCGGGGCTGGTCGTCGCGCTGACGGCGCCGGTCTGCGGGCAGTACTTCGACGCGGTCGGCTCACGCAAGCGGGCCCTGGCGACCCTCACGGCGCTCACCGTCGGCGCGATGTCGCTGATGTTCTTCGTTCACGACGACTATCACGATCTGTGGCTCGGACTGGCGCTGCTGGCCTTCGCCTCGGCCGTGTTCGAGCTGGCCGGCGTGCCCTACAACGCCATGATGCGGCAGGTCTCGACCCCGGCGACGGTCGGGCGGGTGTCCGGATTCGGTTGGGCGATGGGCTATTTCGGCGGCATCGTGCTGCTGCTGATCTGCTACGTGGGCTTCCTGGCCGGCGACGGCGACACCCGCGGCGTGCTCGGGATGCCCACCGATCAGGGCCTCAACGTGCGCCTGGCCATCGTGCTGGCGGCGGTCTGGTTCACCGTCTTCGCGCTGCCGGTGCTGTTCGCGGTGCCCGAACTGCCGCGCACCACCGCCGACCCCGGCGCGGCGCGGGCCGGGGTCCTCGGTTCCTACCGGGTGCTGTGGCGTGATGTGCGCGAACTGTGGGCCCAGGACCGGCACACGGTGTGGTTCCTGCTCGCCAGCGCCGTCTTCCGGGACGGGCTCGCCGGAGTGTTCACCTTCGGCGCGGTGCTCGCGGTGCAGGTGTACGGCTTCGCCGACGCCGACGTGCTGCTGTTCGGCATCGCCGCCAATGTCGTTGCGGGTGCCGCGGCGATCGCGGCGGGCCGGTTCGACGACTCGCTCGGGCCCAAGCGGGTCATCGTGGCCTCGCTGATCGGCATGCTCGCGTGCGGACTGGTGCTGCTGGTGGTCTCGGGTCCGCTGATGTTCTGGATCTTCGGGCTCGCGCTCACCGTGTTCGTCGGGCCCGCGCAGGCTTCGGCGCGTTCGTTCCTGGCGCGCCTGGCGCCGCCGGGGCGTGAGGGTCAGATGTTCGGGCTGTACACCACGACCGGGCGGGCGGTCTCGTTCCTCGCGCCGGCGCTGTTCGGGGTGTTCGTCTCGGTGTTCCACAGCGACCGGGCCGGGATCGCCGGCCTGCTCGTCGTCCTGGCGGCCGGCCTGCTCGTGTTGCTGCCGGTGCGCGCGCCCGCGTCCGCGGTGGCCGCAACCTAGTGGTTGTTCACCAGATCGGGGCGGCCCCCGTTGTGTGTACGCCCGTACTCTGAAATTCCGGCTGTGCGGCATGTGGGGTGTGTTACACCATGGACCGCATGCGGCCACAGCACCGGAAACATCCCTCAGTCAGCGGGTTTGGGAACCCAGCCGCCGATGCCCAGCGCGATCAGGCGCATCTGCATGACGGTGCGCTCGACCACCGCCGACTCCTCGCGCGGTGTCGCCGCGACATAGGCGGCGATGCCGTCGGTGACCGTGGTGACCAATAGGTCCGCCGCGATCTCGAGCTCGGTGGTGCTCCAGTTGTCCAGCGCGCGCAGCCGGGACAGATCGGCCACGATCTCGCGCACGATCAGCTGCATCTCCATCGCGATGGCCTGGCGCAGCGGGGCAGGCCCGCCGTGGCGTTCGCGGATGAGGAAGCCGAACAGGGCGCGCTTGGCCCCCACCTGCTCGAACACGAACCGCACGGTGTCGGCCAGGTGTGCGTCCGGCTTGCGTCTGACCTCGCGCAATGCCAGGCGCAGCGCCGTCACGCCCTCGTCGACCAGCGTGGCGCCGAGATCGTCGAGCGAGGCGAAATGGCGATAGAACGCGGTCGGCACGATGCCGGCCGAGCGGGCGATCTCCCGCAGGCTCAATGCCGCGAATCCGCGGTCGGCGGCCAGCGTCAGGGTGCCTTCGAGGAGGGCCGCACGGGTGTGCGCCTTGCGCTCGTTGCGGGTTCCTGCCTGCTCAGTCACATCGGTGAGCATACATCCGTTCACCATAGTCGCTTCCCTGGATATGTTGCCCGCCTCACATCTTTGCCGGTTGACAGCGGGCTGGGTCCATCCGGCACACTAGTGAGTGTACAGGCGTGCACTGAAATGTGAATCGCATGCCGAAGGACTTCCGCAGAGGGGTAAGACGCATGGTGGGACTGATCGACCTGGTGCAGACGTTGACGACGCCGCATCCGCTGGACCGGTACCTGGAGCTCGTCTCTCCCGCGCTCACCGCACGGGAACTGCGCGCCGAGATCACCCACGTCTCGCGTGCGGTGCCGGGCTCGGTGACGCTCACCCTGCGCGCCTCCCGGCAGTGGCGTGGCCACAGCGCCGGTCAGTACGTGCAGATCGGCGTCTCGATCAACGGCGTGCGGCACACCCGCTGCTACTCGCCGATCGATCCGGAGAGCCGCGGCGACCGCTTCCTCCAGCTGACGGTGAAGGCGCACCCGGGCGGGCTGGTCTCGAACTACCTGCACGACCACGCCGAGCCCGGCATGGTCGTCGACCTGGCGCCCGCCGCCGGCGTCTTCGCCCTGCCCGAGCGGCGCCCGGACCGGGTGCTGCTGGTCAGCGGCGGCAGCGGCATCACCCCGGTGCTGTCGATGTTGCGTACGCTCGATGCGGAGGGCTTCACCGGTGAAGTCACCTTCCTGCACTACGCGCGTCAGCCCGAGATGGTGCCGCACCGGGCCGAGCTGACCGCGATCGCCAACCGCCGTCCCAACTTCCGGGTCGAGTACCGCTACCCGGTCGAGCCCGGCACCGTCATCGATGGGGAAACCTCCACCGGCAGTGGGTTCTTCGACTACGACGAGCTCGAGCGCGTCGCGCCCTGGTTCGCCGACGCGCAGACCTTCGTCTGTGGTCCGCCGCCGCTGATGCGGGCCGTGCAGACGATCTTCGAGGCCGAGGGTCTCGCCGATCGGGTGCACAGCGAGGAGTTCACCCTCACCACCGTCCCGGCCGACCCGGCCGAGGCCACCGGCACCATCACCTTCTCCGGCAGCGACGTCGCTGCCGACAACACCGGAGCATCGCTGCTCGAGCAGGCCGAATCGGCCGGACTGACCCCGGAATACGGCTGCCGCATGGGGATCTGCTTCTCCTGCACCGCCACCAAGGTCTCCGGTTGCACCCGCAACCTGCGCACCGGCGAGCTCGACGCCGATCCCGACAAGCAGATCCAGATCTGCGTGAACACGGCCGTCGGCGACGTCGACATCGCCCTCTAGATCACCGAGAAATCAACCAAGGGGAGATACAGCCATGACGATCCTCACCGAAGGCAAAGACGGCCCGGTCATCCTGACCCCGGAGCAGGTCGAGGAGCTCGGCCAGGCGCTCGACGACCTGCGCGCCCGCGTCGAAGCCGATCTCGGCGAACGCGACCGCGACTACATCTACAAGATCATCAAGACCCAGCGCGGCTTCGAGATCGCCGGCCGCGGGCTGATGTACCTGGGCTTCCTGCCGCCGTTCTGGCTGGCGGGCGTGGCGGCGCTCGGTGTGTCGAAGATCCTCGACAACATGGAGATCGGCCACAACGTCATGCACGGTCAGTACGACTGGATGCGTGAGCGCGGCATCAACTCCCGCGAATTCGACTGGGACACGGTCTGCCCGGCCGACCAGTGGAAGCACTCGCACAACTACATGCACCACACCTACACCAACGTCCACGACATGGACCGCGACATCGGGTACGGCATCCTGCGCATCGACGAGGGTCAGAAGTGGAACCCCTACTACCTGGGCAACCCGATCTACGCCTTCCTGCTGATGGTGCTGTTCGAGTGGGGCGTGATGGTGCACGACCTCGAGGCCGACAACATCATCAAGGGCAAGCGCAAGTGGTCCGACCTCAAGCCGCTGCTCAAGGGGCAGGGCAAGAAGGCGAGCAAGCAGGTCCTCAAGGACTATGTGGTCTTCCCCGCGCTGACCGGCCCGCTGTTCCTGCACACCCTGGCCGGCAACGCCGCGGCCAACCTGGTGCGCAACCTGTGGACCTTCTCGATCATCTTCTGCGGTCACTTCCCGGCGGGCGTGCAGACCTTCACCAAGGAGGAGACCGAGGTCGAGACCCGCGGTGAATGGTACGTCCGGCAGATGCTCGGCTCGGCCAATATCAAGGGCTCCAAGCTGTTCCACATCATGTCGGGCAACCTGTCGCACCAGATCGAGCACCACCTGTTCCCGGACATCCCGGCCAACCGGTACCCGGAAATGGCGCCCGAGGTGAAGGCGCTGGCCGAGAAGTACGGCCTGCCCTACAACACCGGCCGCTTCTCCAAGCAGATCGGCTCGGTCTGGGCCAAGATCTTCCTGCTGGCGTTGCCGGATCGCTTGGTCAAGAGGACGCCGACGCCCGGTGTTATCGTTGTGCGTAATCGGAAGGCAACCGAAGTGGGCGTGTAAATGGTCGGCAAATTCGAAAGCAACAAAGATCTTGTCCAGGAATTGACGTCCTCCGGTGCCCGGCATGTCGGCAATATCGCCACGCTGATCACCGGGGCGGTCGCCGAGGTCGCGCGCGAGATCGGTGAGTTCATCACCGACGCGATCGAGATGAACGAGGCCGCCGCGGCGGCCCGCCGCGACGCCGAGCAGCGACTCGACGCCGAGCGGGCCTACCCGGAGTTCGTCGAGGCCGACGTGACCACCGACGGCGGCGTCACCGAACCCGTCGAGGTCGAGGTCACCGAGCCGGTTCCCGGCGACAAAGCCTGATCGTCACCACACCGGCAACCGCCTGCGGTGTTCGGTGACATCGGTGATCAGATCCCGGTAGCCGTCGGTCAATTCGGCCAGCCGGCACCAGTGCAGATGGGTGCGCGCCTCCCACTGCCGCTGGGTCGTCTTCTCAATCGGATCGCCGCCCAGCGCCCGCTGGGCGGCGATCCATTTCGCTGCCATCCGGTCGATCACCGCGCCGAGGGTCTCGGTGTGCAGCGAGGCGCCCGCCCGGTGCGCCACATTGGCCGCGACCCAGTCGTCGATGCGGGCGATGAGGGTGGCGCGGTCGCCGTCGATCTGATCGATCAATTTGCCGCAGGCCGCGATCCGGCCGCTGGTGGCCTCCGGCGCGCGAGCCGCCTCGATCGCCTGGTGTCTGCGGTCGTGGCAGCGAGCCAGCCGAGTGGCCGCGTCGAGGACGCGGTGCCGCATCGGGTCGGAGCCGGGGGGTTCCAGGAAGGCCCGCAACAGCGCCGAGGGTGGCGGGAATTGCGTGGCATCCACACGATGACCGGGATCGAACGGCATGGTGCACGCCCCTGAATACGCTGAATTCATGCTTGGATACGCCAGAGCCGGGGAGGATTCGGGGGAGGTGCACTCCCCGGCACCGGCGTAGCCCCGCCCGGGCGTCGACGAATATCCGCGACGCTGCGGCGAGGAAGACGACCCGGGGAAAATCGGGACAACACCAGGAAAGCGCGATTCGGCGCGACCGCGCAATAGTATGGTGTACAAATCGCCTGGTCTGCGGAAATTGTTATGCACCGTTACGGCGGGGTCACCACGCGACTTCTCCTGTGTTACTCATCCGCACATTTCCGGCAATCGGATCGGCGGTACCCGCCGCGGACGGCGCCGCATGCACTAACCTCGATAAATGTGCCGGCCTATGTGTCCTCACCCGAACTGACCTTCGGGTTCCTGTTCGCGCTGGAAGACCCGCAGCGAATCGCCGACGTCGTGCGCGACCTCATGGAGCGCCGCGCCGTCTCGGTGTTCCGGCTCGCGCGCCTGTCCGACGACGACGGCCCACCCGAGCGCTACGTGGTGAACTGGGCTGCGATACCGCAGATCTCGATCACCACCAGCGCGCCCGAGCCCGACGATCTCCTGGCGCAGCGGATCATGCTGGTCAACGCCTTCCTCGGGGAGAACGGCGAGGTCAGCCTGTACTCCGGCACGCCGAACGCGCCGAGCTGACTCAGCGCGCCGACTCGTAGATCCGGCGGACCACGTCCTCGATGCCCGGCTCCTCGATCGATAAGTCGCGCACCTGCGCCCGGTCCGACACCGCGGCCAGTAAAGCCGCCGCCGTGGTGTGCTCGGCGTCGAAGGCCAGCCGCTGGCGCATGCCGCCCGCCTCGCTGGACAGCAGCTGGGCGCCGCACGGCAGATCGTCGAGATCCGGCGTGGGCGCGGCCAAGTCGACCACCAGCACCCGGCGCGCGCCGACGGTGGCGCCGAGCCCGGCCAGTGAACCGTCGTACACCAGCCTGCCGTGATCGACCACCAGGACGCGGTCGCAGAGCCGCTCGATATCGCCCATGTCGTGCGTGGTGAGCAGCAGCGTGGTGCCGCGTTCGATCCGCTCGGCTCGCAGGAACTCGCGTAGTCGCTGCTTGGACAGCACGTCCAGGCCGATCGTCGGCTCGTCCAGGATCACCAGTTCCGGCGAATGCAGCAGCGCGGCGGCCACTTCCGCGCGCATGCGCTGGCCGAGCGAGAGCTGGCGCACCGGCGTGTCGAGGGTGTCGGCCATCTCGAGCTGCTCGACCAGTTCGTGGGTGCGCTTGTCGGCGATGTCGGGATCGAGGCGATGGATGGCCGCCAGGATCGAGAACGACTCGTGCAGCGGCAGATCCCACCACAGCTGCGAGCGCTGCCCGAACACGACGCCGATCCGCGCGGCCAGTTCCCTGCGCTGGCGCACCGGTTCCAGGCCGCAGGTGCGCACGCTGCCGGTGGTCGGTACGAGGATGCCGGTGAGCATCTTGATCGTCGTCGACTTGCCCGCGCCGTTGGCGCCGATGTAGCCGACCGCGGAACCGCGTTCGATCCGGAAGCTCATCCGGTCGACCGCGGTGATGGTGTCCCGGTGTCTGCGCCAGCGGCTGCCGTTCTTGCGGTAGACCGTGAACTGCCGGGTGAGGTCGTCGATGTCGATGATCGGCTCCGCAGAGCTGTGCTCGTCCATCGTTATCCCCCTCCTCCCTGATAGTGCCTCGTTCCGATCCGCCACGCTGCGAAGGCCAGTAACCACACCCATGCCGCCGCCACCGGTGTCAACCAGGCCGACCACGCGGGCAACAGCGGCGGTCCGGGGAGACCCAGCAGCGCTATCGTCGGCACGTAGGCGGTGAACGCGACGGGAATCGCGAACCCGAACAACAGCTTCAGCGGCGCGGGGAACACCGAAGCGGGCTGCATCGCGGCGAAGGATCCGCCGTAGGTGAAGCTGTTGGTGAGCTCGGCACCGTCGATCAGGAAGAACTGTAGTCCCGCTGCGCATACGAAAAGGCCACAGAACAGGGCAATTCCACTGATCAGGGTGATCACGATCAAGGTAACCGGGGCGATGCCCCAGTCGATTTCGTTGCGCCACAACCCCACCCCGAGCACGATCACCGCAACTGCGGCGCGTGCGAGCCTGCGCAGTGAGATGTCGCTGGTGATCAATTGCAGCAGCAGCGGTTGCGGGCGCAGGTGATAGGCGTCCAGAGTGCCCATCCTGATCATCGCGGGCAGCGAGTCCAGATGCCCGACCAGCACCTGGGCCAGCGCGAACGAGGTGTTGGACAGCCCGAACAGCAGCAGCGCCGCGTTGGTGTCCAGGCCGCCGAGCGTGCCGACGTTGTGGAAGATGACCCACACCTCGGCGAACTCGACCAGGCCGATCAGGAAGGCGCTGAACACCTCGGTGGCGAACGAGAGCCGGTACACCTGCTGTGCTTTCACACGCGAACGCAATACTGCGAGATAGGGGGTGAACCAGGTCCCGGCCACGATGCGCGCGGAATCCGGTTCAGCCACCCTGTACCTCCAACCTGCGTTGTCCCGCACGCAGCAACACCCTGCCGAGCAGTCCGATCACCAGCACCCAGAAGCCTTGCGCCGCAACGGTGAGCAAGGCGTCCATCCCGGCGACCCGCCCGGACAGCGTATCGATCGGTGACTGGAGGATGGAGGGAAACGGGGTAGCCAGCGCGATTGTCCGCAACCAGTCGGGAAACATGTGGACCGGGACGAAGAGCCCGGCCAGGAAAGTGCCGACGATCTGATACAGCACCCGGATGCCGCGGATCTCCACCACCCAGAAACCGATCAGCGCGACCGCGAACAGACACAGGAACGACAGCGCCACCGCCAGTAGCACGCTGATCAGGCCGAGCAGGTAGGCCACCGGCGTCGTCGGCATCGACAGCCCGAAGGTCGCGGCGCCGATGGCGATGCTCGGCACCCCGCGCGGCAGGAACGTGCAGGCGGCCCGGCCCATGTCGGTGGCCAGATAGCTCAGCTGGACGTCGACCGGGCGCAGGAAATCGATCGCGACGTCACCGGACTTGATCCGGTCCACCAGGTCGATCGGTGGTCCCATGAACTGCGTCGCGCCGAGCAGGGCCTGTGACAGCCACACGTAGGCGCCGATGGTGCCCTCGTCGTAGCCGCCGAAATCGCCCGCCGCGCGGACGGCGGCCACCATCACCGCCGCCCGGACGAAACCGAACACGCAGTTGGTGAACAGCCCGGCGAACATCGCCAGCTTGTATTGGGCCTGACGCTTGAACCCGGCCCGCGCCAGCTTCCAATACACCCCGAACGTGCTCGGCGTGCGGCGACGGAACACGCAACGGCGCATCGCGAGGGCAACTCGGCCGTCCCCCTCCGCATCGCCCCGCACAATCAGTCAACTCTAGGCGGCCCCACCGTGATCCGGACGAAAACGCCCGCGATCGTCACTGCTCAGCGCAGTGGCACCCCGACGTCGCTGCCGCCCTCGGGGGTGAGCCGCGTGTTCACCTTCACCAGCGCGGGCGCCGGGACGAAACCGCCCGCGAACAGGGCCTCGCCCTGGCGGAACCACGGGGAGCGGTCGAGCAGGGCCGACGGCGCGTAGCCGAAGTAGGTGCCGAGCTCGGCGAGGTCGACCGGGGAAGTCATCTTCATCAGCGCGAGATTGTCGCACTGGGAGATGATGCCGGGGTGGACCTTCGACGGACGCTGCGTCGACAACAGCAGCCACAGCCCGAATTTACGTCCCTCGGCGGCGATCTGGATCAGTCGCTCGCGCACCGCGATCGCGATCGGTGAATCCTGGCGGGGCGAGGCCAGATTGTGCGCCTCGTCGATGACGAGCAGGATCGGGCGCCGCTCTTCGCGGCGCGCCCACAGGTCGTCGAGCAGGGCCAGCGCGACCACGAGTTGCTGTGCGGCGGTGGAGAATCCGCCCAGGTCGAGGACGGTCGCGTCGGGCCGTTCGTCGACGACCTCGGTGACCGCGCGGTCGGCGCGGGCCCACACCTCCCACTCGTGCAGCCCCAGGTTCTCGATGCGCATCGCCAGCCGCCGCTGAGCCGTCGATGCCGACTTGCGCAGGGTGGGCAGGGTGACATCGAGTTCGGCGGCGGCGAGCTCGTCGGCGAGGTGGATCAGCTCGTTGAATTCCTCGCGGTCGGCGATCGGATCGATCCGCAGGATCGCGGCCTTGGAACTCAGCGGCAGCGCGGTGAACCGAGCCCGCAGCGGCTGCGCGGAATGCGGGCGCAGCACCCGGATGTCGCGTTCGCGCAACGCGTCCGCGGTGGGGCCGGTGGCGCCGGGGGAGACCTCGCCGAGCCGGACGAAATCGGAATTGGGGTCGAAGATCACCACCGGCAACGCGGTGTGCGCGATGACCTGCTCGAGCACGACCCCGAGCGCGTAGGTCTTGCCGGATCCGCTCTGCCCGCACCAGAAGGTGTGCCGGTTGAATCGCTTGGGCAGCAGCCGGGCCGGACCGCCCGGCGGGGTGAGGTTCACCCCGACATCGAGCAGCGCGCCGGTCGTGTCGTGCAGTGTCTGGACGGTCTCGGCGTCGACCAGTTCGACCGTGCCGTCGGTGAACGCGTAGCCCGCGCGCACGTCGATGCCGTCGTCGTTGAGCTCGCCGATCAGCCGGCCACGCAGCCGAACCGGGGTCGTCTCCGACCGCTCCTCGACGAGGACGAGCTGTCGGCGCTCGGCCGCGACGATCACGGCCAGCGAACCGGCGACCAGCGCGCTGTCGGTGGCGTCGGCGACTACGAACGAGCGGCCGTCGTCGGACCGCGCACTGGGCTGGCTACTGTTCGGCACCCAGCCATCTTCTCACCACATTCCACGAACGAGGCCGGATAGCTAAGGGACGGCTATCCCGTCGAGTCAGTGCTCCGGGAAGCCGGTGGCGAACAGGATCGCAATGATCACGGAGCTGACCACGGAAATGGCGAGAATGATCCACATGAGGGGGAAGGGTACCCGTACCCGGGCGTGTCGCTGTCATCGCACCGGCGTGGGCGAGGTACCGAGGCCGTCTCGATGCCGGTCCGCCGGTGCGCCCGCTGAATCGCTGCATGGTTGCTGATGTCCGACTCGGCAACTGTTCGGTGTCGATTTCGTTGTGCGTCCGAGCAGCGGTATACCGTGCAGTGTCCGGTTCATATGCAGGTGTGGGCAGAGGAGCGGAAGGGGCTGGCTGTGGCGTTGGTCGGGAGATCATGGGGTTCGCTGGGAGGAAGCCGCCGCGCCGTACGGGTGCGGACGCGGCGGCCGCTGCGGGTGGTCGAGCTGGTCACCGGCGCGTTGCTGCTCAGCGCCGCCGCGGGGGGAATGGCCGGGCCGGTGGCGGCGGCGGTGCTGATCTATCGCAGCGGTGCGGGGCGCGAGGGCACGGCCGTGACGGTGTCGCTCGGGCTGGCGATCGGCGCGGTGGTGGTGACCCTCGCCGCCGCGATGGCGCTGTTCGCGCGGGCATGGCGGCGCGTCCATCTGCGCAGGCCCGCGTCGGCCTCGGCCGCTGCCGACCGGTGGTTCCCCGTTCCCACGGTCGAGCGGATGCGGTTGCCCGCGCCCGGCGTCGCCGTCGGCGGCGCGCGCTGATCGTGCCCGTCGGCCCCGGTGACCGGGCGGTCGGCTGTTCGCCCTGTTGAGGGCATTGGCACCGCCGCGTCGTCGGCGGACACTGGAGGAATGGTTGACAGGGAGCAGCGCACGCCGTTCTACGGGGTGGTGATGATTCTCGCGGCGCTCGGTGCGTCGATGGCGGTCAGTTACTACGGTCCGACGTGGATACGCGTCACGGTCTACGTCCTCACGGCGATCATCGTCGTGGTTGGCGGCGTCATGACGTTCCGGGACTACTCGCACTGAGACCGCGTGCGGACTGGTCGCCCCGGTGGCTCAGGGGCGGCCCACCGGCACGTGGACAGCTCAGTGCTCGCAGTCGTTGTGGGCGGGCGGGCTGTAGGTGACGGCGCCGCACGCCAGGCAGGTGTGGACCCGGTGATGGCCGCCGATCCGTCGGCACGGCATCGCGACGACCAGCGCGCGCCCGGCCCCGAGCCGGTGCCCGTTCGGGCAGAAGCGCGGCGACGGTTCGGTCCATACGCCGGCACGCAGATAGGGCCGGATGGATTCGCACATACGTTCGATTATCCACATCGAGAGCGTCGGCGCGACCGTGGCGGGTGCCCGCGTTCACGCGTTCGGCGACGCGTCGATCTGCTCACGCAGAATATCGCCGTGACCCGCGTGCCGGGCGAACTCCTGGATCATCGCCAATAGCGTCCACCGCATGCTCACCTCGCCCTCGCGAGGATTCACCTTCGTGTCGTCGAGGTCGAAGCGGGATGCGATCTCCCGTGACCGCCCGCTCGCCCGCTCGAACTCGGCGATGACCTCGGCCAGCGACTCGTCCTCACCCACCGTGAAGGTGCCCTCGTCACGGCGCGAGTATCCGTCGCAGTCGGCTTCGTCCAGTCCCGCCCAGAACCGCTGGAACCAGATCCGCTCGGCCGCGGCCGCGTGCTTGATCAACGAGATAGGCGTCGTCAGCGAGGTCACGAGTCGCCGGCGGGCATCGGCCTCGGACAGACCGCGCGCGGTCGCGATGAGCGCGGCGCGATTGCGGTCGAGCAGGTCCTCGATGATCGCGCGCTCGGTACCGGCGGTAATTCCGTTGGTGCTCATGAGATTTCGCTCCCTTCGGGGTGGGTATTCGGGATCCGCGTCGGTCGTGAAGAGCGCGCGGTGGCACGACGAACGTTGTGGGGGATCGGCTGAACAGCCGGAATGGGGAAGAAAGAAAGGATGGTGATCCGCTGGACGCGGGAATCCCTGCCCGGCGCGGATGGCGCCCTGGGCCATGTGCGGCCCTGACCTGGAATACATGCAGGTCAGGGCCGATCTGCGCCCCCGGCAGGACACACAAAACATGGGCAACCGGAAAACGCCTGGTCATCATGGATTCCTATTCGATCTGACGATCGCGGTCTGCCGGAGCGGATAGGTCTGTGGCCCTATCTTCGACGTGCTTACAGCGAGCGCGGCGAAGATGGGAACACGGGCGCCCCGGGGTTCTGCTCGGGCCAACTGGTGGTCCAAACGCTGGCCGCCGACGAACTGACCGGCCCACGCGGCGCAGGATATCGGCGCACGCTCGAACTGTCGCCGGTCGGGCGTGGTGGGACCCCGGACTAGGTCGGGGCGCTCGGTGCCTTCCTGATGGTCCCCGAGCTGGCGCTGTACGGAGCCCGGCGGCCTATGCGGTGGAGCTACTTGCCAAGTGCAGCGAAATGCCTCAAAGTGCTTGGACGGCATACATCCCCGAGGTCGCTATGGCTACCCCGCCCAAGGCGAAGCGCAGTCCGCGTTCTGGTAGCCGTGGTTGCAGGTGCGCACCGAGATATCCGCCGACCAGCCCACCGGCTCCGCAGCTCAGTCCGATCGCCCAGGCCGGGGCGATATCGGTACCACCGGTCGCGATGGCGATACCAAGGTAGGTTGCCGCACCCACGATCGAGGTCACCAGCGTTGAGGTCAACGCGGCCGGGGCGACTTCGGCCAGTGGAACACCTCGACCGGCCAGGATCGGACTCAGCAACGATCCGCCGCCGATGCCGTAGATCCCGCCCACGACACCGACCAGCAGCGCGGCCTTGGTGATGAATCGGTTTGACGGCCGGGGCCTGCCGATCACGGTTCGGTTGGCGGTCCGCAGACACAACCACACCCCGAGCGGCAACAGCAGTGCCGCCGCGATCAACTTGAATATCCCCGCACTGGGAACCAGGAACACACGCACGAGCGCACCGACGACGACACCCGGCAGGGTGCCTACCAACAGGATTCGAGTCAGCGGGCTGTGTAGCGGACCTCGTCGGCTGTAGCGCCACAGCGCACCCGGGATCGAGATCACGTTGAACAGCAAGTTGGTCGGAGTCACCGCCGGGCTGGGCACCCCCAGCAGGCTGATCTGTACCGGTAGCAGGAACACCGCGCCCGATACCCCGACCGGAGCGGTCAGCATCGCGACGACCAGCCCTGCCACGAACCCCGTCACCAGCACATTCACCCACGAAACTATCCCAGTTCCGGGGTGGGGCCGAACCCATTACCCTCTGGGTGCGCCGAACACGGTTACGTCAGCAGACTGCACGGTATTCGGCAGAGGCGGACGTTCGTGACCGCGTGACGGGCGGCAGCAGCGTCCGTTTCCGGACCTCCTGTGCGGTCTTGCAGCCGCGCAGAATCGGCAAACTCGGGGGAATGACGACTTGGTCGAGCGCGATCCTTTCGGCCTGACCAAAAATGGTCGAGGAAGGCAGTTCGAGCTTGCACGAGTGTTGTTTCATACGCGGCTGCGACACCGGATCTCCTGTGGGTGATGTTGGCCTGAAGGCCAGTCCAAGCAGGAGCCCACGCCGGGCACCGACAGCGGCTGTGAAAGCACCCCGGCCCGAAGAGGCCGGGGCGCTTTCAAATGGTGTGCGACAACTATGCCCCCAAGACACCAGTGGTCCGGCAATCGCTCGCCGGGCATCCCCGTTTTCAACCGTGCACTTCACCCCGACCTGGTCGTCGTGGCTCAACCAGGTCGAGCGTTGGTTCGGCCTCCTGGCCCAGCAACTGTTGCACCGCAGCGTCCACAAAAGCGTTGCGGCAGAAGAAAGACGTCCGCTGGGTGGACTAATGGGACATCAAACCCCCGCCCGTTCGTCTGGCGTAAGACTGCCGACGAGATCCTCGACTCCTCACAAGATATCTGCAACGGATTTCAGACGCGGAACACTAGCGCTCGCGTAGCCGGATGATGGTGTGGGCAATGTCGTCCACCATGCGGTCGAACATTTCATCGGGGCCGGTGCGTGAAACGTCCATGGCTTCGCGCAGATGCGGCACGTCGAGGTCGGGGAACTGATCGAGCCAGGACCGCGGTATCGGAGAGTCGTCGACAACATTCTGGCCGATGTCATGGCGGTAATCGATGAGTAGGGCGAAGGCGTACAGCCGCAAGGTCAGGTCGCGGTGCACGAACAGCGCGTCGGGCATGTTCAGGCCGAGGTCGGTCAGGAACCCGAGGAAGGCGTCGGGCGCGGTGAGGCGCCTCGGATGCGGGCGCACGTCGCCGACTTGCTCGTCGAGAGAGAACAGCAGCGCACGCGGGTGCGCACGGTTCGTTTCGCGTCGCAGGCGGCAGTACTCGGCAAAGCTTGCACGCCAATCGTTCGGATCGAGATCGGGTTCAGGCCATTTCGCCATCCAGAGCTCGACCGCCCGGTCGACGACATCCTGCCGATCGCGGACATGGCGATATAGCGCACGCACGGTCACCTCGAGATGTTCGGCGAGGACTTGCATCGTCACCGCGCGGAACCCGTTGCGCCCGGCCAGCTCGAGCATGGCCGCGGCGATCAGGTCGGCGTTGAGCGTCGGCCGCCCGCTTCGGGTGACCGGACTTCGGCGCTGACGCCCTGGTGAAAGCTGGTCCGGCATTCCTGCACGATAACCCAGCCGCTTGACGTTCGCATAGCATTGACATTAATGCGGGGCGGTCGCAGACTGGTGACGGCCGCCTCCAGGGACAGCGGAATTGCCACGCGCCGAAACGCATCCGGCTGCCATGCCGCACAACGAATTCCAGCAAGAAAGGTTGTCACCGTGACGCAAAGCGAACTGCGAAACCCGCACCTCGATCAGCTGATCGCCGAGCTGCAGCGGCGAAGCACCGACCAGATCGTCGATATCCGTGACCATTTCACCGCACGCGCCGAACGCGGCGAAGCGCTCGATCCAGGCACGATCGACGACGACGCCACTCGGTTCCTCGCCGACAAATTCGTCGCTCTCGACCATGACAAGGCACTGTTCTGCCACCGTCTCTGCCTCGCACTCCGCGCGAAATGTGCTGTAGAAGTGGGCTCTTCGTACGGCGTCTCTACTCTCTATCTCGCCCAGGCGATCCACCTGGTCGCCACCGAAGACGGAGAACCCGGTGTGGTCATCGGCACCGAACACGAACCCGCCAAGGCCGCCACGGCGCGCAAACACCTCGCCGCCGCCGGCCTCGACGGATACGTCGATCTCCGCGAGGGCGATCTCCGCGAAACCCTCCTGCACATCGATCAACCCATCGATTTCGCCCTGATCGATATCTGGCCGGTCATGGCCCGCCCCGCAATCGAATTGATCGCACCCCACCTTCGCCGCGGCGCCATCGTCATCGTCGACAACACCGAGAACCGGCCACCGAGCTACCGCGACCTGTTCGACTTCATCGATGACCCCGTCAATGGGTTCACAACCCAAACGCTGCCATTCGAGGGCGGTTTGGATATGGCCGTCAAACTGTAACGGCGTCGGTTGTGCCCCTGAGTTCTGCCACCCCTCGACAACGACTCCACCGGGCGGCCACCATGGAGCACGAGGGGCTCTCCATGGGACGGCGAGGGCTAGTAACCGTTCGTCGCCGACCCTTGCGGGCTGCCACGCCGACTTCGACCCGGTTCGATCTGAACCTCGTCGATGACGCCGAGCAGACTGCTGGGCGTGAACTCGCGGCGGCCGAGTCGGGCTGTTGCTCGTTGTTCACCTTCACGTTCGATGCCATCGGGTCGTGATCGACAATGCGCATCGACGTGTCCACGTCCCAGGTCGCGGTATTGGACGCACTCGCAGTCAGAGGGGATCTCGCGACTACTCGGCAGACCCCGTGACTGTGCTACGCACTGGCGAGGTGGCTGCTGCTTCAGGGCTGGCATGCGACTCGTCGTGATCGCGGTGCTATTCATCGGCGGTTCGCCTTTTTGGCAGGCGGATGCTGGGGAGGGTCGGTAGCCACCAGTTCCAGCCGCCGAGCAGTCGCATGAGGGCTGGGACGAGGATGAGGCGGATCAGGGCGGCGTCGATGGCGACCGCGACCGCGAGGGCGAGTCCGAGTTGTTTGAGCTCCAGGATGTCTGCGGTGAGGAAGCTGGCGAAGATGGCGATCATGATCGCGGCGGCCGCGGTGATCGGGCGGGCGGTGTGGGTGAGTCCGGCCGCGACGGCGTGCTGGTTGTCGCCGGTGGCGTCCCAGTATTCGCGCATGCGGCGGATGAGGAAGACCTCGTAGTCCATCGAGAGCCCGAACAGCAGCGCGAACACGACGGTGGGCAGGTAGACCTGCACGAAGCCGGGACTGGTGAAGTCGAGGAGATTTTCGCCGAGGCCCCATTGGAATACCGCGACGGTGATGCCGAGTGCGGCGCCGGTGGCGAGCAGGTTCATCGCGATGGCCTTGACCGGCAGGGCGATGCTGCGGAACGCGGCGATGAGGAAGATCAGCGAGGCGGTCAGCACCAGGGCCACGACGAGCGGGAGTTTGGAGGTCATTTCGTCGGAGAGGTCGACGAATTCGGCGGTGCTGCCGCCGATGCGGATATCAGTTCCGGGCGCGGTGGCGGCGGCACTGGTGCGGAGATCGCGGATGAGGTCGGTGGCGTCCATCGAGTCGAATGCCACCGATGGGATCGCCATCGCGAGTACTCGTCCGTCGCTGAGCTGTGCGGGGAGCACAGTGGCGATGCGGTCGTCGCTGTCGATATCGGTGAGGAACAGGTTGACTTGTGCGGCGGCGGCGGTGGTGAGTGGGGTGTTGTCGGTGCCGGTGGCCACGATTTCGACCGGTGAGAGCGCCCCCGCGGGGAAGTTGGTGGTCAGGGCGGTGGTTGCGTTTCCGGTGGGGGTGTCGTCGAGGGCTGTGGTGCCCATATCGAGGCCGTAGCGGATTCCGAAGACCGGCAGGGCGGCCAGGACCAGTACCGCGATCGCGGCCGTGCCGAACAGCGCAGGCTTGCGCATGACGAGATATGCCCAGCGCGCCCACCGGCCGGGTCGAGCACCGTGAGCGGCAGTGGCGGTGTCGGCGGGGCGCCAGCGCGCCGGGAGCGCACCGCGGTTGACGGCAGGACCAAGGGCTGCGAGTAGGCCGGGCAGCAGAGTGATGGCGACAATGAGCATGCTGGTCACAGCGGTGGCAACGCCGATGGCGATGCTGCGGAAGATCGGTGCCTGGATGATGATCAACGCGCACAGTGAGATCATCACCACCAGCCCCGAGACCAGAATCGTCTTGCCCGCCGTGGCCAGTGAGCGGCCGACGGCGGCGGCGATGGCGGTGTGGTCGGTGCGGTGGGCGACATTGTGGTTGGCGAGTTCTTCGCGGAACCGGCTGACGATGAACATCGCGTAATCGATGCCGACGCCGAGGCCGACCATGGTGGCCATGGCCACGGTCAGCGAATCGAACGCGGTGACCGTGGTGAGGGTGAACAACACCCCGACTGCGGTCAGCAGCCCCGCGATGGCGACTCCGATCGGGATCGCCGCCGCGGCCAGGGCGCCGAGTGCGAGGACGAGCAGGAGCAAGGCGACAGGGATACCGATCGCCTCGGCTCGGGCAAGATCGGCGTTCTGCAGTTCGGTAGCCGCGTTCTGGACTGCTGAGTATCCGGTCAATCCCACTTCTACGGAGTCGTCGCCGGTGGCGCGGATGGCCTCTTGCAGGTCGCGGGCGACTCCCGCGCGTTCGGCCATGTCGCCGTTCATGCCGACCAGGGCGATCGCGACGTGACGGTCCGCCGAGATCTGAGCGGTGGGCAGCCCGTCATCAGGGCCGACGACATCCACCACGCCCGCCACCTCTTTGGCGGCGGCGACCGTGCGCGTGAGCGCCGCTCGGAACTCGGTGTCGTCAACAGTGAGGGCAGGTGATTGCAGCACGATGACTGCCTGCTCGGCGCCGAACTGCGGGAAGTGCTGGGCGACAAGGCTGTCGACCTCGGCGGACTGGGATCCTTCGACGCCGAAGTCCATGGCGCCGAGTCGATCCTCGAGCAGCGGATAGGCCACCGCGCACACGACCAGCAACAGCCCCCACATCACCAGGACTGCGCGTCTGCGCCGTGCCATGAGCACACCCCACCGATACAGCAAACCCGAGGTGCGGGCCGCTTTCGCTTGCTGGTTCGACGCTGCCTCTGCGACAGCCTGCGGCTGGTTCACGTGATCTCCCTGTGTTACCGACCGGGATTGATCGCCGAAAAGCGATGAGATCGGTGAAATGAGATTAATCACTGAGTTCGGCGATATCAATACCCAAAGGCGCTATCATCGCTTTATGGCGATTGATCATGGTGAGGGCTGCCTCGTCGGGACAGCGGGGTTGGATCCGGCGGTGGCGTTGTTCCACAGCCTCTCGGACGCGACACGGTTGGCGATTGTGCACCGGCTGGCAGGTGGTGAGTCGCGGGTATCGGACCTGATGGCAGGACTAGGACTGGCGCAGTCGACGGTGTCGGCACACGTAGCGTGCCTGCGTGAGTGTGGGCTGGTCGCCGGTCGTCCGCAGGGGCGGCAGGTCTTCTACAGCTTGGCCCGTCCGGAGTTGATGGACCTGCTCGCTTCAGCGGAGACGCTGTTGGCCGCGACCGGCAATGCGGTGGCGTTGTGCCCCAACTACGGCACCGACGCCGCGACAGTCCCCGATGCGCAGGTGCAGGCATGAGCGACGCGTGCGGCTGCGGCCACGACGAACCCGTCGGCGACGGTGAGGCCGATGAGCGCGAACCTGAAAAGCTGTGGGAAGTCAGCGAGCTGCGTGCCGCCGCAGTGGCCGGCGTGCTGCTGGTCGCGGCGCTGATCGTCGGCTGGACCGGCGGCCCACGCCCGATCGAGTTGGGCCTGCAGATCGCCGCTCTGCTCGCCGGTGCCTACACCTTCGTCCCGTCGACGCTCCGGCGCTTGGCCAGGGGCAAGATCGGGGTCGGGACGCTGATGACGATCGCTGCGGTCGGTGCGGTGACCCTCGGCGAGATCGGCGAAGCTGCGATGCTGGCGTTCCTGTTCTCCATCAGCGAAGGGCTCGAGGAGTACGCGGTCGCACGGACCCGCCGCGGTCTGCGGGCGCTGTTGAAGCTGGTGCCCGAGCAGGCCACTGTGCTGCGCGACGGTGCTGAAACTGTAGTCAGCCCGGCGGAGTTGCGAGTCGGGGATCGGATGCTGGTGCGCCCCGGTGAGCGGGTCGCCACCGACGGTGTGATCGCCGAAGGTCGCAGTTCCGTGGATGTTTCGGCGATCACCGGCGAATCGGTGCCGATGGAAGCCGGGCCGGGTACGGAGGTGTTCGCCGGGTCGATCAACGGCAATGGAGCCCTGACCGTCGAGGTCACTACGACCGCCGAGGACAACTCCTTGGCGCGGATCGTGCGGATCGTGGAGGCCGAGCAGGCACGCAAGGGTGACGCGCAGCGCCTGGCCGACAAGATCGCCAAACCCTTGGTGCCGGGGATCATGATCGCCGCCACGGCGATCGCGATAATCGGCGCGATCTTCGGGGATCCGGTGACCTGGATCGAACGCGCCCTCGTGGTGCTCGTCGCGGCGTCGCCGTGTGCGCTGGCGATTGCGGTGCCTGTCACCGTGGTCGCCGCGATCGGTGCGGCGAGCAAGTTGGGTGTACTGGTCAAGGGTGGTGCCGCGCTAGAGGCAATGGGTCGGGTTCGCGAGGTCGCCCTCGACAAGACCGGCACACTGACCGCGAACAAGCCTGCCGTGGTGGAGATCTCGACCGCCGTCGGCGTCGAGCAAGCCGAGGTGCTCGCGGTGGCAGCGGCGCTGGAATCACGCAGTGAACATCCCCTCGCCCGAGCGATTCTCGCCGCTGTCGACACCGTCGTCCCTGCCTCCGGCGTCGAGGCTGTGACCAGTGCCGGGCTGACCGGTTCGGTCGATGGTCGGCTGGCACGGCTGGGCCGACCGGGTTGGATCGAGGCGGGTGCTCTGGCCGCGGACGTGGAGCGGATGCAGCAAGACGGAGCTACCGCGGTACTGATCGAACTCGACGGCCAGGTGATCGGCGCGATCGCCGTCCGAGATGAACTACGACCCGAGGCGAACGAGGTCATCGACCGCTTGCACGCGTTGGGCATCCGAGTATCGATGCTCACCGGTGACAACGCCCGTACCGCCGCCGCTCTGGCCGCCGAGGCCGGGATCGAGGACGTGCACGCGGATCTACGCCCGGAGGACAAAGCCCGAATCGTCGCCGAGCTGCGCAAGGATCGGTTCACCGCGATGGTCGGCGACGGCGTCAACGACGCCCCCGCCCTGGCCACCGCGGATCTGGGCGTGGCGATGGGCGCGATGGGCACCGACGTCGCTATCGAAACCGCCGACGTGGCGTTGATGGGCGAGGACCTGCGGCACCTGCCCCGCGCACTCGAGCATGCACGCCGCGCCCGCGGAATCATGCTGCAGAACGTCGGTTTGTCGCTGGGACTGATCACGATTCTGATCCCGCTGGCACTGTTCGGGGTGCTCGGATTGGCAGCGGTGGTGCTGGTGCACGAACTCGCCGAGATCGTTGTCATCGCCAACGGGGTCCGAGCCGGACGCGCCAAACCCTTTGCAGTGGTGCCCGGTTCGGCAGTCAAGCCCACCCCCGCGCTGGCAGGAGCGACCTCGTGACCGCAACTGCCTCGTCTGCTCCCGGCGTTTCGCGATGGGGGCGGCGGCTGAGATGGGCCGCGGGTGCGGCCGGTCTCGCCGGTATCGACCTGGCTGTCAAAGCGTGGGCACAGTCCGCGCTTGTCGGGGCTCCGATCGAAGCGGGTCCGGTGGATCTGCGGTTGGCGTTCAACCCTGGCGCCGCGTTCTCGATCGCCGCCGACGCACCGAGTTGGGTGATGCTCACCATCACCACGCTGATCACCGCAGTCGTCGCGTTGGGTGGGTGGTTCGTCGCACCCCGCGCGAACCTGCTCACCCGGCTATCGCTCGCTGCGATCCTGGGCGGTGCCGCGGCCAATGTCATCGACCGGGTCCCGGACGGCTTGGTCACCGACTATCTGCACACCGGTTGGTGGCCCACCTTCAACCTCGCCGACAGCTTCATCGTGCTCGGAGCGTTGGCCCTCGTCGTGACAACCTTGATCGGCACCGATGAGTCAGAGCGTTCTTCATCAGACAAGCCGGCATCGGCCAACCCTGCTGCCGAGTTGAACTGAACAGGTGTTGCTGGCGGAGGTGGGCCACCCGGCGGCCTCTGCTGTATCAGGCGGGGCGAGGCGCGTACATGATGATCGCGACTCCGACCAAGCAGATCACCGCGCCGATGACGTCCCAGCGATCGGGGCGGAAGCCGTCCAGCGCCATGCCCCACAGCAGTGAACCGGCGACGAACACTCCGCCGTACGCGGCGAGGATGCGCCCGAAATTCGCGTCGGGCTGCAAGGTCGCGACGAATCCGTAGATGCCGAGCGCGATGACACCGGCACCGATCCATGCCCAGCCGCGGTGTTCACGCACCCCTTGCCAGACCAGCCAGGCGCCACCGATTTCGGCGACGGCGGCCAGCACGAACAACAGGATCGAGCGCACGACAGTCACGGACAGATCTTAGAAACCCCGGTCAGGGCATTGTGGCTGGGGCGCACCCGCAAGCCGAACCCGCGCAGGACGCCCCGGAGTTGTCGCTGGTGCCGCAACTGGATCGGCGGGAGCGGGTTCGGGACCAGACCAGCCCGGCCACACCGACTCCGATCAGCGCGAACCCGAGGGGCTCGAGCCAAGACAGGCTCACCAGGATCGTGCCGCCGCCGAGAATGCCGGCCGCGATCAGGATCGGTGCAAGACAACAGCCCACGCATAACAGCGTGCCCGCACCGATCGACGCCCACCAACGCCGTGAAACGTTCTTCTCAGCAGCCACAGCCGCGATCTCCTGTGTTGTCGGTTCGGGTCTCAGAATCGAAAGGGACCGGACAGGAAGAGCTTTCGCTACACGCGAGCAGATCTTCACAACCGGCAGCCAGCGCGGCGCGCAGCGTGTCGCGCATCTCGGTCAGCTCGACCAGCTTCGCGTCGACCTCGGCCAGTTTCTCCGTCACACGAGCCTGCAACCCGGCACCCGCGCGGCGCCGAGTGCTCAATGGTGTAGCCGCGAGCAGTTCGGCGACTTCGTCGAGGGTGAACCCAAGCCTTTGGGCTGCCCTGATCACCCGCAACACCGTCAGCGCCTGCTCCGAATACAGCCGGTGCCCGCCGAGGGAGCGATCCGGTTCAGCCAGCAGGCCACGGCGCTCGTAGTAGCGCAGGGTCTGCGCGTTCACCCCTGCCGCCGCGGCGAGTTCGCTGGTGCGCAACCTCGGCGTCATCGCCGCTCGCCACCGATCGCGGCCTCGACCCGTGCAGCGAACGCGTCGAGCACCGCGACATAGGTAGCAGGTACGCCGACCTCCATCACGGGCCCGGCATCTGTCGTGTCGAAGCCGAAGGTGAAGAACGAGCAGCAACTCGATTCCCGCGATGCGAGGTCGCGGCCCGCGGTCTCAGAGCCAGGGGATAGGTGCAGGTCGAGCCGAGTTGCTGCGGGGCGGTGTGTAGTCCGCACCGACCCAGCGAAGAACTGGTCGAATTCGGCAACCCGGACCGGTTGGTCGACGGTCGGCAGGGTGCATGCATCCGGCACCCAACCTCCAGGAGCTGGCGAGATCATCATGAATCCACGGTAATCCTGTACCTAGGTACAGGATGCAACCCCAATTCCCGTCGTGATCCGCATCTGCGTTCGCGCACTCCGGCATCGCAGCCAACTTTGCCGGGTGGCTGACGTCGACATCTCTGCCCGGTGCGCCCGGTTCGACATGTGCCAAAGGGTCGCTATCGGCCAGTAGGAGATATATAGTGACATTCGCATGTAACAATCTGTTGAAGGAGTTCTCATGACCGGCACGCTCGATACCCGACCGGATACCGGTGTGGCACTGGATCTGTCGACGATTCGACCCTTGATGTTGTGGGCGCCGTTCGTGGTTTTCGTTGTGCACACACTCGAGGAGATCCCAGGGTTTGCGACCTGGGCGAGCACACATTTCGCTCCACTGAGCACCGAGAAGTTCACTGTCAGCCATATCCCGCTGATCCTGATGGTCTTGCTGTGCTCCTGGCAGGCGACGCGACCTCGGGCGGCAACCGGGTGGGTCGTGATGGCAGTGGCGTTGCAGTGGCAGTTCGCAGTCAACGCCGTGTTCCACCTCGGCGCTGCGGCGTGGTTCGGTGACTATTCGCCAGGAATGGTCACCGCCGCGACGGTCGCACTGCCAGCCACGCTGATGCTGCTCACATG
Source organism: Nocardia sp. MH4 (assembly GCF_019266065.1). Lineage (GTDB taxonomy): Bacteria > Actinomycetota > Actinomycetes > Mycobacteriales > Mycobacteriaceae > Nocardia > Nocardia canadensis. Next base: position 32,074 of record NZ_LPNR01000117.1, on the reverse strand, counting down.
GGTGCGCCGCGAAAGTGTGCTCACCACAACCCAACTCGCCGCCGCGATCGCGATCGGCTCGGCCGTCGCCGCCGCCGCGATCGGCGTGTTGTTCCTCGGCTGACCCGCGAGGCCATCACAACCTCACTTCTGAAAGGACCACTCCATGTCCCGCTTGAACCCGCTGGCCCGCGCCCGCTACTTCGACGAGATGCGCGCCGCTGCCACCGTCGCCGACCCCGACCGGCGCTGGACCCACCTCGAACGTGCCCACATCTTGTCTCAGCCCGACCCGTGGCTACACACCCGAAATCACGTCGCGATGTTGGCTCTGGCGGTGCGGCAACGCGATCGTCGCGAGGCAGTCGGCCAAGTCGTGCGGATCATCGTCGCTGCGCCTGGATCCTGGTCGGGACACTACCCCGAGGGCAACACCGGCCGCGCGAGAGTCGGCCTACGCCAACCCATGCCGACCCCACCGGACCTGAACGCTCTACTGCACCCCGCCGCCACCTAGAGAATCAGGGGTTTCCCCGATAGTGGCTGTGCAAGTTACGGCGCAGACTTGGACCACCGGGTCGGCCATCGAACAGAGGCATCATGCAGCAGCCGAGTATCGACCGCATCGCCGCGGTCTTCGACAGAAATGCCACACGCTACGACCGCCAGATCGGGGCGTTCGAGCGGCTGGTGCTCGGTGACGCGCGTGGCTGGGCTGTGGGTCATGCCAAGGGCCGGGTCCTCGAACTCGCCATGGGCACAGGGTTGAATCTGCCCCGCTACGGCGGCGAGGTCGAGCACGTCATCGGCGTCGACATCTCCCAAGGAGTGCTCGATATCGCCGAGCAGCGCCCCCACCGCCCGGACCTGACGGTACAGCTTCGTCTGGGCGACGTGCAGGACCTGGACGTGCCTGACGCGAGCGTCGACACCGTGGTGTCGACCTACAGTTTCTGCACGATCCCCGACCCGGGACGTGCCTGTGCGCAGGCTTACCGAGCCCTGATCCCGGGCGGAGTGTTCGTGCTCGCTGAGCACGGGCCGTCGACCTCCGCACCGGCGCGGCTGTTGATGCGATTGGCCGAGCCGATCAGCGTCCGGTTCGGCGCCGACCACCTGCTGCGTGACCCGATTCCCTACCTGGAAGCCGCCGGATTCGTGATCACCGATTCGCGGCGCAGCGGGCGCGGGGGAATTACGTTCCGGGTCCTGGCGCACAAGCCTGTCGAAGAACGCGTAAACGCCCACCACGAGTAGTCGGCTGATCGCCTCCATGGCGCGGTCCGCAGTCGGCCTGGGGCGATCTCGAGTTATCTACTACCCTGGCGGCGTGCAGAGTCGGCATCGTGGTGTAGCCGTGCGAGTGGGACTCGCGCGGTTGATCGCGGTGTTAGCGGCTCTGGTGGGGCTGGCCATGATGCAGACCTCACCGTGCGCGGATGAGGTTCGCGCCTTCGGCCACGATATTCGATGCTCGACCGCGGGTCTGGTCGCGAACGCTGTCACGGATGTAGGGGCTGCGGCGACGTCGGCGTCGGAGGTGGTAGGGGACCTCCAAGCTGGCGCTGATCTTCTCGGCAGCGCCATGCTGGAACCGGTGGCTCCTGTCGGGGCGCTCGGCCTGTGTCTGGTTCTACTTCTGAGCGTGTTACTCGCCGTGACGTGGCCAGCGCGTGCCCGCCCGATCCTGCTCGCACCAGCACGCGCGGGACCGCATCCGGTGATCATCCAGCGGCGCTGCAATGCGCCCAGTTTGGCCATGCTCTGCGTGTTGCGCACATAGAAGCGCGGCAGTCTCAACGCGTCCGCAGATTGCCGGTGAACACCTCCCGGCAGCGCCGACGCGTTCTTTCCGGAGGCGGGTGCCTGCTCGCGACCGAGTCGCGTTCGCAGCACGGCACCAAGCCCATCCCCATTGTCCAACAGCGACGGGGGACTCCTGTCGCTGGCATTAAGGATCAGAGATGTCGCAGAAGCAGAGCAAGACCGGCGAAGCCACTCGCCGAAAGAAGAATTTGATGATCTCGGCGGCGATCGTTGCCGTCTTCCTCGTGGTAGCCGCGGTGATCGTCGCGATCAACTCCGGTTCCGACAAGGACCAGCCGGTCGCGGGTGCCGGTACGGAGAACCTGCTCGTCCGCGACAACAGTCACCGGGCCGGGCCGGCCGGTGACGGCAAGGTCACTCTGGTGGAATTTCTCGACTTCGAATGCGAGGCATGTGGAGCGGCGTTCCCCTTCGTGGAGCAACTGCGCGAAACCTACAGCGGTCGAGTGACATTCGTCGTGCGCTACTTCCCGATTCCCTCGCACTTCAACGCCGAACGTGCGGCGCGGGCGGTGGAAGCCGCCGCGGGGCAGGGTGCGTTCGAAGCGATGTACAAGAAGATGTATGAAACGCAGACCGAGTGGGCCGAGCAACGTGTTCCGAAGGATGACGTCTTTCGTGGCTACGCCAGCGATCTCGGGTTGAACATGACCCAATGGGACAGCGCCTACAACGATCCTGCCACCCTGCAACGGATCAAGGACGACGTCGCAGACGGTCGAACCCTCGGGGTTCAGGGGACACCCACCTTCTTCCTCAATGACGCCAAGCTCCAGCCGCGGTCCGCCGAAGACTTCATTCAGGCCATCGATGCCGCACTCGCCAAGTGAGCTCGCCACGCCCGCAGAGACGGCGGCGGCAGGTTGTCGGGAGCCTTTTCCACGGTTGTTGCCCTGGCTGCTACTGATCGGTGGGCTGCTCGGAACGGTGGCCGCGAGCATGCTCACCGTCGAGAAAATGGCGCGACTGCAAAACCCTGACTATGTACCGAGCTGCAGTCTGAACCCGATCGTGTCCTGCGGGTCTGTCATGGACAGCCCGCAAGGAGCGGTTTTCGGATTCCCCAACCCCGTGCTGGGAATCGCCGGGTTCGCGGTGGTCACCACCGTCGGTGCCGGTCTATTGGCCGGAGCACGGTTCCAGCGCTGGTTCTGGCTGGGATTGCAAGCCGGGGCCAGCTTCGGCGTGGTGTTCGTGCACTGGTTGATCTACCAGACGCTCTACAACATCGGTGCCCTGTGCCCCTACTGCATGGTGGTCTGGGTGGTGACCATCCCGATCTTCGGTTACGTGACCGTGCGCAACGTGGTTGTCGGTAACCTTCCCGTCCCTACTGCCGCGCGTCGACTCGCTGACGTCGCGGTCGGCTACCACGGGGTGGTGCTCACCGTCTGGGCCCTCGCCATCGTTGCGTTGATCGGCATCCGGTTCTGGAGTTACTGGAGCACGCTGCTGTGAATGCCGCGGATCCGCACCTCAGCACCCTATTTACTACGGTAAGTAGTAGATAGGGTGCTGAGTTATGAAGAAGGGATCACTCGTGCAGCCGAGAGCTCGATGGCTTGTCCTTGTTCTAGTCGTGATCGTGGCGCTGATCGTGGCGATCTGGCCACGATCGATCTCGGCCGAGACCGGTTTCGCGGAACCTGGCGTGACGCGAGATGCGGTCTCTGGCACCGCTGCTGTTGCTCCAGAGGGCATCCGGGCAGGTGCGGCCCGGCCCCCGCGGTGCCCGGCCCCCGCGGTCTCGCAACTCGCCGACGTGCGCCTGAGCGGTGTCTCGGCACGGTGCCTCGGATCTACCGTCATGGTCGACCTCGGTGCTGCGCTGAGCGGTGAACCGACCCTGATCAATCTCTGGGCATCCTGGTGTGGGCCGTGTCGAGAAGAGATCCCTGTGCTCGACGCTTATGCCAATGAGCCCGGTTCAGTCCGCGTGGTGGGGATCAATGTGCAAGACAACCCCGTCGCTGCCCTGGAGTTGTTGACAGGGTTGGGAGTCGGCTATGCGTCGTTCGTCGATTCCGGCGACGTGCGCAAGGTGTTGTCAGCGCCCCCAGTGTTGCCGCTGAGTTTCCTTGTCCAGCCGGATGGTTCGGTCGAGCGGATCACCACACCAGCCGTGTTCGACAACCCCGACCAGATTCGGGCCGCGATCAGTGAGGTGACCCGATGATCGAGCAACAAGGTACGCGAGTATTCCCACGATCCACCCCTACACGAGCTCGGCATCCGCGGTGGATCAGGGTGCTCGTCCTGTGTACATGCTTGGTGATCGCTGTGACAGGTTGCGCTTCCGGCTCGGATTCGGTCGCCACCGGCGGTGGCACGTTCGATTTCGTCTCACCGGGTGGGCAGACCGACATTTTCTACGACCCGCCGGACAGTCGCGGGCAGATCGGGGCCCTGGCGGGGCCCGATCTCATGGCCGAGGACAAGGCTGTTTCGGTGGCCGACTACGACGGGCAGGTGGTGGTGATCAACTTGTGGGGTCAATGGTGTGGGCCGTGCCGAGCTGAAGCTGACGACCTCGAACGCGCATATGCGGCCACCAAGGACATGGGGGTGCAGTTTCTGGGAATCAATGTCCGCGACCCCCAGCGTGACAAAGCGCAGGATTTCGTCATTGACTACAAGGTCGGCTATCCGTCGATTTATGACCCCTCGATGCGCACGCTGATCGCGCTTGGCGGCAGCTATCCCACCAGCGTCATCCCTTCGACCCTGATCCTGGATCGACAGCACCGGGTAGCGGCGGTGTTCCTGCGTGCTCTGCTGACTGAGGATCTGTTGCCGGTGATCGAACGTGTGGCGGCAGGACGATGACGGCGCTCGCCCAGGGGATCGGCACCAGTTTTCAGACCGCCGCCGCGACCGGGCCGCTGCTACTCGCGCTCGCCGCCTGCATGCTCGCCGGGCTGGTTTCGTTCGCCTCGCCGTGTGTTGTGCCTCTGGTTCCCGGATATCTGTCCTACCTCGCTGGCGTTTCCGGCGCCAGTACCGCACCCGCGGGCGGAGATGAGCCAGGCTCTGCCGGAGACCGTTGGCGGGTGGCCGGCGCGGCGGCGTTGTTCGTCGCCGGATTCACCGTCGTCTTCGTCCTTGCCACCGCGTCGGTGTTCGGGGTGATCGGAGCGTTGCGGATCAACGAGGATCTGCTCCAACGCATCGGCGGAGTGATCACGATCGTGATGGGGTTGGCGTTCGTCGGGCTCATCCCGGCCCTGCAGAAAGACACCCGTTTATCCCCGTTGCGGATCTCCTCGCTTGCCGGAGCACCCCTGCTCGGGGGAGTGTTCGGGTTGGGGTGGACGCCATGTCTGGGACCGACTCTCGCGGGGGTTCTTTCGGTCGCGGCGGGAACCGACGGCACGACCGCCGCTCGTGGCGTGTCGTTGATCGTCGCCTACTGCGTCGGGCTCGGATCACCGTTCATCGTTCTCGGCTTCGGCTCCGCGAAAGCCCTGCGGGGTGTCGGGTGGTTGCGCCGATATTCCCGGGGCATCCAGGTCGCCGGTGGTGTCATGCTGATCTTGGTGGGCGCGGCGCTGGTCAGCGGTGTGTGGGCGGTGTTCATCGGGTGGTTGCGCAACGAATTCGTCACCTCGGTGGTGCTGCCGATATGACGTCGCGCTGGCTCGGCGGCGTTGTCATGACACCAGGTCTGATGGCGTTCACCGGCGACATCGGTGACACCGCAGCCCATTCGCACGCCGCCGTGCAGGTCCTGCTCGTCACCTCCGGCGAAGTGGTCTTGATCGATGCGTCCGGGCGCGCGGCGCGCGCGGAGTGGGCGATCATTCCACCCGGTGCCCGGCACGAGGTTCGAGCCGGTCCCGCAACCACGGGATTCATCGCTTACCTCGATTCCGCCGACATCGTCGGCCGCGCGGCCCTCGCTCGCTTGCGCGGACTACCCCACGATCAGGTGACGAGCTGGATCGCTGCTGCCACGCCTCGCAGCACTATGGTTGCGGCACTGGGGAATTCGGAGGATCGCTCACCGATTCGGTCCTCGCATCAGGTGGTGACGCGAGCGATGCGTTTCGCCGCTGACGCGGCGGGCGGGCCGCCGTCGCTGGGTGAGCTCGCCGCGGCCGTCGCGATGTCGCCGAGTCGGTTGTCGCACTTGTTCGGCGAGCACGTGGGGCTGCCGTATGCGACGTGGCGACGCTGGACTCGGCTGCAGCTGGCGGTCGGCACCGTGCGCGCGGGAGGAACATTGACCGAAGCTGCGCACGCCGCGGGTTTCACCGACAGCGCCCACCTGACCAACACCTGCCGCGACCTGTTCGGTATCACCCCCACCGAAGCGCTCATCGCCTCAGGCTGGCGAGGACCGCCCGCGACGTAGGTCAGTCGATTTCTACAAGCTCACAGGAGGATGTTGAGGCGACGCTGAATTCATGTTGACGATCACTCGACCTCTCATCCGTTACGGCTACGCACCGGCGATGCTGCTCGGCATCAACGGCGCCGGAATCGCCCTCGCCGCGGGCGGTGCGAACAAAGCCTGGCTGCTGGCGCTGCTGGTTACTGCGATCGCCTTGTCGTTCGCCGCGGAACGCTTATTGCCCTATCGGGCCGACTGGAACAGCCCACACGGCGACACCGGCCGCGACACCACCCACGCCTTCGTCAACGAAACGCTGATCCTCGCCAGCGTCGCCGCGATCCCCGCCTCGGCCGCGCTTGCGCCCGGCGACGGAATATGGCCGGGCAGTTGGCCGTTCGTCGTCCAGGTGCTGGTCGCGCTACTGGTCGCGGATCTGGGCATCACCGTCGCTCATTTCGCCAGCCACAAGATCGCGGTGCTGTGGCGGTTCCACGCCGTGCACCACAGCGTCACCCGCTTCTACGGACTCAACGGCCTGATGAAACATCCGCTGCACCAAACCATCGAGATGACCGCTGGCGTCACCCCACTGTTGTTGGTCGGCATCCCGGTTCCGGTGGCCGCTGTGCTGTCGCTGGCCGTCGCGGTGCAGTTGCTTCTGCAACACTCCAACGCCGACTACAGCGTCGGCCCGATCAGGCACATTCTGGCCCTCAACGAAGGCCACCGCTTCCATCACCTCAAATGGGCAGGGATCGGCGACGTCAACTTCGGACTGTTCACTCTGATCTGGGATCACCTCGCGCGTACCTACAGCTACGATCCCGCGCGCCGATTCAGCAGCACAGATCTCGGCATGGCCGCCAAACCCGACTACCCCACCACCTACTTGGCCCAACTCGGTGAGCCGTTCACTCGCCATGGCGCATGCCAGTTCACCGGCGAGACCACCGGAACGCCCGATGCGGTCGAACAGGTGAGAACAGCCTGATCGCTACGCGGCTGACCGACGATCAGTCGGTGCCCCAACGCTGTTCGGTGATAACGCCGTTGTCCGCCAGCCAAGCGACGGGGTCGATCTTGTTGCTGTTCTGGTCCCAGATCTCGAGGTGAAGGTGGGGGCCGGTCGACTGGCCTCGGTTGCCGACGGCGGCGATCACGTCACCGGCGTTGACCCGGTCTCCGGCTTGCACGTAGTACTCGTTGATGTGGCCGTAGACGGCGATCGTGCCGTCGTCCTGCTGCACGCGCACCCATTGGCCGAAGCCGGACGCCGGGCCTGCTTCGATCACGGTGCCGCCCATCGCGGACTGGATCGGGGTGCCCAGCGCGTCGGCGATGTCGACACCGTAGTGGAACGCGCCCCAACGGCTGCCGTACGCGGAGCTGATCTCACCACCGACAGGAAGCACCGCAGGTGCGGGTGCCGCGGCGGGCGGTGCGACCGCGGACGGGACCGCTTGGAGGTCCTTGATGATCTGCTCGGCCTGCGCGAGTGGTCCGGCGAGTTCGGCGGGCAGGCCCGCCAGTCCGAACGGGGCGGCGACCGGTGTTGCGACAGGAGCTGGGGCGGGATGGTCGACCGAGTCGGAAATTCCTTCGGCGCCAAGATCCGTGGTCGCCATCGCGGGCGCGGCCTGGGCCATCGTGCCGAGTAGCGCCCCGGCGGCGACCGCTACGCCTGCCATCCCCTTGAACTTGTCCGTGGAGTCCGTGGCCAGACGGTGCTTGGCCCGAGGCTCGTCGGTGACGCCACCGAGCAACTCCTTAACGGTGATGGAACCGGAGGTCATTCGATGGTGCGGCACAGCGGGGGGTCCTAACGTCGATCCGAGTGGTCGTGATGCAGCCGAGTCCGGAAACGTCAACTGCCTGCTACGACGTGATACAAACTGTACCTGTCCGTGACCAATTTGCGACCGTATTGGAGGCCGGTCTTGAACGTCGCAATATTCGAAGGCGCGGGGGTCACTGCACCGTCAGTGTGTCGCCTTGGACGGTCACGGTGAGCTCGGCCAGCGGTTCCCGTGCCGGGCCCTTGGCCACGGATCCGTCGGCGAGTTTGAAGGTGCTTCCGTGGCACGGGCACTTCATGACGTCACCGGCGATGTCGGTGACGCTGCATCCCTGGTGGGTGCAGATCGCTGAATAGGCCCTGTACACCCCGGCGCTGGGCTGGGTGACCACGATCCGATGTTCGGGAAATGCTGTGGCGCCGCCGACTTCGACGCGGCTGGCCGGAATTCTGGCCGGTTGTCGTTTCTGGTCGGCTCGTCCGGTGGCGCACCCGGTGGCGACGATCGCGCAGACGGTGCAGCATCCTGCGATGGCGGTTCGGCGGGTGATCGCTGTGGTGGGTTCGGTGCTCATCCGGCCACCAGCAGTCCGGTCGCGTACATCGTCAGCATGCCCACTCCGATTCCGGCGAGGGTTCGGGCGGTGACCGAGGTGGTACCCGGTTCGCGCAGGCTCGGCGCGATCTGCACGATGACCTGGACGATGGCGCCGACACCGATACCGAGCAGCAATGCTGACAGCTCGGGGTTGTTGGCACCGGCACCGATGACCGCGCCCACGATGGCGGGAGCTCCGGCGATCAACCCCAGTCCGAGCAGTGTGAGCAGCGGTGGCCGCCGCTCGGTCAGCGGTGCGACGACAGCCAAGCCTTCGGTTGTGTTCTGGATGGTGAAGCCGATGACCAGAAAGGCGCCGAGCGCGAGTTCGCCCACTGCGTAAGCGGATCCGATGGCGAGCCCTTCGCCGAGGTTGTGCAAGCCGATACCGATCGAGATCATCAGTGCCAACCGCAAGCCGCTGGCGCGTCCACTCGCGGCGGCTTGCTGCCTGCGGGTTCGCAGCCAATGGTCGATCGCGGTCAGCGTCAAAAAGGCCAGTGCCGCACCGAGCACGACGAGTTCGGCACCGCCGAACGGGCTTCCGGAGGCGCCTGCCAGCTCGAAGCCTTCGCTGGTGCCCTCCCAAGCGAGAAATGCCAACAGTCCAACGGTGAAAGCGAGCAGTACCCGCACTGTTGCTCCACCGACCGTGCGCAGGAACGGCAGGAACAACATCCCGAGCACCACGGGAATGATGCCGACATAGGTGCCGAGCAAGGCCATCAACCCGAAGAACGACGCTCCCGCCTGCGGGGTCTGCACCGCGGCGGCGATGTCGTGTTCGATCACCAGCCCGGTGGAGGTCAGCATCGAGATCTTGTAGGGCTGACCGTCCTGCCAGGGATAGTCCAAGCGGAACTGCGCGGACCGCAGTCGTCCGATTTCCTCGACCGGCCCGGTGAAATCGACGTAGGCGTCGTTGACGAAGATCTGCCCGATACTGATCGGATCGGCGCCGGTGTTGCGGATGCCGAGCTCGATCGAACCAGGTTGCAGTACAACGCGTTCGACGCCGATCTCCTCGATCGGGGGGCCGGTTCGTTCGGGCAGGCTCCGTCCACCGACGAAGGCGAGGCCGGCCAGGGCGAGGATCAGCAGCACGCCGGTGCCGAGCCCGAGGGCCCAGGCCGGTTTGCGGGTGTCGGGAGTACTCATCAGTCACTCACCTCGAAGAACCCCATCCAGCCCAGTTCGGCGAACTCGGTTTTGTGGGCGTGGAACATGTACTTGCCCGGATGCGGAAAACGCATCTCGCAGATCCCGCGTTGGCCTTGCCCCTGCACGATCGTGTCGGTGAATTCCGAGGACTGTAGCCGGGTGCCGGTGGGGTAGTAGTCGAAGAAGTTGCCGTGCACGTGGAAGCTGTTGATCGGGTCGTACTCGAGGACATTGACCAGGTAGATGCGGACCAGTTCGTTGCGTTTCACCCGGACCGGTTCGTGCATGTAGTGGAACGGGATCCCGTTGACGGCGTAGAGCTGGTTGCCTTCGCCGTCGAAGGTGGTGTTGTACCCGTGCATGACCATGACCATCTCGTCCGCGGGCGGGCGCGGGGAGGGTGGGTCGACGATGAACGTGCCGTACATTCCGCGGGCGATGTGCTCGGCCAACGGGCCGACGTGACAGTGGAACAGGTGCAAGCCGAACGGGGTCGCGTCGAACTCGTAGGTCGTGGACTGTCCCGGTTCGATGATCCCGGCGCCCAGTCCGGCGATGCCGTCCATCTCGGCCGGGTGGATCCCGTGGAAGTGCAGGGTGTGCGGATGTTTCGAGCCGTTGCGGAAATGCACCCGAAGCAGTTCACCTTCCCGGCAGCGCAGGGTCGGGCCGGGAATACGAGCGTTGAGTGTCCACGCCGGGAAGATGACACCAGGAGCGACCTCGATGTCTTCGTCGCTGGCGTAGACCTCCCACTCACGCAGGGTCCGCCCGTCGGGCAGCCGCGTGGTTTTGCCGTAATCGAAGTCGCGCAGCACCTGGGTCGGGTTGAACCCGTTGGCGTCATGATCGACGACCTGGCCGATCCGGAAGGTCGGTCCACTGGCGCCCCCGCCATGGGAGCCGCTGTGTCCGGACGTGGGCTGCGACTGTGCTTTAGCCGGTGACGCGTCGAGCACAGCCCGCCCGGCGAGCGCCAGACCGGCGCTCCCTGCCAGAGCGCTACCCAACAGGAATCGGCGGTTCGGTTCACTCATAACCTGAATAGTTTGGCACACCGAACAAATTGATTCAATAGGCCGAAGTTCAGAGGTGCTGACGGCCCGGCCGTTGCATTAGTTGCTGCATGCGCATGTTAATATGTATTGAACGGGCCGGTTCGTCGGAAGGGTTCATGATGGGGCACAGCCACGACCACGGGGTCTCGGCGACGGAGGCGACCAGCGCTTCCAGCAAGTACGTATGGCGGTTGGCGATAGCGATCGGGCTGGGCCTGATCACCTTCATCACCCAACTCCTGGTGGGTCTGTCGACCTCGTCGCTGGCCCTTTTGTCGGATTCCGCCCACGTTTTCACCGATGTATTCGGTGTCGCCATGGCCTTGGTCGCGATCTTGGTCGCGCGCCGCACTGTGCGCCGCAACGATCGATCGTTCGGGATGTATCGCGCCGAGGTCCTTGCCGCGTTGTTCAACGCTGTCCTGCTGTTCGGTGTGGCGATGTGGGTGCTCTTTGAAGCTGCCGGGCGTCTGTCGGACCCGCCGGAGGTGCCGGGTCTGCCGGTCGTGATCGTGGCGATCGTCGGTCTCGCCATGAACGTGGTGGCCATGCTGGTGCTGCGCAGCGGCGCGAAGGAAAGTCTCAACGTGCGCGGCGCGTACCTGGAAGTCATGGCCGACATGCTCGGGTCGATCGGCGTGCTCGTCAGTGGATTGGTCACCTTGATGTTCGGGTGGCGCTACGCCGACCCGATCATCGGTGTGCTTATCGGGCTTTTCGTCTTGCCGCGGGCCTACAACCTGGGCAAACAGGCCCTGCGAATTCTGTTCCAGCACGCCCCGACCGGCTTGGACGTCACCGAGGTCAGCACGGCGCTGCACGGCGTCGACGGCGTGCAGGAAGTGCACGACCTGCATGTCTGGACCCTTACGCCGGGTATGGAAGTCGCATCGGCACATCTGGCGATCGACGATGCCGCTGACCCCGACGCGGTGTTGAGCGCGGCCCAGCACCTGCTGGCCGACTCGTTCGATCTTCATCACGCCACCCTTCAGGTCGAGCCGGTCGGCATGGCCCAGGACTGCAGAGAGCAGTCCTGGTAGGTCAGGGGCGCCCATGAACTCAGTTCACCGGCAGTGTGGGCGCGCCGCGTTGGGCGAGCATGTCGCGCAATGCCTGCGATTCCGCGGTCTGTGCGTCATCGATCTGCCTGGCCAATGTTGCGACCGCTGGGACCGTGGCGGTGTCGCGGGCCGCGCGCGCCATCGTCAGGCCGCCTTCGTGGTGGCGCAACAACAACTGCAGATACAGGGTGTCGAACGCAGTACCTCGCGCTCTGCGTAGTGCCGCGAGTTCTTCGGTCGTGGCCATCCCCGGCATCCGCATCGATTCCTGCTCGGGCATCGGATGGTCCGATCCCGCGGCGTGCGAGTCCGCGCGGCTCATCCAACGCATCGGTTGCTCAGCCGACATCGGCTGATCCCACAGCATCAGCCAGCCGCGCATCATCCCCAATTGGCTCTGCTGGCTGGTCATGACGTCGAAGGCCAAGGTCCGCACCGCGGGGTCGACCGCGTGCTCCAACGCTGTCGCAGACATCTCGACCGCTTGATTGTGGTGAGTCGCCATATCCTGGGCGAATCCCACATCGACGACACCGAGCGGCATGTCCGGGGTATCGGAAGTGACGACGCCGCGCATCCAGAACCCGGCGAGCAGGCCCACGATCAGCGTGGCGGCCAGTATCGCGGCCATGATCGATCCGGATCGGGACCGTTCGGGTGTGGTGGACGCAGGTCTGGGCGGCTCAGATGTCATCGGGGGCCTCCGGAAGGATCGGTGGATCCGCCGCCGGGGGAAGTAAGGGGAACGGCGTCGGGGCCCGGCGGGGTGGGATCGAACGGTGGTGGCGCGTCGGGATCGAAACCCGCTCCGGAAGTGGCGCAACTGGCACCCGGCTCGGGGTGAGTGTTGGGGTTTTGCCGCAACGCGGTGACGAATCGTGCGATCCGGGGGTCGTCGGCGCTGTCGAGCTGGAGCTGGTGGCCCCAAGACTGCAGCGTCACAGGCGAATCCAGATTCGGATAGGGCGACATGAACATGTAGGGCTTGCCGTCGACCTCGGCACGCAGGGTCGCGATGTCGTCGGCGTCGAGGCGATCGGCGTTGTAGGTGATCCAGATGGCGCCGTGTTCGAGCGAATGGACAGCGTTCTCGCTGCGAATCGGGTTGGTGTAGACCTCGCCGGTACAGGTTGCCCAACTCTGGTCGTGGGGCCCGCCGAACGGCGGGGTCTGGTCATAGGCGACTCGCTGGGTCGCCCGCACATGATTGCCCGCCGGGTATTGCTGCTTGGTCACTCCGTCGATGAGGTCGGAGGGGTCGGGTTGACTGCTGCCGGGAACGTAGCGCTGGGCTTCGGTGAACTCGCGATACTTCGGCACGAAGTGCCAGCCGAGCCCGGCAACCAGCACGATGATGGCGGCCGCGGCCCCGATTACTGCCCACGGCGGCTGCCTGCGGCCGACGTTGCCGACAACGGGCCTCTTTCGTGGACGGCTGGATTTCTTGCTCATGCGGTGTTCCTTCGTGCTGTCGAACCGGCGGGGGAGGGATGGCCGGTCGCGTGGAGGTCTTTGAGGAAGGCGTTGTAGGCCGCGAGATCGCTATCACCGACTTGATCGGCGCGGTGATCGGCGACGGCGTTCTCGCGCTGTTCGTCACGGCGCCAGCGAATCGCGAAGACGATCACCACGACGAGTGCGACCGGCTCACCGTAGGACCACGCCAGCGCACCGGCGAGATATTGATCCCGCATCGCGTCGATGCCCCAGTCCGGTGGCGGAGTAGCGAACAGTTCGACCAACGGGGTGGTGGCCATCATCAGAATGACGCCGAAGAACACGTGCAGCGGCATCTCCACGAACAGGTCGAAGAACCGCCCGAGGTTGGTCTGACGGATAGGAAGTGGGCCGACCGACAGGATCGGCACGATGAACAACAGGCCACTGAGCAGGAAAAACAACTCGAGCGCTTGGTGGCCCACGACCGTGGACCCAACCGTGTCGAAGACCGGTGTCAGATAGATCCCGTAATAGCTGAACAAGAACAAGGGGATGGTGAACCCGGGGTGCAGCAACAGGCGCGCTGTGCGGCTGCGTAACCCGCTGACCGCCACCGCCAGGACGAGGCGGCCGAGGCCGTGGTGTGGTGTCGCCCGAAGCAGCATCAGCCCAGGACAGCCCCAGACCAACAGCGGCGGGATCGTCATCGACAGCGTCAAGTGCTGGAACATCCAGACGCTGAACAGCTGGTATCCGTAGCCTTCGATACCCAAACCGGTCGTTGCGGCCAGCAGCAGGCAACCGCCGAGGAAGCACGCGGTACGCCACCACGGCCAGGGACGTCCCAACCGGCGCAGCCGCGCGAGACCGACCAGATATATCACCGCCGCCACGCACGCCAGCGCGGGAAGCAGAGGAATCGGCTGGGGGTACCACGCGAGCATCGATCCGATCGATGGTGGTACGTCCGGCACCTGGATCGAGGTATCGAGCAGCTCCGAGATGGTCATGGGCGACGAGTCCTAGGCGCGCGCCTCAGCGCTTGGATCGCTTGCCTGTGCGCAGCGTCACGACGGCACCACCGATGACGAGCGCGGCCAGCACGCCGATCAGAGGCCACGGCGGCCCATCCGACGATGAAGAGGTAGCCGAAGAGTCACCAGCTGCGGCGGTCCCTGGGGCCGATGGCGCATTCTTCTGCGCCTCGGTCGGAGTCGTGGACACCGCGGTGTAGGTGAATTCGTAGGAGCCGGTGATGGGATGCCCGTCATCGGAGACGACCCGGTAGGCCACGGTGTACTGCTGTGGCGGCATCGTTGGACTGATAGCGACGCGCACTGTCTTGCCCTCGACCTTGGACACCTGTGCGGCCCAACTGGTGCCACTGGAATCGGTCAGGCCGACGTTGGCGAATTCCGACCCGATCTGCTGATTGAACGTCAATTCGATCAGGGTCAGGGGAGTGTCGACGGTGGACCCCGCGGCTGGAATCGAACTGTCGAGCTTGCTGTGTGCTTGGGCCGGGCCTGCTATCAGCGCTAACCCCAGCGCTGTCAGCATCGCGACAACGACACTACGTCGAATCATTCCCCGGCCTCCGGATTGTGCGCGTTCCGCGGAGGCATTCGTCGCCGCGCGACGCCGTCGATGACCCGGCGCCGTCAACTATGCTACATAGTTGACACTGGGCGTCCAGTCCTGGTCAGAACATGACCAGGCACGCGATTGCGGCGCAGGCGAGCATCCCGGCCGGTGCGGCGGTCGCGGCGACGATCGGAGACACTCCCATCGCCATCCATCGCGACGAGCGCCGCGGTAGTTTCGAGCGCTCCAGTCGGCGCAAACGTTGCTGCAGGACCTGTCCACCCAGCGAGAGGGTGGCGGAAGGCTCACTACTGGTCGAGGCGGCGACTACGCACAGTGCCGACCGGATCGTCGCGGGGCTGGTGGCGGCCGCGGCGGAGTCGTCGGCGGCGAACTCGGCCAAGGCGGCGACCGCTTTCGGCGCACTCGCGAACAGCGGAATCCAGGGCAGTGCCGCAGCCAGGACTTCACAGCTTCTGATCAGGCGATGGTGGCCACCGCGCAGATGGGCATACTCATGCGCCAGGACCGCGCGCCGCTCGCCATCGTTGAGCTTGCTGGCCAATCCTTCGGTGGCGACGATCATCCCGGGACGGCCGTCGACGCTGTATGCCATGGGCTTGGGATGGTCCAGCCACATCACCGGCACATCCTCACCGCCGCGACGAGCCACCACACTGACCACATCGCGGTGGTAGGCGCGCACGCGAGCTCCGGCCCGAGCATGCCGCCGTGCACTGGCCGCGACCCGAATGCCGAGACCGGCGACGACTATCAAGACCACGACCGTCAGCGGATCGGCCAACCAGCCGGGCACCGAGTGAACGACCCGGGTCAGACACTGCGCCGCGGCCTCGGCGACGACCACGCCCGGTGCGTGTCCAGGCCAGAGCGCTGCCACTACCGCCGCGCCAGCGAGCCCGACGGCCGAACACAGGCAGATCAGCCAGGACGCGACCGCGGCACGAGGCGTCATCGTTGGTGTGATGCGTTGCAGCACGCACGGCGCTGCCAAACACAACAGTGCCGCGGCCCACGCCGCACCCAAGGTGACGATCATTTCTTCGATCGCTTCGTGGGGCGGGTGCGCCCTCGGTGGAACGCTTCGGATTCGGCCTCGGTCACGATGGATGCCAGGTGCAGCAGCACCGACTCCGGGTCGTTGCTGGAGTCGATGATCCCCCGCACAACCTCGGCGGTTGCTTCGGCCCGCGAGCGTGTGGGCCGGTAGAGGTATGCCCGGCGGTGCATCACCCGCACTACCCACTCCTTCTCGTGGAGGTGAGTCAAGACCGTCAGAATGGTGGTGTAGGCGTAGGGATCGGGAAGGCGCTCCAAGATGCCGCGCACGGTGAGAGCCTCGGAAGTACTCCATAGTACGTCCATCACGCGGGCTTCCAAGGTGCCCAATCCGTTCATCGCCTGCCCTTCCTACGCGCGCCGTTCATTAGTGCGGTGCGGACGCCACCGATCAACTATCGCTGATCGTCGACGGGCTATCCACACTGACCGACCCCTCAGATCTACGTCCAACTAAGTACTATGCAACATAGTTGATCCTGAGAAGTGACTTAGAGTTAGCTGGATTGTGACGTGGGCAACGGTTCTCAACGCCGCGGCGGCCCTATGGTTCCGGTCGTGCCGTTCGTCCCCTCATCAGGTTCAGGCACATGCCCGACGGGCACGATGACTTCCCCCGGCAGGGAACCATCGCCCGTCGGGCCTCCGAGGAAGTGTTCGGCGCTGTACCGATCCCGCTCTGAACTTCGACCGTTGACGGCAGACCGTCGACGGCCCAGACCACACCGGTGGAGGAAACAACCATGTCCCAGGCCGAGGCGCCCGAGCGCACAGGCGACCTACGACCATCACCACCCCAGATGAGTGATCGGCTCCGCGGCATACTGCGCCACGATCTGCCCGCATCAGTGGTGGTATTCCTCGTGGCGTTGCCGTTGTCGCTGGGCATCGCCATCGCCTCGGACGCGCCGATCATGGCCGGCTTGATCGCCGCGGTCATCGGCGGCATCGTCGCTGGTGCCGTGGGCGGCTCGCCGATGCTCGCCAGCGGCCCCGCAGCGGGCCTGACCGTTGTCGTCGCCGAGCTGGTTGCGAAGTTCGGCTGGCAGGTCACCTGTGCGATCACTGTCGCTGCGGGTGTGTTGCAGATTCTGTTCGGGCTCAGTCGAATTGCGCGTGCGGCGTTGGCGATTTCCCCGGTGGTCGTGCACGCCATGCTCGCCGGAATCGGCATCACTATCGCGCTACAGCAGGTGCATGTACTACTCGGTGGAACCTCGCGAAGTTCGGTGTGGCAGAACCTCAGTCAGCTGCCCACGCAGCTGACTCGCCTGCACTGGGGTGACCTGGCGATCGGGCTCATCGTCATCGTGACGCTGCTGTCGTGGAAGAAGATGCCCGGCGCACTGGGTCGTGTCCCCGGTGCCCTGGTCGCCGTCGTAGCCGCGACCGTCGTGTCACTAGTGGCGCCGCTGGGCGTCGAACGGATCGTGATGAACGGGTCGTTGTTCGACGCGATCGCCCTGCCCGCGTTGCCCGACGGCAAGTGGTTGGCGGTAGCGACCGGCGTGTTGACCGTGGCGTTGATCGCGAGCGTGGAGAGCCTGCTCTCAGCGGTGGCAGTGGACAAGATGCACTCCGGTGCGCGGACTGATCTGAATCGTGAACTCGTAGGCCAGGGCACCGCGAACATCGCCTCCGGCATGCTCGGTGGGCTTCCCATCACCGGTGTCATCGTGCGCAGTGCAACCAACGTTGCCGCAGGCGCGAAAACCAAGGCATCGACCATCCTGCACGGTGTCTGGATTCTGTTGTTCTCGGTCCTGCTGGCCGGTGTCGTGCAGCAGATTCCCAAGGCCGCACTCGCCGGACTGCTGATCGTGATCGGTATCCAGCTGGTCAAGCTTGCCCACATCCGCCTCGCCCACCGCACTGGCGACCTGTGGGTTTACCTGATCACCGTGGCTGGAGTGATGTTCCTCAACCTCCTCGAAGGCGTCTTGATCGGCCTTGTCGTCGCGATCGCACTCGTCGTCTGGCGTGCCGGGCGCGCGGACATTCACGCCGAGCCTGTCGGTGACGCGGATTCTCGGCACTGGCGAGTTGTGATCGAGGGAACCTGCAGTTTTCTATCGCTGCCCAAGCTCTCGAGCGCACTGGACTCCGTGCCCGAAGGCGCCGATGTGACGGTCGAACTGACCGTCGACTTCATCGACCACGCTGCAACCGAGGTGCTGCACGAATGGGAACGCCGCCACCGGGAAGGCGGCGGCACCGTCCTCATCGATGAACTCGGTTCCGACACGCTCTCGGCCACCACGCAGGGCCCGCCCCAGCGCGCATCGTCTGCGCAGGCTCGAGGCCTGGAGCCGTGGAAAGCGTGGCAGAACACCGACACCGACCCGAAAGCGTTGCTGTCCGTCGGCCCTCTGCGACCGATGCTCGACGGAATCTCGCGCTATCACCGCCGCCACGCGCCCGTGGTCCGCGCCCACCTCAACGAACTGCGCGACAGCCAAGCCCCTACGTCACTGTTCCTGACGTGCGCGGATTCGCGGGTGGTACCCAATGTCATCACCCACAGTGGACCTGGCGACCTGTTCACCGTCCGCAACGTCGGCAACCTGATACCCGCCGATCTCGCCGACACCTCCGTCGAAGCGGCACTGGCCTTCGGGGTGGAGGAGCTCGCCGTCTCCTCGATCATCATCTGCGGTCACTCCGGTTGCGGTGCGATGGGTGCTCTGCTCGGCGACGCCGCGGTGTCACCGAGCATCCGCGAGTGGCTCGACCACGCCGAGCCCAGTCTGCACGCCTACCTCACCGGACACCCGGTCGCCGCCGCGGCCGCTGCGGCCGGATTCGAGGCACGTGACCAGCTGAGCATCGTCAACGTCGCGATCCAAGTCGACACCGCGCGTCGGCATCCGGTCGTGGCCGCGGCTGCGGCCACCGGGCAGGTGCACATCGCCGGATTGTTCTTCGACATCGCTACGGCCACCGTGTGGCACGTCGGAACCGGCACAGTCGAACACCACGACGAGCTCACACCGGACACTGTGCACGTCTGATCGAGCATCGCAACGGCCGGGCTCAGGCGTCCACCGGGACGCTTGAGCCCGGCTCCGAGGGAATGGGCACGGCATGCCGCCGCGACAACGCGTCTGGCCTCTTCAAGATCACCACGGCGTACGATCGGTTGCCGTGTGGCACAGGGTGCGCGTCCCGAGCGTGTGGTGCAGCGCGGTGCTGTTCCTCGCGGGTCTCGTCCTGGCCCTCGGAATCGCGGACTGCAGACTGCTCGAAGCTCGCGACACCGCTTTCACCCCGCATCACCACGCTGCGGCGTTCGCAGACCCCAGCAGTGCGATCGCCGAATCAGGTTGCAGCCACACCGATCTCGACGGTGCGACCCGTTGCCCGCATGGCGGCGTCCGCATAGACGCGGTCCTGACCCGCACCGACGAAACCGGGCATCCGCCACCCGCGGCCACAGACCTGCTGTTCGGCACAGACCCTGCGCCGATGTCCCGGCTACGTGGACCACCGCATTCGAGCGCCGTTCGGGCTGACAGCGGAGCCGATCTCCTCCTCCGGAACTGTATTTGCCGTCGCTGACAGGCAAGCGCCAGGCCGACACCCTCGCGGTGTCGGCCGGTGGTCGTGGCCTGGTCGACACGCTTGGCGAACAGAACGGAAACCTTCATGGACGACGCTTTGCTCGACGATCTGCGCATCACCCCCGCCAACCTGCTCACCACCGGTGCACGGTGCCTGCGGCCGGACGCCTTGGTCGGCAACACCCCGGTGTTGTGGGTCGGGGCTCCGCTGGCCCCGCGCGGCCGCGGGTTCTGGGCAAAACTCGAAGGGGCGAACCCCGGCGGTATGAAAGATCGACCCGGTCTACACATGGTCGAGCGCGCCCGCGCCCGCGGCGAACTCCAGCCGGGCGCGAGAATCATCGAATCCACCAGCGGCACCCTCGGATTGGGCTTGGCTCTGGCAGGTACGTTCTTCAGGCATCCGGTCACCCTGGTCACTGATCCAGGTATGGAACCTCTGATGCGCAGCTTGCTCGCCGCCTACGGCACCCACATCGAACTCGTCACCGAGCCACACCCCGACGGCGGCTGGCAGCGGGCGCGCTGTGACCGGGTCGCCGAACTGCTCGCCGCCGACCCGACAGCATGGTGCCCCGACCAGTACAACAACCCCGACAACGTAGACGCCTATGACTCCTTGGCGCTCGAATTGGTCGCGCAACTGGGCCGCGTCGATGTCCTCGTCTGCTCGGTGGGCACCGGCGGGCATTCCGCCGGCATCGCCCGAGTACTGCGCCGATTCCACCCGCACTTGCAGTTGATCGGCGTCGATACCATTTCTTCGACCATATTCGGACAACCGGCGGCGACCCGCCTCATGCGCGGGCTCGGCTCGAGTATCTATCCCAGCAACATCGACTACGACGCCTTCGACGAAGTGCACTGGGTCGCGCCTGCCGAAGCCGTCTGGGCGGCTCGTGCCCTGGCAAGCACCCACCATGCCACCGGCGGCTGGAGCGTGGGTGCGGTCGCCCTGGTCGCGGGTTGGGCAGCGGAGCAATACTCGGCTGAAACCCGAATCGCAGCCGTGTTCCCCGATGGCCCGCACCGCTACTACGACACCGTGTTCAACGACGATTACTGCCACCAGCACGGGCTGCTCCACCACAACCCGCCGATCGAGCCCGCCACCATCGCACATCCCACCGATCACGTGGTTCAGGCATGGACACGCTGCACCGACGTCATCGACCCACGGCGACTGGAACCGATTGCACCGCAGCATTTCTCGTGGAGCGCGCGATGATCGAAATCGTCCGCAGCTTCGGCAGCTACAACAAGGTCACCCGCATGCTGATGATCAATCAGTTCGCGATCAACCTCGGCTTCTACATGTTGATGCCCTACCTGGCCGGCTATCTCTCCGGATCGCTCGGCCTCGCCGCCTGGACAGTCGGGCTGGTGCTCGGCGTACGAAACTTCTCCCAACAGGGAATGTTCCTGATCGGCGGAACCCTCGCCGACCGCCTCGGCTACAAACCACTCATCGTCGCGGGCTGCCTGCTGCGAACAGCGGGCTTCGGGCTACTGGCCGTCGTCGAAACACTGCCAGCACTGCTGATCGCCTCCGCCGCAACCGGATTCGCGGGCGCTCTGTTCAATCCGGCGGTACGTGCCTATCTAGCTGCCGAGGCCGGTGAACGCCGGGTTCCGGCCTTCGCGATGTTCAACGTGTTCTACCAAGCCGGAATTCTGGCGGGCCCACTGGTCGGAATCGCCTTGCTGGCATTGGATTTCCGCGTGACCGCCGCAGCGGCCGCCGGTGTCTTCGCTGTGCTGACCATCGGACAACTGGCAGCTCTACCTTCTGGTCGTGGAAAACCCGTCATCGACCGAGTATCGGTCTGGAAGGATTGGGCGAGCATCACATCGAACCGCGCCTTTATGTGGTTCGCGGTAGCGATGACCGGCTCCTACGTCCTGTCTTTTCAGGTGTATCTGGCATTGCCATTGCACGCCGAGTACATCAGCGATGGTGCCGCTGCACCGTTGGTGGCCGCGTTGTTCGTTATCAACGCGACAGTCGCTGTCGCGGGCCAACTTCGGATCACGCGGTGGTTCGAGGCCCGTTTCGGCAGCAGACTCGGGCTGGTGGTCGGCGTGGGCACACTCGCCGCCGCCTTCTTGCCGTTGCTGCTGGTGCCGGACCCGGGCCGGTTCGGTCCCGCTGCGGCGATCATCGCGTTGCTGGTATCAGCGGCAATCCTGGCGGTAGCCAGCGTCGCAGTCTTCCCGTTCGAAATGGACACGATCGTCTCACTGTCAGGCGGACGTCTAGTGGCAACACACTACGGGTTTTACAACACCATCGTGGGAATCGGAATCCTGCTGGGCAACCTCGGGACCGGTGCGTTGCTGGGCGCTGCCCATCGTGCCGGGCTCGACGCGCTGGCATGGGCAGGACTCATCGTGATTGGCGCGATCACCACGACAGCGCTCGGCCTACTCAACAGATCCGGAGCACTCGGCAGAGCCGAATCGCACACCAAACCCCTGATCAGCACATAAGATTCGCCGCCCCGGACGAGGCGAACGAAACATGCACATGGTCGTAGTGATTCTGGGTCGGGCTACCACGATCCTCCATGTACGACCACCCGCCGCCATCGTTGTAACGCTGCTGCCAGATCACGTAGTTGACGCCGAACCGCGCCTTGTTGGCCAGAACAAAAGCAGCGATCGCATCGCCCTGGGCCGGATTCGGCGTCATGATGTCGAGCGCGAGACCAGCGCCGTGATCACCGTCGTAGCGCCCCTGCGCGCCACCGATGTCGGAAATCCCGAACATCTGCTGCACCATGTTGCTGACCTGCGCGACATGCGGCCGAGTGCCCTTCCACACCGTTCCGCACGGGGATTTCGCCTTGAGGGCAGACAGTTTCGCCTCTTCGTCGTCGGCGGCGACCGGGGGCAACCCCGGCCCCGGCTCCGGCGCGTCATGCGCCAAAATAGGCAGCGTATCGAGCTCGATCGCCGTCGGCGCTTGCGGCGCAATCGCGCTGACCTGCTGCACCTCAGACCCACTCGGCCGCAACGCCATCCAGATCATCGCGGGTACGGTCGCGGCGAGGCTGCAGACAACCAGGGAGGCGCGGCCTGTGGGCGCCGCAGGAGTGCGATGTTGACCGGACGTTTCAATCACCAGCTAGCGTCGAAATGGAACTCGCGCAATATTACGAAATGGTCGCGAGATTGTCACGCGAGGCGGCGAGCGTGGAGGCGCACTTCGTTGAGCAGGCATCGTGGATATCGGGTTCTTGCGGGGTCACCTTGGCACTGGCGAGTCGCTGGACCACACCCGTGATCCAGCGATGACCACGTGTGGTCAGTCGAACACGGTGGGTAGGTCTGGTTTGTTCCAGTGCTCGTGGAGAAGCCGGATTTGAGTGTCGAGTACACGGGTGGTCGACAACTCGGGCAGGTTGTCGATATCGAACCAGCCGATTTCCATAGTCTCGACGGGGCTGGGTCGGCCGTGGGAGATGGTCTCGCACAGGAAGAACAGCTTGTACACGTGGTAAGGGAAGGCGGGCTGGTGGCCTTGGACGTCACGATCGTGCAGGGCCACGAGCTTGCTGGCGCGCACCGTGATTCCGGATTCTTCCTCGACTTCGCGTTCGACTGTGAGCGAGGGAGGTTCGAGTACATCGCACCAGCCGCCGGGCAAAGTCCACCTTTCGTCGCTGCAGTCGCGGATGAGCAGGATGCGGCCCTGGTCATCGAAGACGCCGCCTCGGACGTCGACTTTTGGTGTCATGTATCCCTTTTCGAGGAACACGTTCTTCTGCAGGTCCTCGACGGTGCTGTTGCTGATGAGGGCGAGCAGGTCCGCAACGATCTGTTCGGCCTGTTCGTAGCGTTGCCGGTCGAAGACGTTGGTGGCGAAGACGAGCCCGTTGTGCGCGAGGGCGGCCAGTGGTGCAGGCGACGGACGCGGTATGCGGCGAGATCACGGTGCCCCACCACGTTCGGCACGTCGGCGGTGCGGAATGTGAACGTATCGCTGCTGCGCAGGCCGAGGCGGTGGCCGCGCTGTTGAATTGGCTGCGGGATCGTGGCGATATCGATCCATGCTGAAGCCCGTGTCGACCTGGTTCCCGGTCGTTGTCGGCTGACGGTTCGTGTCAGGAAGCGGTTCATCCTGCGCGTTTGCGGCGACGATGGGGTTTGAAGGACCTTACGGTTCCCCAAGGGATCGAACCTGTGACGCTAAAACTAGCCCTCCGACTGCGGAAACGCAGGTGGAGGGTTGCGCCCCGGCAGGACACACAAAACATGGGCAGCTGGAAAACGCCTGGTCATCGTGGGTTCCTATTCGATCTGACGATCGCGGTCTGCCGGTACGGATAGGTTCCTGGTCCCATGTTCGATGTTGCCCCGCCGTGGGCACATCGAACATGGGACCGCGGATGACCTGTAATGGTCTCTGCCTGACTCCAGATGAGCCCCCGGACACTCCAACGACGCCTTGACACGAAGTCGCCACCAGTTGGCGCACCGAGTTCGAGGTGGTGCGGGGCAGAGGAGGCGCGGCTACTGGCAACAAGGCTTGTCGCGCCGTTGCCACCCGGCTCGGCTATCGCGACGAGCGGAGCTTGCGCAGGGCCCAGCAAAGATGGTCGACCTCGGAATCCGATCACGGCCTGCGCGAGCGCACGCCGAACGGTGTGAGTCCGCGGGGCTTGTAGATCGCCAAGACCATCGCGCAAACGAGGAACAGCGCGGCGGCGGCCGCATGGATGACGAATGTCGGAGCGCGCAACTCGTCGAGGGTGGTTTCCGGGCGTGCGGCGATACCGGCGTAGTGGTCGACAGTGCGGGTGTACAGCAGCAGGATCACGGTGGCGACAACGTTGAGCACAAGCTTGAACAGCACCCAGTAGTGCCTGACCAATCCCCATGGCGTGCCCAGAGATTGAACGATCCCGGTCAGCAGCGAAGCCACCGATAGCGGTATCAGGACCCACACGGCCATAGGTCGGGCCACGAGGTCGATCGCGCGCACCAGGTTCACGTCGGAGCTGGTGAGCCCGATGATCGCCAGGACCAGGAAGGCGACGACCGCGCCCAACCACCCGACCGAGGCGCTGACATGCACGGTCAAGGCCAGCTTGCGCACAGCCGGGCGCATCGATGTCACCGCGCGTACTCGGTGGAGACGCTGAGCTCTGCTGAATTCATGTGCCTACCTGGTCCGTGCTCACCGCCGCCGATGATCAGGCCGACTACGAGCAGCGCGACGAGGATCGCGATGACAATGCCGGTCACTTTCACCCAGCGGGGAGTGTGTGAAGCGGGACGTGATCGTGGAGTTGGGTCGGTCATGGGTCTATTCTCCCGGTTGTCTACTTTTTCAATACAGTATGTATTCACTATCGACGGAATGTCTAGGTTGATGTCAGAACGTATACTCGGGAGGTGCCGAAGTTGTGGAGTGAGACGATCGACGAGCACCGGCGCACGGTGCGTGGGTCGATCCTCGACACGACTGCGCGGTTGGCGATCGAGCACGGGGTGTCGTCGGTGACCATGTCCCAGATCGCTGAACAGGCAGGCATCGGGCGGGCAACGCTGTACAAGTACTTTCCTGACGTGGGCACGATCCTCGGCGCTTGGCACGAGCTGCAGGTCGGCAAACACCTGCAGCAACTGGTGGCAGCGGGCGAAGCGGAAGATGATCCGTCACTGCGCCTGGATGTCTTGCTGAGCACCTACGCGAGGATCCTTCGAGAGGCCCGCCGTCATCACGACACCGATCTCGGCGCGCTCGTCCACCACGGCGCAGCCCACGTTGCCCATGCGGAAGAACAGCTGCTGCAGTTGATGGCAGACGCGGTAGCCGCGGCTGCCGCTGTCGGTGTGGTCCGGGCAGATGCGCCCGCTGCTGAACTGGCCAGCTATTGCCTGCACGCTCTAGACGCTGCGGTTTCCCTGTCATCGGACGAGGCGGTGCAACGCCTGCTCGGGATTATTCGGGCAGGGTTAGCTCCCGCGTGAGCAGCCTTCGGGTCTGCGTGAGCAGGGAAGCTCGCCGCGACCACCCGCCCGCTGAGTACATCGGGCGGGGTAAACAGTCGGCGTGTCGTGGGCTCGTGCAAACCCTCGGGAGGAAGGGCAAGCATATTCTCAGCAATTGAGGGTATATCGCGAGCGTGGGGGCTCACGCGAGGAGGTGAGCGCGATGCCCGAGATGTGTATGCAGATGATGAATATGCTCAGGGACATGTGGAACATGATGTTCCCGAATATGCCCATGTGAATCAGTGCCCGACGCATCAGGCGCCATTGCAGTCCAGGTGGGGACCTGGTCACCGAACACGCTCGGGGACCGGGTCACCTAATTATGCTGTGCGTCGCAGGCCCTCGATGTGCTTTCAGCGTGAAATCCTGTTTCTCCAACTCTGAGGAGCTCGCAATGTCTCGATGTTCGGTGATGAGTCGGCGGCTTATTCCCGTTGTGGCTCTGCTCGGGCTGGTCGCCGCGGGCTGCGGCGATAACGATGATTCCGGCGGCACCGCCGAGCCTACGTCGATGCCCGGTATGTCGATGCCCGGTATGACGGCAAGTTCGGCCAGCGCGACCCCTGCCCCGGCCGGCACCTTCAACGATGCCGATGTGACGTTTTTGCAGATGATGTACCCCCACCATGAACAGGCTGTCCAGATGGCGGACTTGGTGCCGTCGCGGTCCCAAGATCAGCAGGTGATCGACCTCGCCGCCGAGATCAAGGCAGCTCAGGCGCCCGAGATGACCCAGATGCAACAGATGCTCGAGAGTTTCGGAAAGTCGGTACCGTCAGGCGGCGACCCGATGGGACACGACATGCCCGGAATGATGTCTCCCGAGCAGATGTCGTCGCTGGAAGGTATGTCCGGACCCGAATTCGATCGAATGTGGCTCGAGATGATGATCGACCACCACAACGGAGCGATCCAGATGGCGCAGACCGAAATCGCCTCGGGAGCTAACCCCCAAGCCAAACAGATGGCCGAAACCATCGTGAGCACACAGCAGCGTGAAATCGACCAGATGACGGCGATGCTCGCGCAACGGTGACCGCTAACCCGCGACGCTCTGGGCGGCCTTTGTTTTCGTCGGGGCGGTGAGTAGAGCTGCGATGACGGCGGCGACAACAGCGGCAATGGCGGCGCCGGTGAATCCGTCGGTGAAACCGGCGAGGGTATCGCCGATGAGACTGGCGGCTGCCGCACTGGAAACAGCTGCGGCACCGAGTGAAGCGCCGAACTCGTGGAATGTGCTGACGATGCCTGCGGCGATACCTGCCTCGTGCGGGTCGACCTGACCGAGCGCGGTTGCGGAGGCCACGACGAACAGGGCGCCGGTTCCGGCCGCAGCGATCGTCACACCCAACGTCACGGTGACCGGGGACATCGACAGGGCGGGTACCGCCATCCCGATCGCCGCGATGACCAGACCGGCGACGGCGAGTAGGCGAACGCCGAGGCGGGCGAGTATCCGGCCGGTGAGGTTGGCGCCGAGCATGGTTGCCAGCGCTACCGGCAGAAACAGCAGTCCGGTCTGCAGTGCGTTGTATCCGCGTGCGTTCTGGAAGTAGAAGGTGCCGAGGAAGAACACCGCGATCATCAGCGCTGTCGCGATCGTGATCAAGAAGGTACCGGTCGCGACGGGGCGACGGCCGAGCAGTGCGAGATTCATCAGCGGTGAGCGGGCGGTCTTCTGCCGTGCCGCGAATGCGAGGTAGCCGATCGCCGCGAGCAGGGTGAGCCAGCCGGTGGTGGCGGAAAGCCAGCCGTGTTCGCCTGCGGTGATCAGGGCGTAGATCAGGGCCGTCGATGAGGCTGTGACCAGCAGTGCGCCCAATATGTCGAGGTTGGCCGACCCCGCGGCGGGGCGCTGATCGGGCAGCATCCGTGCGAGCCCGACGAGGATCACCAGCCCGATCGGCACATTGATGAAGAACACCCACGCCCAGCCGGGGCCAGCGGTGAGCACACCGCCCAGCAGCACGCCCAGCGCTGCGCCGCCGCCACCGAGCGCGGACCACACGCCCAGGGCCTTGTTGCGTTCCTCGCCTGCGAACAGGGTGACGACCAGCGACAGTGCCGCGGGCGACAGCAGTGCCGCGCCGACACCTTGAGCCACGCGCCCGCCCAGAAGCAGGGGCGCCGATTCGGCGAATCCTGTCACCAGTGATGCCGCGGTGAAGATCAGCAGGCCGGACAGGACCACCCGCTTGGGTCCGATCAGGTCGGCGATTCGTCCGCCCAGCAGCATCAATCCGCCGAAGGCGAGCGTGTAGGCGCTCACCGTCCAGGTCAGTGCTTCGCGGCTCAGATCGAGATCGATCTCGATGTGGGGCAACGCGATCGCTACGACGGTGATGTCGAGGATCAGCATCAACTGTGCTGTTCCGAGCAGCGCGAGGATGCGCCATCGCAACGGGTGTCCAGCGCTGTTCGGTTCGGATATCTGGAGGGTGTTGTCGTGCGTCATCGTCAACCTTTCTTACTAACTCGTATGGGTCGGTACGAGTTATGTGAGCCCAATGTAACTCATACACACCTATACGAGCTAGGGTGTTGGGGTGTCGAAATCCAGCACGGCCGGGCGTCCGCGACGGCGCGCCGATGCCGAACGAAGCATCGCCAGCATCGTGGCCGCGGCGCGCGAACGGCTCAGCGTCGATCCCGATGCGAGCGTCGACGACATCGCCACAGCGGCCGGGGTGGGCCGGATGACGGTGTACGGGCATTTCCGTAACCGCCCGGAACTCGTCGAGGCCGCGATGGCCGAGGCACTACGAGTCGGCGAAGCGACCCTTGCTCAGGTCGATCTCGACGGTGACGCACAGGGCGCCCTCACCCGGCTGCTCGCGTCGAGTTGGTCACTGATCGCCGAGTCGGCGGCGCTACTGGTGGCAGCCCAAGGCGTACTGCCTGCGGGCCGCCTGCGGGAGCTGCACGCCACACCGTCACAGCGAGTCGAGGAGCTCATCCGTCGCGGCCAGGATCAAGGTGTGTTCCGCACCGATCTTCCGACCAGTTGGCTGGTCAGCGCCGTGCACTACGTCCTTCACGGTGCCGCGGAGGAGGAGCGGGCCGGGCGGATCCGTACCGAAGAGGTCGCGCGGGTCGTCGCCGCAACCGTGCGATCGATCTTGATAGCCCCTCGGCCGGACGAGGTTTCGCTGTGACGAACCGCGAGCGGTGGTTGCGGATCGCTCTCATCATCGTGGGGATCGGGTTCCTCATCGGGCTCTACCCCATGTTCACCCTCTGGGAATCAGGGTTTCGTTGGCAGCCGCAGCATCCTCGGTACGAGCACATGATCACCGCGATCTACGCGGTTCTCGGTGTATTCNAGGCTGGGTTGGCGGTCACCCGACGAGTACGAAGCCAGCTACCATGGCCGGGTTCCAGCCGGAACCAGGTAATTCGCTCTCCGGCTCAGCGGGGGAACCTCAATGTTGCGGCCGTGGTTTCGCGCCGCGCATCGAAAATGCGGCGGCGAAATTCGGCGGATAGTTCGGGGTCGGCGGCGAGATCGCCGACCACGGCAGGCAGGGCACGCCCCAATGCAGTGCCCGACAGCGAACGCACCAAGGTTGTCAGCCCCGCGACCAGATCCGCGCGGAGATCTCCGGTTGAGGTTCCTCTCGCCATTCCGGTCAGCGACCACCAGCAAACCACGAGCCTCCGACACGATGAGCGCTGTCAACTGTCCGTACAGTCCCCCTCGCACCCTGGATTCGAGGAATTGCTACAGATTGATTTCGAGGGCTTGAACGTGGCCACCCGCAGCGACGGGGCCGGTGACGGTGGCCCCGAGTCGGGTTGTCGCGTCGGCGAAGTAGCGCATCGCCCCACTGGCGGTGACACGCTCTCGCCAACCGGTGGTACGGCAGTACCCGGCAGCCGACATCGCCTGGTCGAGTCCGTCGAGGTCGGCCGACACATCTTGCGCCGGTTGCAGGGTCCTCGACCAACTTGCGCTGGTTCGACCGCCGAAGGAGCCGTTGGCAGAGTGAACGAAGACCTCGCAGAAGTAGACATCGACAGCAACATCTCCGACGTCCAGCCGGGCGATG
The DNA here is from genome assembly GCF_019266065.1 of Nocardia sp. MH4. GTDB lineage: Bacteria > Actinomycetota > Actinomycetes > Mycobacteriales > Mycobacteriaceae > Nocardia > Nocardia canadensis. The sequence continues at coordinate 2,540 of NZ_LPNR01000117.1, read as the reverse complement.
ACGTAGAGATCGACTTGTGCCGTCATCGCTCACGCCCGAAACTCACATCGATGAACCACGATGTCTCGGCGCTACCCGAGGCATCTCGGGTGGCCGAGGTTGCCCCGCAGCAGGTAGCGTCACCAGCACCTCGAGAGGCCCGCCGGGCGACGCCGCAGCGATATCGGGCTCTGGCGATGTGCCGCAGTCGCCGCACCGTCGGCAACAGGGAATCGATGGCGACCTCGCTTTCACAACGAGGTGGACCAAATGATATGGAAGAAGTCATCTGAGGGCCCCTTTTCAGAATATGCATGCAGCGTTTTGTCGACAGCACGTGAATACTGACCCCCGCGTGGCATCTGAAATCTGACCCCCTTGGTCAGTCACCCTGGCTCAAACCGAGCCAGGGAGGACGAAGGGATGCTAGCCGTGGAAGATTGGGCTGAGATTCGTCGTTTGCACCGGTCAGAGGGCGTTCCGATCAAAGCGATCGCCCGGCTGATGGGCGTTTCCCGTAACACCGTGCGCGCCGCCGTGGCCTCGGACAGGCCACCGAAATACCAGCGACCCGCCAAAGGCTCGATCGTGGACGCGGTCGAGCCGCAGATCCGCGAGTTGCTCAAGGTCTATCCCGCGATGCCCGCGACGGTGATCGCCGAGAGGATCGGCTGGACCCGCTCGATCCGCGTGCTGTCGAACCGGGTCGCCGATCTGCGCCCGGCCTATCTGCCGCCGGACCCGGCGTCGCGGACCGCCTATGTCGCCGGTGAGATCGCCCAGTGTGATTTCTGGTTCCCGCCGATCGAGGTTCCCGTCGGGTTCGGGCAGGTCCGCGGCCCGAAACAATTACCGGTGTTGACGATGGTGGCCGGCTACTCACGCTGGCTGATGGCGATGCTGATCCCGACCCGGCATGCCGAAGACCTCTTCGCCGGGTGGTGGACCCATATCTACCGATTAGGTGCGGTGCCAAGAGTTTTGGTGTGGGACGGAGAGGGAGCGATCGGCCGGTGGCGCGGCGGTCGCAGCGAACTGACCGCCGATTGCCAAGCATTCCGCGGAACGTTGGGCGCGAAAGTTATCGTTTGCAAGCCCGCCGACCCGGAAGCGAAAGGCATGATCGAACGAGCTCACGACTATCTCGAGCGGTCGTTCCTGCCTGGCCGAACTTTCACCGGCCCAACCGATTTCAACAACCAACTCGGAGACTGGCTCGAGTTGGTGAACGCTCGACCGCGACGAGCGCTGGGATGCGCGCCGAAAGACCGGATCACCGGCGACCGCCAAGCGATGCTGACGTTGCCGCCAATAGCACCAGAAACTGGGTGGCGGCGATCAGTCCGGCTGCCGCGCGATCACTACATTCGGTTCGATTCCAACGACTATTCGGTGCATCCCTCGGTCATCGGTCGCCGCATCGAGATCGTCGCCGACCTGGCCCAAGTGCGGGTGTTCTGCGAAGGCAGGGTCGTCGCCGACCACGAACGGATCTGGGCATGGCATCAAACCCTGTCCGATCCCGACCACGTCGAGGCAGCGAAGATGTTGCGGCGCAGCAGGATCGGTGTCCTCCGACCGGGCGTCGAACCGCAGGTCGAACAGCGGTGTTTGACCGATTACGACACCGCGCTGGGCATCATCGATATCGAAGGCGGGGTGGCGTAATGCCTGCCAGAGCTCGGTCATCGACCGCGAAAGCCTCTACCACAACAAGTGATTTCGCTGCTGAGTTGAATTTCTTGACTCGCGCGTTGAAGGCGCCGTCGTTGCGCGAGGCCGCGCAACGGTTACCCGAACGCGCCCGCGCGGAGAACTGGACCCATGAAGAGTTCCTGGTCGCCTGCCTGCAGAGAGAGGTCTCGGCCCGCGAGTCCCATGGCGGCGAAGGCCGCATCCGGTCTGCTCGGTTTCCTTACCGGAAGTCGTTGGAAGAGTTCGACTTCGATCATGCGCGCGGGTTGAAACGCGATGTGATCGCCCATCTGGGGACCCTGGACTTCGTCACCGCGAAGGAGAACGTGGTGTTCCTGGGGCCGCCCGGGACCGGGAAAACTCACTTGGCGATCGGGTTGGCGATCCGCGCGTGTCAGGCCGGACACCGGGTCGCGTTCGCGACCGCGGCCGAATGGGTCGCCCGTCTGGCCGAGGCCCACCACGCGGGCCGGTTGCAGGCTGAGTTGATCAAGCTCGGCCGTTACCCGTTGTTGGTGGTCGACGAGGTGGGCTATATCCCGTTCGAGAACGAGGCCGCGAACCTGTTCTTCCAGTTGGTGTCCTCGCGTTACGAACGCGCCTCGCTGATCGTGACGAGCAACAAGGTCTTCGGCAGGTGGGGCGAGGTCTTCGGTGATGACGTCGTCGCCGCGGCGATGATCGACCGCCTCGTTCATCATGCCGAGGTCATCGCTCTCAAAGGCGATAGCTACCGGCTCAAGGACCGCGACCTCGGTCGAGTGCCTTCTGCCAGCACAACTGAAGACTGAAACCATCAATCCGACCGGCCGGAGGGGTCAGAATTCAGGTGCCGAAAAGTGTTCAGCTTTCGCATGCCGTTGACA
>NZ_LPNR01000116.1:1179-52138 GCF_019266065.1 Nocardia sp. MH4 | reverse complement strand
CAAGCGCGACACCACCGCCGGTGGTCTGCCGCAGCGCTCGCCGGGCGCCAACGGCGCGCCGCCGCGCGATCCGTCGGCCGGGCTGCCGCAGCGTCCCGCCAACGGCCTGCCCCAGCGGGAGCAGACCGGTGGCCTACCCCAGCGTGATCCGGCCAACGGTCTCCCGCAGCGGGAGCAGACCGGCGGCCTGCCCCAGCGTGACCCCTCCACCGGTCTGCCCCAGCGTGACCCGTCCACCGGGCTGCCCCAGCGTGACCCCGCGGGCAACGGTGCGCCGCAGCGTGATTCCGGTCCGGTCTCGCGTGATCCGTCGACCGGCCTGCCGCAGCGCGCCCCGTCCAACGGGCTGCCGCAGCGGGACCAGACCGGCGGCCTGCCGCAGCGTGATCCGGCGGCGCGGCTGCCGCACCGCGAGCAGAGCGGTGGTCTCCCGCAGCGTGATCCGTCGAACGGCCTGCCCCAGCGGGAGCAGACCGGTGGCCTACCCCAGCGTGATCCGGCCAATGGTCTCCCGCAGCGGGAGCAGACCGGCGGTCTGCCCCAGCGTGACCCCTCCACCGGGTTGCCCCAGCGCGAGCAGACCGGTGGTCTGCCGCAACGTGATCCGTCCACCGGGCTGCCGCAGCGCGGTGGTCTGCCGCAGCGTGACCCGGCCGGTCAGCCGCCGCGTCCCGCCAACGGTCTGCCCCAGCGCGGCGCGCCGGGTGCCCCTGCGCCGCAGCGTGATTCCGGCGACAACGGGCTCCCGCAGCGGGCTCCCGCGGCCGGTCTGCCGCAGCGGGAGGCGCCCAACGGCCTGCCGCAGCGTCCGGCTGCGCCGAATGGGCTGCCCCAGCGCGATCCCGGCGCTACTGTGGTACCGCAGGCGAACGCCGGGCCAGGAGTGGCTCTGCCCCAACGGGATCGGGATCCTGCGGGGCCGGAGAACGCTGCGTCGGCAGGGCGCGATCCGGGTCGGCACAGCTTCCGGTCGAATCCGGCCAAGGCTGCGTCGTTCTTCCAGACCAGGTTGCAGCCGGCACCGGAAGGTGATTCCGTCATGGGCGGAACGCCGATCTTCGCGGAGATGATGTCGGCGTGGCTCACGGACGAGAATTCCGACCGGTCCCAGATGGCGGCTGCCTTCGAATCACCGGGTGACGAAGGATGGCAGGCCGCACGCCGGGCCAGCGAGGCTCAGCCCGAGGTTCGTACCGCTGCGGGCTTGCCTCAGCGCAACCCGGGCGGCAGGCTCGTGCCTGGCGGTGTGACCGGTAAGGCCGACACCACCCCGCAACGTGATCCCGAAACGATCAGGTCCAGCTTGAGTCGTCACCAGCAGGGCGTCCGGGATGGCCGCGCAATGAAGGCAATGAACCTAACCGGAGATAAAGGAGACCGATGAACCCCGATCTAGGTGGTACGAACCGTCAGCTGGATTGGCTGGTTTCGAACTTCGCCAACGAGGTTCCTGGCGTAGCCCATGCCGTCCTGGTCTCGGCTGACGGCCTGCTGATGGCCGCGAGCGCCCAGCTTCCGGTGGACCGCGCGGAGCAGCTCTCCGCCGTCACCGCCGGTCTGGCAAGCCTTTCCGTCGGCGTGTCCAATCTGTTCGAAGGCGGTACGGTACTGCAGTCCGTCGTCGAGATGGAGCACGGTTACCTACTGCTCATGGCAGTCGGCGACGGCTCGTATCTCGCGGTCCTGACCAACACCTCGTGTGACATCGGTCAGGTGGGCTACGAAATGGCTCTGTTGGTCGAGCGTGTGGGCCAGACCGTCCAGGCCACGCCACGCGTCACGATGGGTTCCTGATGGTGGGATGGACATAGACGATCACCGCATGGGGAGCGCCGAGCCCAGCCTCGTCCGCCCGTACTCCTTGACTGCCGGCCGCACCAGGCCGGCGGTCGAGTTGGCGTTGGAGGCTCTCGTTGCATCGCATCCGGTCGCCATGGAGCGGCAGTTCGAACTGAACAACCTCGAAACGTCCATCGTGGAGTTGTGCAGGCAATCGCCGTCCGTTGCCGAGATAGCTGCCCAATTGGGTATCCCGATCGGTGTAGCGCGGGTACTCGTGGCCGACCTCATCGAGGCCGGTCATGTCCGGGTCTCGGCGACTTTGAAAGACGATTCCAGCGACGATGAACGTCGCGAGCTGATCGAAAGGGTTCTCAGTGGACTCCGGCGTATTTGATTCGACGGCGCAGGTCGACACCCGCACGAGCAAGCCGACTTCGGCGAAGATCGTTGTCGCCGGTGGCTTCGGTGTCGGTAAGACCACGTTGGTCGGTGCGGTGTCGGAGATCGTTCCGCTGCGCACCGAGGCGTTGGTCACCAACGCCAGTACCGGAATCGACAACCTGACCGGCATTCCGATGAAGTCGACCACCACGGTGGCGATGGACTTCGGCCGGATCAGCCTCGCCGACGACCTGGTCCTGTATCTGTTCGGCACGCCCGGCCAGTACCGGTTCTGGTTCATGTGGGACGACCTCATCCGCGGCGCCATCGGCGCCGTGGTGCTGGTCGACACCCGCAGGCTGGAAGACAGCTTCGCCGCTGTCGACTACTTCGAGGCTCGCGGTCTACCGTTCCTGGTGGCGCTCAACGAGTTCGACGACGCACCGAAGTACCCGCTCGAGGACATCCGCCAGGCCCTCGCGGTCCCCGCCGACGTGCCGATCATGTCGATCGACGCCCGCCGCCGGGAGCCCGCCAAGCAGGCCCTGGTCTCCTTGACCGAGTACGCCCTGCGCAAGGTCATGCAGGGCTACTGAGCCGAACCCGGGGCTGCCGCGATGAAGGCAGCAGCCCCGCTTCGCCCCTCAGCACCCCGCTGCCCCGATCCGATCCGCCAGCCACACAGCGGATCGATCAGCTGCTCGGCAGCACTCGGTAGTCGTTCATAACGGAATGCCACGACGAACCGCGCCGCGTACCCGTACCCAGGCGACGGTGAAGCGTGAGCAGCGCGTGCACCGCGCACCCCGAAGGTCCCGTTCCCTCGGCTCGGTAGCGGCCGATCCCGCTAGGCTCAGCGCGTGCGTATGTCGGCGTTCGACCTGATCGGGCAGTTGCTCGACACCGATTCGTTTCTGAGCTGGGACCAGCCGCCGGTCGAGCCCGCGGTGTCGCCGCGGTATCGCCAGGAGTTGGTCGACGCCGAGCTGCGGGCCGGGACCGATGAGTCGGTGGTGACGGGGGAGGGGTTGTTGCGCGGGCGGCGGGTGGCCGTGATCGCGTGTGAGTTCGCGTTTTTGGCGGGATCGGTGGGGGTGGCCGCGGCCGAGCGGATCGTGTCGGCGGTGGAGCGGGCCACCGAACTGGGGTTGCCGCTGATCGCCTCGCCTACGTCCGGCGGGACCCGGATGCAGGAGGGCACGGTCGCTTTCGTGCAGATGGTGAAGATCGCGGGGGCGGTCGCGGTGCACAAGGCGGCGGGGCATCCCTATCTGGTGTATCTGCGGGATCCCACGATGGGTGGGGTGTTCGCGTCCTGGGGGTCGCTGGGCCACATCACCTTCGCCGCGCCGGGCGCGCTGATCGGATTCCTCGGCCCTCGCGTGTACGAAGCGTTGTACGGCAAGCCTTTTCCGCCCGGCGTGCAGACGGCGGAGAACCTCTACCGCAACGGCGTGATCGACGGTGTGGTCACCGTCGAGGTGTTCCGCCGGATCGCCCACCGGGCCTTGAGCGTCGCGAGCGGCGTCGTCCTGCCGGTCACCGCCGAGCCGGGATGGGCCGCGCCCGTACGCAGTCCGGCCACCGCCGCCGCTTCCACGGCGAGCGCCTGGGATTCGGTACTGAGCACCCGCAGGCCCGGCCGTCCCGGCATCCGTGACCTGCTTCGCCATGTGACCCAACGGGTTCCGCTCAGCGGCACCGGCCAGGGCGAATCCGATCGCACCGTGGTGCTGGCGCTGGCCCGGTTCGGCGGACAGCCCTGTGTCGTCTTCGGCCACGACCGCTCCGGCCAGCAGGGCGAGCACACCATGGGCCCGGCCGCCCTGCGCGAGGCGCGCCGGGCGATGGCGCTGGCCCGGGAGCTGCGCCTGCCGCTGGTCCTGGTGATCGACACCGTCGGCGCCGCGCTGTCCAAAGAGGCCGAGGAGCGCGGGCTCGCCCCCGAAATCGCCCGCTGCCTGGCCGACCTGGTCACCCTCGACACCCCGACCGTGTCGATCCTGCTCGGCCAGGGCACCGGCGGCGGCGCGCTGGCCCTGCTCCCGGCCGATCGGGTGCTGGCCGCCGGTCACGGCTGGCTGGCCCCGCTGCCGCCGGAGGGTGCGAGCGCCATCGTCTTCCGTGACACCTCGCACGCGGCGGAACTGGCTGCGGCACAGGGTATTCGAGCGCTCGACCTGCAAACCGACGGCGTCGTGGACCGCATCGTCGACGAACACCCCGACGCCGCCGACGAACCGGTCGCCTTCTCCCGGCGCATGGTGCTCGCGGTGACCGAGGAACTGGCCGCCCTGCGCGCGGCGCCGACGGCGGAACTGCGGGCCCGACGGCAGGCGCGATACCGGCGAATCGGTCTTCCCGGGGTTGTTCACTGACCGGCGCCCCGCTTCCTACCCGATCCGGAACCGGGGGAAACACGCGAGGGTGCGTCGTTGACGGTACGGCGAACCACTTCTACCGTCGAACGGGTGACCTTCCGTAGCGCTAGCAGCCCTGTTCCCACCATCGTGCTCAATGACGGCAATGTCATTCCGCAGCTCGGCTTCGGTGTGTTCCAGGTGCCGGAGGACGACGTCACCCCGGTGGTGGCCGAGGCATTGGAAGTCGGCTACCGCAGCATCGACACGGCCGCGATCTACGGCAACGAGGAGGGCGTCGGCCGCGCCATCCGCGCCTCGGGCATCCCCCGCGACGAGATCTACGTGACCACCAAGCTGTGGAATGCCGAGCAGGGCTACGACAGCACGCTGCGCGCCTTCGACGCCAGTATGCGGCGCCTGGGCCTGGACTATCTGGACCTGTACCTGATCCACTGGCCGGTGCCGTCGGCCGGTCGCTACGTCGACACCTTCCGCGCCTTCCAGGCGCTCAAGGCGCAGGGCCGGATCGGCTCGATCGGCGTCTCCAACTTCCGGGTGATCGACCTGGAGACCGTGATCGCCGAGACCGGCGAGACCCCGGCGGTCAACCAGATCGAACTGCATCCCACCCTCGCGCAGCGCGAACTGCGCCAATACGACGCCAACCACGCCATCGCCACCGAGGCGTGGAGCCCGCTGGGGCAGGGCACGCTGCTGGACAACCCGACCGTGGTCACCATCGCCAAGGAGCTCGACCGCACGCCGGCGCAGGTGATCATCCGCTGGCATCTGCAGCTGGGCAATATCGTCATCCCGAAGTCGGTCACCCCGTCGCGCATCGCCGAGAACTTCGACGTGCTCTCCTTCGAACTGGACGCGCAGGCGATGGAGGCGATCAACCGGCTCGATACCGGCACCCGGGTCGGCCCCGATCCGGCCACTTTCAGCGCCGGGCTGGCTTGATCCCCAGGTAGTCGGTCAGTTCGGCGGCCGCGGCCCGGCCCGCCCGGTTGGCGCCGATGGTGCTGGCCGAGGGTCCGTAGCCGATCAGGTGCACCCGCGGGTCGACCGCCACCTGGGTGGCGAGCCTGCCGGTCATCGTGATGCCGCCGCCGGGGCCGCGCAGCCGCAGCGGCGCCAGGTGGTCGAGCGCGCTGCGGAACCCGGTCGCCCACAGGATGACGTCGGCGTCCTGGAACCGTCCGTCGGCCCAGCGCACCCCGGTCGGCTCGATTCGTTCGAACATCGGCTGCCGCCGCAGCACGCCACGATCGCGCGCGGCGCGCAGGCGCTCGTCGAGCGGCAGGCCGGTCACCGAGACCACCGATCCGGGCGGGAGCCCGCGGCGCACCCGGTCCTCCACGATCGCGACGGCCGCGCGACCGTCCTCCTCGCGGAACGGCAGCGAACGGAACACCGGCTCGCTGCGGGTGACCCATGTGGTGGACGTCACCTGGGAGATCTCGTCGAGCAATTGCACCGCCGAGATGCCGCCGCCGACGATGACCACGTGTTTGCCCGCGAACTCGGCGGCGGTGCGGTAGTCGCGGGTGTGCAACTGCCGGCCGGTGAAGGTGTCCGCGCCCGGATAGACCGGGATGAACGGGTGCTCCCAGGTACCGGTGCCGTTGATCAATCCGCGCGTGCGCAGCGTCCCCGCGCCGTCGGTCTCGACGTGCAGCACCTCTCCGCGACCGGCGCAGGACTGCCCGTCGGCGGTCCGATCGCAGACCACGTCGACCGTCACCTGGCGGCGAACCCGCAGGTCGAAGCGCTTCTCGTAGAGCTCGTAGTAGTGCGGCACCGCGGTGGCCGCCGGCGCCGACTCCGAGCCGGGCGGCAGCGTCTCGGCGAAGGACATCCCCGGCAGATCGTGCACCCGGTTGACGGTCGTCAGCGTGAGCGAGGGCCACCGGAACTGCCAGGCCCCGCCCGGACCCGGCGCGTGGTCGACGATGAGGAAATCGCGTTCGGGGACCAACCCGAGGCGGCGCAGGTGGTAACCGGCGGAGAGACCGGACTGGCCGGCACCGATCACCAGGATGTCGAAGTCGGTCGCCACAGCCGCCGATGCTATCGCCTTACCGGGCGCCGACGGCTGCCTGTGGCAGAGTTATGGCATCCACGGTGTCGGTACTTCTGGGGAGGATGCATGCTCGGCGTGACCCGCGATGGTGATGTGATCACCATCGAAATGCAGCGCGAGGAACGGCGCAACGCACTCAGCGAAGAGCTGGTCGGACTGCTGCGCGAAGCGATGCTCGACGCGGTGGCACAGGGCGCCCGGGTCATCGTGCTGACCGGCCGCGGTCCGATCTTCAGCGCGGGCGCCGACCTGTCGGGCGTCTACTCCGAGTCTTTCCTCGGCGGCCTGCTCGACATGCTGCACACCATCGAATCCCTCCCGGTGCCGGTGATCTCGGCGATCAACGGCGGCGCGCTCGGCGCGGGCGTGCAGCTGGCCATCGCGTCGGACCTGCGGGTGATCGAGCCGGACGCGTTCATCGCGGTGCCCGCCGCCAAGCTGGGCATCTCGGTCGACCGCTGGACGGTCTCGCGGCTGGTCTCGCTGATCGGCGGCGGTCCGGCGCGCACCATCCTGCTCGCGGCCGACCCGGTCTCGGCCGCCGACGCCTACACCTTCGGCTTCGCCAACAAGCTCGGCACCCTCGCCGACGCGCAGGACTGGGCGAAGTCCATCGCCGCGCTCGCACCACTGTCGCTGCAGGCGATGAAACTGCTGCTCAACGACGACGGCACCCGTGATCCGGCCAGCGCGCAGCAGCGGGCCGCCCTGGAAGCCGCCTGGACCAGCGACGATGCCAAGGAGGGCCGATTGGCTCGGCAGGAGAAGCGCCCGGCGAAGTTCGTGGGCCGCTGATGCGGCTCGCACGCGTTGCGGGGTCGGTGGCGAGCACGCTCGGGCTCGCCTGGGTAGCGCGTGCGGTGTGGGGACTGCCCACCGCCCTCGGCGCGGGCCCCGCGGACATCGCACCGAGCGCACTGGGCAAGTCGTCGTATCGCGACGGCCGGTTCCACAACACCGAGCCGAGCAGCATGATGGCCGCCGGCGCGGCGCCGTCGCTGCTGTGGTCGGGCCTGACCAAGAGCCGGGTCGGCAGGCCGTCGCGTCCGGTCCCGCTCGAGACGCCTGCTCCGCCCGCCGAGGCCGCCCCGCTGGCGGTGACCTGGTACGGGCACGCGAGCGCGCTGATCGAACTCGACGGCTACCGCGTGCTGGCCGACCCGGTGTGGAGTGAGCGGGTCTCGCCGTCGCCGGTGATCGGCCCGGCCCGGCTGCATCCGGTCCCCGGTGAGTTGTCGGAGCTGCCCGCCGTCGACGCGGTGATCATCTCCCACGATCACTACGACCATCTGGACAAGGCCACCGTCGACGCCCTGGTCCACGAGCAGCTCGCGCCGTTCGTCGTGCCCACCGGTATCGGCGCGCACCTGCGTCACTGGGGCGTGCCCGAGTACCGGATCATCGAACTCGACTGGGGCGGCTCGGTCTCGCTCGGCCGCGACGACAACGACCGCGGCCTCACCGTCACCTGCGCCGAGGCCAGGCACTTCTCCGGCCGCGGGCTGGTCCGCAACACCACGCTGTGGGCGTCCTGGGCGCTGGCCGGACCCACCAAGCGGGTCTATTTCGGCGGCGACACCGGCTACACGAAGGCCTTCGCGCAGGCGGGCGCGGTCCTCGGCCCGTTCGATCTGACGCTGCTGCCGATCGGTGCCTACGACGAGCGCTGGACCGACGTGCACATGAATCCCGAGGAAGCGGTGCGCGCGCACGCCGACCTGTGCCTGGGCGACCCCGGCTACGGGCTGCTGGTCCCGATCCACTGGGCCACCTTCAACCTCGCCTTCCACGGATGGTCCGAGCCGGTGCACCGGCTGGTGTCCGCGGCGGCCGAAGCGGGTACCGCCACGGTGGTGCCCAAGCCGGGCCAGCGGGTGGTTCCGAATGACCTCCCACCGCGGGTTTCGTGGTGGGAGGATGTGGAGTGACAGCTTCTTACGGGAAAGGAACATCGGCAGATGAGTCTCGTGGATACCTTGAAGGGCTTGCTCGGTAAGGGCAAGGAAGCGGCCGCACAGAACGCCGACAAGATCAACGATGCGGTCGACAAGGCCGGCACCTTCATCGACGACAAGACCGGCGGCAAGTACAGCGACAAGATCGAGAAGGGCAAGGACGCGGCGAAGAAGGTCGTTCCGCCGCAGGCAGGCCCCGGCAGCACCGCAGGCGGCCCCGCCCCGACCGATCCGGGACCGCAGGCCTGATTCGGTGCGCGGGGGCCGGAGACTATCGGTCCCCGCCGCCGAACCGCGTCGATGGTCCGCCGGGAATTCCGGGGTCCGCCGGGTGAGCCGGCGATCGAGGTTGAGCTCAGCAACCTCGACAAAGTGCTGTACCCGGCGACCGGCACGACCAAAGGCGAGGTGATCGCCTACTATTCGGCGATCGCGGAGGCGATGCTGCCCCATGTCGCGGGGCGGCCGGTCACCCGCAAGCGGTGGCCCAACGGGGTGGATCATCCCGATTTCTTCGAGAAGAATCTGCCCGAGCACGCGCCGGCGTGGATTCAGCGCCGGGCGATCGAGCATTCCAGCCGGAAGGTGACCTACCCGCTGATCGACTCCGAAGCGGGGATGGCCTGGCTCGGCCAGCAGGCGGCCCTGGAAGTCCATGTGCCGCAGTGGCGTTTCGACGGCGACCAGCGCGGCCCCGCGACCAGGATCGTGTTCGACCTCGATCCTGGTCCTGGTGCGGGGCTGGCCGAATGCGCGCTGGTCGCGCTGGCGGTGCGCGACATGGTCGCCGATATCGGGATGCGGGCGTTCCCGGTGACCAGCGGCAGCAAGGGAATTCACGTCTACGTGCCGCTGGATCGGCCGGTGAGTTCGCGGGGCGCCTCCACCGTCGCCAAGCAGGTCGCCGCCAATCTCGAACAGCTGCACCCGGATCTGGTCACCGCGACGATGGCGAAGTCGGCTCGCCCTGGCAAGGTCTTCCTGGACTGGAGCCAGAACAACGCCGCCAAGACCACCATCGCCCCGTACTCGCTGCGCGGTCGCGCCGAGCCCAACGCCGCCGCGCCGCGGAGCTGGGCCGAGATCGAGGACGCGAAGTCCCTGCGCCAGTTGCGCTTCGACGAGGTCCTCGTGCGCTGGCAGGCCGAGGGCGACCTGCTGGCCGATCTCGACCCGCCGCTGCCCAGCCGACCCGACGCGCTCACCCGATACCGCAGCATGCGCGACCCCGAGCGCACTCCCGAGCCGGTGCCCGCCGCGGCGCCGGAGCCGGGCCCCGGCGATCGCTTCGTCGTCCAGGAACACCACGCGCGTCGGCTGCACTACGACGTCCGGCTCGAACGTGACGGCGTGCTCGCGTCGTGGGCGGTGCCCAAGGGCCCGCCGACCGAACCGAAACACAATCGGCTCGCCGTGCGCACCGAGGACCATCCGCTCGAATACCTGCATTTCCACGGCACCATCCCCAAGGGCGAGTACGGCGCGGGCGAGATGACCATCTGGGACTCCGGCACCTACCGCACCGAGAAGTGGCGCGACGACGAAGTGATCGTGGAACTCGTCGGTGACCGCCTGCGGGGCCGCTACGCCTTCATCCGCACCAACGGCGACCAGTGGCTGATGCACTTCATGCGCGACCAGACCCCGCGAGTCCCGGTGGACGACAGCGCGACCGGTGACCTCCCGCGCGGTCTGTCGCCGATGCTCGCCACCGCGGGCGAGGTGGAGGCGCTGAACGCGGGGGACTGGGCCTTCGAGACCAAGTGGGACGGCTTCCGGGTGATCGTCGAGATCGACGACGGCACGGTCACCGTCCGCAGCCGCGCGGGCAACACCGTCACCGCCCGCTACCCCCGGTTCGCCGCGCTCGGCGGCGAGCTGGCCGGGCACCGGGTGGTCCTCGACGGTGAGGCCGTGGTCCTCGACGCGAAGGGGCTGTCGGATATCTCCGCACTGCAAGCGGATTCGGCGCTGGCGGTGTTCGTCGCCTTCGATGTGCTCTTTCTCGACGGCACCTCGTTGCTGCGCAAGAAGTACAGCGATCGGCGCGCCGTGCTCGAGGCGCTGGGCAGACTGGCGCCGTCGATGAATGTCTCCGCGCTGCTGGCGGGCTCGGGGGCCGAAACGATGCGGGCCAGCCGGGAACAGGGGCAGGAGGGGGTGGTCGCCAAGCGGGTCGACTCGATGTATCAGCCGGGTAAGCGCACCCAGACCTGGCTCAAGCAACGCAATTGGCGCAGTAGGGAAGTCGTCGTCGGCGGCTGGCGGCGCAGCGACAAACGTGAGTTCAAATCACTGCTGCTCGGGATCCCGCACGAGAAGGGGCTGGTGTACATCGGTCGCGTCGGCACCGGCTTCGGCGTCGAGCAGTCCCGGCGCATCGCGGGGGAACTGCGGCGGCTGCACCGCGCGAGCTCGCCGTTCGTCAACGAGATGACCGCCGAGGAATGCCACGACGCCGAGTGGGTCACGCCCGAGCTCACCGGCACCGTCCGTTTCCAGTCCTGGACCGACACCGGCAGGCTGTGGCATCCGATCTGGGACGGGGTGACGAGTTCACCGAGCTGACCTGCCGCGAAAGCTGTGGTGTTGCTAGGGTGATCGCGTTGGACCGGTTCGAATCAGCGAGGAGTGCACGGTGGATTTCAAGAACCTGGCGGGCAAGGCGATGGATCTGGCTGCCCAGCATGCGGACAAGGTCGACGGGGTCATCGAGAAGGCCGGTGACGTGGTCGACGAGAAGACCGGCGGGAAGTTCTCCGGCCAGGTCGATTCCGCCCAGGAAGCGGCCAAGAACGCCATCCGGGACTGAATTCTCGGCGGCCGGCGCGGCGGGTTTTCGGTGTCGTCGGCGGCTGGCGCCGCGGGTTTCGGCCTCGTGACCTCGGCTCCGGGGGGCGATACTTCGCCTTCGGCGCTACGTATCGCCCCTCGGAGCCGAGGCGGCCGAAACCGTGGTGGTTCGGTGTGTGCTGTCGGGTTGCCGGTCAGGGGGTTGCGGTCATCAGGCCGGTGATGGTCGCGACGTCGGTGACCAGCGCGTTTCCCTGGAAGGTGAACTCGTCGTAGGCCCTGTCCATGGCTTCCTTATCGCGGCCGCCGCAGGCGTCGCCGATGACCACCGGGATGAAGCCGAGGTCGGTGGAATGCGCGACGGTGGGCGCGATTCCGATCTCGAGCGCGACGCCGGCGATGGCGTAGGCGCCGATCTTCAGATCGCGCAGGAGCGCGGCCAGCGGGGTGCCCTCGAAGGCCGACATCGTCATCTTGTCCAGGACCAGCTCGTCCTCGCGGGGCACCAGTTCCGGCACCAGTTCGAAGCCGGGGGTGTCGCGCTGGAGGATGAACTGCACGTCATCGATGGATTCCGCGTGCTGCCAGCCCATCAGCAGGCGCATCGCGTAGACGCCGGAGAGGCGGCGCGGCGGGAAGAAGTGCCGCAGGAAGATCACCGGATAGCCCGCGCTGCGGGCGGCTTCGACCACGCGTACCACCCGGTCGACGACTTCCTGGCCGTCGGGCAGCTGGCCGAGCACGCCGACCTGCATGTCGTAGACGATCAGCGCCATCCGGTCGGGCGCGCACAGATCGCCGAGGGTGTCGGGAATGTCGAGTCCGTTGCCTTGTCGCACCGACGCCAGTGTAGGCGTCGGTGCGACCGGCAATACGGCTGTTGCGCAGACTATTTGGTCTGCTGAGCCCACTGCGTGGTACCCGGCGGCGCCAGCAGCGTGTTGATCAGATCGAAGCCCGCGATGGCCAGCGTGGGTCCGCCGACGACCAGGGTGCCGATGATGCCGCCGATGGTCGCGCCGGTGACGAAGCCGGGGATCGCGCCGATGCCACCCGCCGCCGCACCGACCACCAGGCCGATGACCGCGCCGATGGCCATGCCGACGAAACTGCCGATGGCGGTGGCCAAGCCGAAGGTGGAGGCGAAGTTCGCCTGTGCCGCGTAGTTCTCGGCGGGCGAGGCGACCGGGGTCAGGTTGGGCTTGGCCGCCGC
Source organism: Nocardia sp. MH4 (assembly GCF_019266065.1). GTDB lineage: Bacteria > Actinomycetota > Actinomycetes > Mycobacteriales > Mycobacteriaceae > Nocardia > Nocardia canadensis. The sequence goes on along the minus strand of NZ_LPNR01000116.1, from coordinate 39,565 downwards.
GACGTCCTTGACGGCGGTCAGCTCGAGTACCCGGTTGTCCTCGCGGAGGGCGTGCGGCAGCGGGTATTCCAGGCTGCCGTCACGGACCGAGAGCGGCAGCGAGACCAGGGTCGCGCCCGCTTCGTCGCGGACGTGGACGGTGCCGCCGTCGATGGCGAAGGTGCCGTGGGTGAGGGTGGTGACGACCTTGTTGCCGACCAGGTCGGTGCGGTACTCGACGTCCGGGGTAACCGGATCCGCCCCTGCCACGCCGGTGCCGACGAGCGCTACCGCGAGGACCGGAATGGCCGCGGCGGCGAGCTTGCGGATGATCATGTGAACGTTCCCATCTGGTTCATCAGGTGACGTGCCCAAACGAAATGCGCCGAGATCATGGCTCCCCCGAGAAAGCTAGAGACGGCGCGAATAGCGGTCCAGCTCGATGTCGAGATGAACCATAGCCTGCCCGAGGGTAGCTGGACAGTGAATTCAGGTTTTAAACCTCAAACCTTTCATAGTTATTCGCTATCGCGAACCGTGCTCGGCCCCTACCCGATGATGTTGATCGCGCGCGCGACGATCGTGGTGCCGATGACCACGGAAATGGCGGATTGCGCCATCATCAGCACCTTGCACCAGCGGGAGAGCGGGAGCACGTCGGCCGGTGCGAACGAGGCCGCGTTGGTGAAGGCCAGGTAGAGGTAGTCGAGGTATTCCGGCCGCCAGTCCGTGCCCGCGAGCCGCGCGTCCTGCATCTGCGGAAACAAGAAGTCGGGTAGAGGTTCGCGGCCGTTGGCGCGCGCGGCGGGACCGCCCCGGTCGAACTCCCAGTAGAGCAGAGAGAAGGCGATGATGTTGGTCGCCCAGATCATCGCCCCGCTACCGAGCAGCGTCCCGGCCCCGCGTTCGTCCGCGCCGGTGACGATGGTCTGTACCAGGCGCAGCGCCGACACCGTGGTCGCGAAGCTGATCAGGCCGGACAGCAGCAGGCTGAGCCTGCGGATCCAGGGTTCCTCACGGTCCATCCGGCTCGGGTTGGCGATCAACAGCACCGCCATCACACCCAGTTCGAGCATCGGCAGCAACCACACCGGCGTGGGCAGGAGCTCGTTCGGGAGCAGCGCCTGGACCACCACGATCGTCAGGATCGCCGCGGTGGCGGCCAAGCGCGATTCGCCTTCGGTGGGCTCTCGCCAGGCGGGTACCGCGTGCTCGCTGTCGGTCACGTCAGCCAGTATCGCCCGCCCGGCATCCCGCCCGGCGGAGGATGCCCGGCGGGGGATTCAGAGGGCGATGCTCAGGGCGATCGCGCCCACACAGACCGCGACGACGACGCCGAGCGCGACCGCGTCGCGGCGAGTCGGGGCGCTGGGGTGCGCGGTGAGCATGCCGGTGCCGCCGCGCGCGGTGATCGCCTCGCCGAGTTCGCCCGCGCGACGGGTGGATACGGCCATGCACGCGGTGAGGATGTCGATGAGCGGGTTGGCGTCGGCGGCGCGGTGCAGCAGGTTCTCCTTCGGGCGCAGTTTGCGCGCCGCGCGCAGCACCCGGATCTCGTCGAGCAGCAGCGGCAGCCCGCGCAGCGTCAGCGCGACGACCACCGCCCACTCGTCCACCGGCATCCGCAACTTGCGCAGCGGCGCACCGAGTTTCGCCAGCGCGGGCGCCACCTCGCCCATAGGGGTGGTGTACGCGATCAGGAACGACGCGGCCACCAGCACCATGCCGAAGACGAAGACCTGCGCGTACCCGAGCACCGCCTTCATCCCGATCGGGGCATTGATCAAACCGCCGAGCAGCACCAATCCCCAGAACCACCAGGGCAATCGGGGCAGCGCGCCCAGCGGCAGCCGGGCCACCACCCAGATCAGCACCAGGAACGCGATGATCACGCCGAGCACCGGCCAGGTCGGCAGGAACATCAGCAGCAGGCTGATCAGGAAGGCGGCGATCATCTTGGTGCCTGCCCACAACCGGTGCACGACACTGTCGACGGGGACCTCGCGCAGCAGCACGGTGCTCATCGGACGACTCCGCTTCCCGGTTCGTTGTGCGGTGGATTGTCCAGTCGCCAGACGGTTTCCGGGCGTCCCGGCAGCAGCGGCGCGGGCTGCGCGCCGACCGGTCGTCGCGCGCCCGCGGTTTCGACCACCACGCCCGCGTCCAGGTGGACGGTCCGGTCGCACACCGCGGTCACATCGGCCACGTCGTGCGAGATGACGATCAGGGTCTGCCCCGCGTCACGCAGCCGGGCGAGCAGTTCCACGATCTCGGCGCGGCCCTGCGGGTCGAGTCCGGCCAGCGGCTCGTCCAGCACCACCACCTGGGGATGGCTGGCGACCATGGCCGCGAGCACCACCCGCTTGGCCTGCCCGCCGCTGAGCTCCTCGACCGAGCGGGCGGCGAGGCGGCGGTCCAGGCCCACGGCGTCCAGCGCCCGGCCGACCGCGCCGGAGCCGGTCGCCCGGCCGCCCCAGTCGGCGATCTCCGCGCCGACGGTCTGCTTCTGCAGTTGCAGCCGGGAGTGCTGGAAGGCCAGCGCGACCCGGCCGATCTGCTGGTCGACCGGATCGCCACGCAACTCGCAACGGCCCGAGCTCGGCGCGATGAGGCCGGCGATGATCCAGGCCAGCGTCGACTTGCCGGACCCGTTGCCGCCGACGATCAGCAGTGCCTCGCCCTGCCGCACCGACAGGTCGACGCCGTGCAGCGCGGGGGCCTCCCACGGGGTGCCGCGGTTGTAGGTGTGGCGCACGTCGGTCAGTTCGAGGATGGTCGCGCCCATCGGGCCGCGGCGCTGATCGCGGGCGGGCTGCGGCCAGCGGGCGAGGTGGTCGACCATGCGCCCGTCGGCCAGGTGGATCACCCGGTCGGCGGCGCTCGCGTCGGCCTCGTGGTGAGTCACCAGGACGACGGCGGTGCCGTGCCTGCGCGGCAGCTCGGCCAGCAGCGCGACCAGGTCGCGGCGGCCGTCGGGGTCGATCATCGAGGTCGCCTCGTCGGCGATGAGCAGCGCGGGGCGCCGGGCGAGGGCGGCGGCGACCGCGAGGCGCTGCTGCTGGCCGCCCGAGAGCGTCGCGGTCTCGCGCCTGCCCATGCCGGACAGGCCGACCTCGGCCAGCAGTGCGTCGACGTCGACCTCGGCGGCCAGCTCGGCCGACAGGCCCCACACGACATCGTCGGCCACCGAGACGCCGAGGGTCTGGCTCTCCGGCCGTTGCAGCACCAGCGCGGTGCCGCCCAGCTCGCCCAGTCCGGCCGAACCCGGCCTGCTGACCGCGCCCGTCGTCGGCGGCCTGCCCGCGAGCACGCGGGTGAGCGTCGACTTGCCCGAGCCGTTGTGGCCGACGACGGCGACGAACTCGGCCGCGTGGATGGTCAGATCGATGCCGGACAGCGCGTCGGCGGTGGCGCCGGGGTAGCGGTAGCCCGCGCCGTGCAGGGTGACCGGCAGTGGCCCGACCGGCCGATCGTCGTCGGGTGCGTCGAGGCGGTCGCTGCCGGGCAGCCAGGCCAGCCGGTCCAGCACCGAGCCCAGCACGAACCACGACACGATCGCGCTCAACAGCACGCCGAGGAAGACCGAACCGCCGAGGTAGAGCCACCAGTTGCGCAGCAGCGCGTCGGTGAGATCGGCGGTGGCGCGGCCCAGCGGCTCCAGCGCCGCCTGCCGGGCGGCCAGGTTCTGGATGCCCTCCGCGGTACTACGGAGGGCATCGAAGAACAGCTGCCTGGTGCGCGAGAACAGCAGCAGGCTACCCACCGAGAACAGTCCCCAGCCCACCCCGGCGACCGCCGCGAGCGCCACCACCGTGGGCAGCCCGCCACCGCGCCGCTTCACGATGCCGATGATGCCCGCGAGCGTCGCGGCGCCGAACACCCCGAGCGCGGGCATGATCCCCGCGGCGACGAAGGTGACCAGGCCCGCCGCGACGCTGGCGGTGACCAGCGCGCGCAGGCGGTAGCGGTGGGCCAGCAGACCCAGGGGAACCGCGGCGACCAGTTGCAGGGCCGCCGCCATGGGAACCAGGGAACCCACGGTGATCAGGCCGACGGTCAGGCCGGCCATCACGGCACCGGTGGCCAGTTCGATGGGGCGCAGGGGTCCGCGGGGAAGATCCGCGGGCGTGTCTCTCACGTGTCCCAGTCTGCCAGGGGTGTATGTGGCCGGTCTGTGACCTCGTGTAGCGGTTGTGTGAGGAAACCGGGGAGATCCCGAGCTCAGGCCGGTGGTTCGGCCAGCCAGCCACCCATCGCGACGGTGCGGAAATGGGTTGTGAGGGTATTGGTCTCGTCGATGACATGCAGCGCGATCGCCGGATCGGGGGCGTAGTCCATCACCTTGTGCGGCAGCGTCACCTCCCAGGCGCCGCCCAGTACGGAGGCCGTACTCGGGCAGGTCACCATGGGTTTTCCGGCGAATGTGGTCGCGATGGGGGAGTGCGCGTGGCCGGTCAGCACGCCGATGATGCGTGGATCACCGGCGACGACGGCGGCGAGGCGGTCCGGCTCGGCCAGCGCGATCACGTCGACGACCGGGCTGGCGACGGGTTTCGGCGGATGATGCAGGGCCACCAGGATGGGGCCGTCGGCCGGGGCGGCGGCCAGGGTCGCGCGCAGCCAGTCGAGGGTCTCCTCGCTCAGCAGGCCGCCCGCTTCGCCGGGGACGCTGGAGTCGAGCAGGATCGTGGTGAGTGGTCCGACGCGGTGGACGCTGTTGATCGGAGCGGACGAGGGGGCTTCGCCCAGCAGTTCGGTGCGGAAGGCGACGCGGTCGTCGTGGTTGCCCGGCAGCAGATAGACGGGGACGTCGGCGCGCAGGGCCAGGCGGGCTTCGGCGTACTGCTCCGGCTTGCCGGAGTCGGTGATGTCGCCGGTCACGAGGAGGACGTCGGGCCTGCGGGGGAGGTCGGCCAGATAGGCCATCACCCGCTCCACGCGCTCGGTGTTGCGCGGGGTGAGGTCGAAGTGGGTATCGCTGAGCTGAGCCGCCAGGATCATCGGCAGTCGCTTTCTTCTCTGGGATCGCTCCGTTGCGTCAGAGTGTGCCGGTATGAGTCCTCGGCACCTCTCAAGGCTAGATGACCTGGGCTTATCCGTCTTCATGAGGCGTGCCACGACCGATAACCTCATCGGCGGTCTGTGTCATCGATCACGCGTCGGAGTTCGGCGTTCCGCTGCGTTCGGACAGCGTTTGTAGTACCCGCAGGAAGGTGCGCCGATCCTCGGCGGGGAGGTCGGCGAGCAGTCGCTGTTCCTGTGCCTGGATGTCGTGCTGGGCGCGGTCGCGCAGGCTCGCTCCGGCGGGGGTCAGCTGGACCAAATTGACGCGCCGGTCGGCCGGATCGGGTTCGCGCCGGATCAGGCCGCGGCGCTGTAGATCGTCGAGGACGGGGATGATCCTGGTCTTGTCCGCGCGGACCGCCTTGGCCAGCGCGGCCTGGGTGTGGACGGGCTGTTCGCCCAGTCCGAGCAGTACCGCGTAGGCCCACATGGTGAGGCCGTGCCGGTCGAGGACGGGTCGTTCCGCCTCCGTCAGCGCACGGCCGAGCGGCACGAGCATGGCCGCGAGGTCGGGTCGGGTCGCTTTCGGCATGGTCGAAATCTACCGGGGAGATCCCCTTGGCAGATGATAAGCATAAGCATACGATCTGCGCATGCATACTATTTTGGAGGATCGACTGCTGCTCGCCCGGCATCAGCGCGCCGTCCGGTTGAGCGTCGAGGCGGTCGAGGCGGCCGCCGATGCCGCGCTGACCGTCGAGACACCCTGTGCCGGGTGGGATCTGCGCGCGCTGCTGGAACACATGGGCACCCAGAACCGGGGCTTCGCCGCCGCGGCGCGCGGCGCGGACGACCCCGCGGTGTGGGAGGTCCGGCGCGCCGCCGACCCGGTCGACGCCTACCTGCGCTCGGCCGACGAGGTCGTCACCGCCTTCGCCGAGCCCGGTGCGCCGGCCCGCACCCTCGCCCTGCCGGAGATTCCACCCGGCCGCTTCCCCGCCCCGACGGCACTCGGTTTCCATCTCGTCGACAGCGTCGTGCACGCGTGGGATGTCGCCCGATCCGTCGGCCGCACGGTCGATCTCGACCCCGACCTGGCCGCGACCGCACTGCGCGTGGCGATGGCCGTGCCCACCGGGAAGTCGCGGGAGCGTCCGGGCGCGGCCTTCGCTCCGGCGCTCGACGTGGCAGACGACGCGGCCACGCTCGACCGCATTCTGCGCGTCCTCGGCCGCTCGCCGGATTGGCGGCCGTCCCACCGTCCCGGCTGATCTCGAGGCGTGCTCCGAGACCGACGGTCGGGTGGCAGCGCGCGACCCGAATGGCCGACCATAGGGGGATGACGCTCAGTACCGACCAGGCCGAGGTGTTCGAGGCCGCCCGTGGCCGTCTGGAGGCGATCGCCTACCGCCTGCTCGGCTCGGCCGGCGACGCCGAGGACGCGGTGCAGGACACCTACCTGCGCTGGCACGCGGCCGATCGGGACCGGATCGAGACGCCGGTCGCGTGGCTGACGAAGGTGCTCACCAATATCTGCCTCAACCAGCTCACCTCGGCCAGGGCCCGGCGGGAAACCTATGTGGGCCAGTGGCTTCCGGAACCGGTCTTGGCCGGTGACCGCATGCTCGGTCCGGCCGACACCGTCGAGCAGCGCGAATCCGTCTCGCTGGCGATGCTCGCGGTGATGGAGCGGCTCTCGCCCAACGAGCGCGTGGTGTACGTGTTGCGCGAGGCGTTCGGGTATCAGCATCGCGAGATCGCCGAGATGCTCGAGATCGGCGAATCGAACTGTCAGCAGATCTACCGGCGGGCCAAGCAGCATGTCGGCGGGCGGTCCCGGGTCACGATCGACGCGGCCGCGGCGGAGCGGATCGTCGAGGAGTTCCTCGCGGCGGTGCTCAGCGGTGACACCGACCCGCTGGTGCGGCTGCTCGTCGACGACGCGGTCGGCATCGCCGACGGCGGTGGCCGGATCCCCGCTCGCAAGTCCCCGGTCCTCGGCGCGCTCGGCATCGCGCGCTACCTCAGCCAGGTGTTCCGCCCGACGCAGGCCAAACGCGCCTACGTCGGTGGCTCTCCGGTGTTCTACGCCTGCGTGGTCAACGGTGGTCCCGGTGCGCTGGCGATGGTCGGCGACGAGGTGATCGCCGTCGTCGGCCTCGACGTCACGACCGATGGCATCGCCGGCGTCCAGATCCAGGTCAACCCGGAGAAACTGGCCCGGGTCGGCAGGCAGTGGGCGGCCGAGGGGCCGCACACCCCGCTCGATCTCGTGTGGTGACTCAGATCACACCGTAAGGCTGTCAGGGTTCGCGGGGCTGTCCGGTTCAGGAGGGGAGTCCATCCCGATAGGAGCGAGCCATGAAGCACCGCATTGTCGTCCTCGGCGCCGGGTACGCCGGAGCCATCGCCGCCGGACGTCTGGCGAAGCGGCTGCATCGCGACGACGTCGCGATCACCGTCGTCAACGCCGACGCCGATTTCGTCGAGCGGGTGCGGATGCACCAGCTCGCGACCGGGCAGGAGCTGCGCGAGCGCCCGCTGGGTGAGGTGTACGCGGGCACCGGTGTGCGGGTCGTGGTCGACCGGGTCACCGCGGTCGATGTCGAGCGCAAGCGAGTCGACCTCGCCGACGGCGATCCCCTCGACTACGACACCCTCGTCTACGCGCTGGGCAGTACCGGCGCCGATCAGGGCGTCCCCGGCGTCGCCGAGCACGCGCACAGCCTCGCCGGAAAGCAGTCCGCGCTGCGGCTGCGGGCCCGGCTGGCCGAGCTGCCCGCGGGCGCGCCGGTGGTGGTCGTCGGCGGTGGCCTGACCGGCATCGAAGCCGCGACCGAGATCGCCGAGGCCCGCCCGGATCTCGCCGTGTCGATCGCCGCGCGCGCCGGGGTCGGCGACTGGCTGAGCGACAAGGCCCAGCGGCACCTGCGCACGGTGTTCGACCGGCTCGGCATCACGGTGCACGCGCACGCCGACGTCACCCGCGTCACCGCGACCGCCGTGGTCGCGGGCGCCACGGAGATCCCGGCGGCGGTGACCGTGTGGACCGCGGGTTTCGCGGTGCACCCCATCGCCGCGGCCACCACGCTGACGGTCTCCGACACCGGCCGCGTCGTCGTCGACGCCACCATGCGCTCGGTCTCGCACCCCGACGTGTACGCCGTGGGCGACGCCGCGCTCGCGGACGGTCCCGGCGGTGTGCCGCTGCGGATGGCGTGCGCCACCGGCAGTCCGATGGCCTGGCGGGCCGGTGACGCCATCGCCGCCCGCCTCACCGGTCGACCGGTCCCCGACGAGCAGATCGGCTATGCCACCCAGTGCATCAGCCTGGGCCGCCGCGACGGCATCCTCCAGAAGGTGACCTTCGACGATCAGCCCACCTCGACCGTGCTGACCGGCCGCCTGGGCGCCCGCGTCAAGGAGTTCATCTGCGCGGGCGCCGCCTGGAGCGTCGGCCACCCGACCTTGATGATGCCGAGCCGTCGGCGACGGATCGTCACGACCGCTGTCGAGGCCGACCAGCTCGTCGCTCCGTGCGGCGGCGACGTCGGTGACCCGGCCGCTCGCCTCGGTACTCGGCCCGCGGCCGGTTGATCGGACGACCGCGTCCGGTCCGGCTTCCCGCCGCGACCGGACGGCCCGGCTGGCTCGGACTCCCGCCGGCTCAGCCGACCAGGTCGGCCAGCCGCTCGGACGCGGTGCGCAGCAACCGCTCGGCCGCGTCCGGGTCGGCGGCCAGCGGTGTCCAGAAGTCGGGGCCGGGGGTCGCTTGCAGGTCGAGCACCGGTGGGGTGAGCCAGTCGGCGTCGAGGCCGAGTCGCCAGGAGTGCAGGTGGGTGCGCGGGAAGACGGCGGTGCGGTCGAAGAGCGGGTCGCCCAGGATCGGGTGGCCGATCCAGGCCAGCTGCACCCGGATCTGGTGGCGGCGGCCGGTGACCGGCGCGACGGCGAGCAGTGTGTGCTCGCCGTGCCGGGCGACCGTGGCGAACCTGGTGCGCGAGGGATAGTTCTTCGTGGGCAGCAGGTCGGCGTCGTCGACGGACCACCGCTCGCCGACGCGGCGGATCGCCTCGCGTGGGGCGGCGATCCGCACCCGGTTCTTGCGCCCGACGCTCAGTGGCAAATCGAGTTCGCCGCGCTCGGGCAGATCGGTGCCGGAGACGATCGCCAGGTACGCCTTGCGTGCGGTCTGCTTGGTGAACTGCCTGGTCAGTTGACCGTGCGCGGCCAGATCGATGGCCAGCAGGACCAGTCCCGAGGTGACCTTGTCGATCCGGTGCACCGGGTACAGCTGCGTGCCCGCCGCCTGCGCCAGCTCGACCAGGTCGGTGTCGTGGCGCTCCCCGGTCACCGAGATCCCGGCGGGCTTGTTCAGCGCGAGCACCGCGTCGTCGGCGAACACGGTGTACTGCTCGCGCACGCTCTGCCAGTCCATCTCCACGTCGACACCCTAGAGAATGGTGTGCGGCCCGGCGGTCAGGAGGCCGGGCGCAGTCGGTGCGGGCGCAGCCGGTTGAAGCCGCGCACCCGCACGCTGCGCAGATGCCGGATGGCGAAGTCGCGGTGGCCCGCGAGCGCCTCGGCGGCGGCGTCGTCGATCAGGATGTTGCCCGGCCTGGCGACACCGGTGAGCCGCGCGGCGATATTGACCACCGAGCCGTACAGGTCGCCGAAGCGCTGCAACACCTCGCCGTAGGCGAAGGCGACCCGCAGTTCCGGTGTGCCGCCGACCAGCATCGTCGATTCCTGGATGGCGAGCGAGATCCGGGCCGCGTCCTCGGCGGTCTCGGCGGCGAACATCACCTCGTCGCCGACGTTCTTGATCACCCAGCCGCCGTTGTCGGTGATCGCGGAGGTGGTGGTCGACTCGAAAGCCTCCAGCAGCGTGGACAATTCGTCGGGGTGCAGGTGCCGGGTGAGCCGGGTGAAGCCGACCATGTCGGCGAAGCCGACGGCCAGCGTCCGCGTCGAGTCCTCCCCGGTGGTGGCGTCCGCCGACCGCGCGACCGCGGCCGCCAGATGCCTGCGCCACACATAGGACTGCAACTGCTCGATGCTCGCCATGGTGGATTCGGTTGCCGCCCTGACCCGTTCGTCGAGCGGCAGCGCCGGATCGGCCGCCGCGGCGCGCGCCTTGATCTCGGCCAGTACCAGGTCGGCCTGCCATTCGGCCAGGCGCGCCATGCCCTGGCCGATGGTACGCGCGGCGGCGGCTTGCTGCCGGATATCGGAGGCGGCGACGACGTTCATGCTGCGGAAGTTGGTGACCGAGGTGATGTCGATCTGGGTGTAGTCGACCTGGTCGTCGTCGGTGGCCGGGAAGCCGAGCGCCGTCCACAATCGCCGCGACTCCGCCTCCGGCACGCCGGACTGTTCGGCGACCTGCGTGCGCGTGTAGCGCCGCGGTCCGCCCAGGAGCGCCTCCTCCACATTGCGCTGCACCAGCTCGGTCAATTCGGCATCCGACATGAGCGAAACTCTACGACGCGCGCTCGAACCGCAGGTCGGACCGAGGCGACCTTGGCGATCTTCACAAATCGCCGCGCGTCGCACCTGGCCGACTCGGACCGCGGTGACACCGGGCACACCACACCCGTCGGCACGCCGCTGACCTGGAGGTTTACCTGGAGGTGAGCAACTGACGGCAAAAGTGCGTACTTGTCGGCCCGCGCGGCGCGCGCCGACACTCGGGATCACCGCGGTGCTCACCCCGAGTCCCGCGCTGTGGATCGGAGTCGCAGATGACCTCAGCGGACAAACCGCCGGTGACCGTGCTCGGCATCGGCTCGATGGGCGGCGCGCTCGCCGCCGCCTTCCTCGCCGCCGGTTACCCGACGCACGTGTGGAATCGCAGCCCCGACCGCGCGACCGCCCTGGTCGCCGCGGGCGCGACCGCCCACCACGACATCGCCGACGCGATCGCGGCGGGCCGAGTGGTCATCGCCTGCCTGACGAGTTTCGCCGCCACCCACGAGAGCATGGCGACGGCCGCCGGGACGATCGCGGGCCGTGACGTCATCACGCTCAACAGCGGGACACCGGCTCAGGCACGGGAATTCGCGCGGTGGGCGCACGCTGCGGGCGCCCGGTTCCTCGGCGGCGCGATCAAGAACGTGCCCGCGGCGGTCGGCCTGCGCGACACCCTGCTGTACTTCGGCGGCGACCGCGCGGTCTTCGACACCCATGCCGACACCCTGCGCGTGCTCGGTGGCGAGCTCGACTTCCTCGGCGCCGAACCGGATCTCGCCGCGCTCTACGAATACGCGGTCGGCGCCACCCTGCTGCCCGCGCTGCTCGGCTTCGTCGAGGGCGCCGCGGTGCTGGCCTCGCGGGGGCTGCCCGCGCGCACGATGGTGCCCTACTCGGGGAAGTGGCTGCGGATGATCGAGTCGCTGCTGCCGATCCTGGCCGGGGAGATCGACGACAAGGACTACACGCGGCTCGGCTCGAGCGTCGCGTTGTTCCACACCGTCGTCGAGGACGACCTGCGGCTGGCTGCCGAGACCGGCGTCGACCTGTCCTGGCACGCGACCATGCACGAACTGCTGCGCCGCGCCGTCGACGAGGGCCTCGGCGACCAGAGCATCACCGCTGTCTACGAACTGCTCGCCGCCTGATCAGCGCAGCACGCTGTACACCAGCACCTTCGCCGCCGAGTGGGGGAAGACCGGCCGGTCGGCGTCGATGCCGATCTCACCCACAATGTGTGACGCGTCCAGCGCCCGGCCCGACCTAGCGTGACCGCATGGGCTCAGTCATCGGTGATCTGCTTCCGCTGGCCGTGGGTGTGGCGATCTCGCCGATCCCCATCGTCGCGGCCATTCTCATGATCCTGTCCAAGAACGCGGGCGGCGCGGCGAAGGGGTTCGCGGCCGGCTGGGTCGGCGGGATTCTGATCGTGACCGTCGTGGTGACGCTGCTGGCCGGGTCCCTGGGGGACTCGGGCGACAAGGAACCGTCGGCGGTGGCGTCCTGGGTCAAGATCGTGCTGGGCGTACTGCTTCTGGTCCTCGCGGCCGAACAGTGGCACGCGCGCTCCGACACCGCGGTCCCGGCGTGGATGCAGGCGATCGACACGCTCACCGTGGTCAAGGCGGCCGGGCTCGGCATGCTGCTGTCGGGAGTGAATCCGAAGAACCTGCTGCTGTGCCTGTCGGCGGGCGTCGTCATCGGTTCGGCGGGGCTGAGCGTGGGCGGTGACGCCGTCGCGATCGTGGTGTTCACCCTGCTCGCCTCGACGACCGTGCTCGCGGTGGTCGTCGGCTACGCGCTGGCCGCTGACCGGCTGGGACCCGCCCTTGACAGCGCCCGGCAGTGGTTGCAGGCCAACAACCACGCCGTGATGGCGATCGTGCTGCTGGTGATGGGCGCGGTCGTCGTCGGCAAGGGCATCGGCGGACTCTGAGGTAGGGGATCGTCGTGCGCACACCACCGATCTTCGAATCGCTGCACGGGTATCGGCGCGCGTGGCTGCGGCCCGACATCGTCGCCGGGCTCACCGTCTGGGCGGTGCTGGTGCCCGAAGCGCTCGCCTACGCCTCGATCGCCGGGGTGCCGCCGGTGGTCGGTCTCTACGCGGCGGTGCCCGCGCTGGTCCTGTACGCCCTGGCCGGGAGTTCGCGGCACCTCGTCGTCGGCCCGATGTCGGCGACGGCGGCGCTGTCGGCGGCCATCATCACCCCGCTGGCGGGCGCCGACGCCGGGCACTACCTCGCGTTGTCGACGGCACTGGCCATCGCCACCGGCCTCGTCGGCCTGCTGGCCGGGCTGATCCGGTTGGGATTCATCGCCGCGTTCATCTCCGAGCCGGTACTCAAGGGGTTCATCGTCGGGCTGGCCCTGACCATCATCATCGGCCAGGTACCGAAGCTGTTCGGCATCGACAAGCACGACGGCGACTTCTTCGAGCAGGCCTGGGGTGTGCTGAGCGATCTCGGCCAGACCCAGTGGCGCACACTGCTGATCGGGCTGCTCAGCCTCGCGGTCGTCCTCGGCCTGCGGCGCTGGCTGCCGCTGGTACCCGGCTCGCTGCTGGCCGTGCTGCTCGGCATCCTCGCGGTGCGGCTGTTCGGGCTCGACGACAAGGGCGTCGACATCGTCGGGCACATCGACGCGGGTCTGCCGTCGATCGGGTTGCCGTCCGGTGTCGGCTTCGACGACTACCTCGACCTGCTCGGACCCGCCGTCGGCGTGCTGCTGATCGGCTTCGCCGAGGGGCTCGGCGCGGCGAAGACCTATGCGGCCAAAGCGGGCTACTCGATCGACGCGAACCGGGAACTGTTCGGCCTCGGCGCGGCCAATCTCGGATCCGGCCTCGGCTCGGGGATGGTCGTCAACGGCAGCCTCTCCAAGACCGCCGTGAACGGCGGGGCGGGCGCGAAAACCCAGGTCAGTGGGCTCGTCGTCGCCGTGTTGACCGTGCTCACGCTGCTGTTCCTGACCGGGCTGTTCGAGCAGCTGCCCGAGGCGACGCTGGCCGCGGTGGTCATCGCCGCGGTGATCGAGCTCGTCGACATCGCCGCCCTGCGCCGCCTCTACCGGGTGTGGACCCAGCTGCTCGCCAGCATCTACGGCCCGGTCGCGCGCGCCGACTTCCTCGCGGCCATCGCCGCCATGTTCGGGGTGCTGCTCTTCGACACCCTGCCCGGGTTGCTCATCGGTATCGGTGTCTCGGTGCTGCTGCTGGTCTACCGAGCCTCGCAGCCGCACGTGGCCGCGCTCGCGAAACAGGGCACCCTGTGGGTGGATACGGCCCGCCACCCCGAGCTGACCCCGCGTCCCGACCTGCTGGTGGTGCGCGTGGAGTCCGGCCTGTTCTTCGCCAACGCCGAGCATGTGCGGTCGCGGATCGAGAGCCTGTGCACCGACGCCACCCGCCTGGTGGTGCTCGACGCCGAGACCTCACCCGCCCTCGACGTCACCGCCACCGCCATGCTGCTCGACCTGCGCAACGCCCTGGCGCACCGCCGCATCGACTTCCGCATCGCCCGCTCGGTGGCCCAGTTCGGCGCAGTCCTCGGCTCGGCCGAGGCGGGCGACACCCCGATCGGGATCTACCCGACCGTCGCCGCCGCGGCCGCCGACCTCCCCGAGCACCCACCGGTGCGCTAGCGCCCGGACACGATCGGCTGGAACGGGATCCACCCGGGAGCAGCGGTAGATCCGCGGCTTCGGGCTCGTCGGCGCGGACGGCTCGGTATGGTCGGCGGGAATGGTCGTGGCCGGAAAGGTGGATGTGGTGGGGATCAAGCAGCGGGCCGTGGTGCAGATGAGCGCGGACGAGATCGCGGCGTTTCTCGACCGCAGCCGGGTGCTCACGCTGGCCACGCTGAATGCCGACGGGAAACCGCATCTGACGGCGATGTGGTTCGGGCACATCGACGGTGTCCTCTACTTCGAGACCAAGTCGAAGTCGCAGAAGGCGGTCAACCTGCGGCGCGATCCCACCATCACCTGTATGGCCGAGGCCGGCGACACCTACGACCAGTTGCGTGGGGTCTCGATCGAGGGCACCGCGCACCTGATCGAGGACACCGAGGACGAGGAGTACTGGAAGGCGGGCATCGACATCTACGAGCGGTATGTCGGGCCGTACAGCCCCGAGGTCAGGCCGTTCGTGGAGGCCATGATGAACAACCGGATCGTCGTGCGGGTCGAGCCGACGCGCGTGCGGTCCTGGGACCATCGCAAGCTGGGGCTGCCCGCCATGCCGATGTCCGGCAGCACCGCGGAAACACCCGCGCCCTGATCAGCCGGCGAGCAGGTCGCGCAGCGCCGCCGCACCGTCGAGGAGAGCGAGTGAGCGGGCGGTGATCGCGGAATCCCTGGCGGCCAGCGCTGCTCGGATCTGGCCCGAGTGCCGCCGTAACTCCGGCATGACCGCCCGCACCTGCGCGACCCGGTAACCCGCCCGCCGCAACTGGTGGACGATGCGCGCGTCACGAACCTGCGCGGGGGAGTAGTGCCGACCCGACGACCTCCGATCGGGCACCACCAAACCCTCGGCGTCCCAATGCCGCAGCGTCGAGGTCCGCAGCCCGAGGGCCGTGGCCAGCTCGGCGATGCTCATCGCGTCGGATCCGCGCACGTCGGTGATCGGTTCCGCCGCAATGGCTTCGGCGGCCTGCCGGGCCAGCGCCAACTCGGCGCGTTCGGTGTGCAGGCCGGCGTGCGCCGCGTCGAGCAGCGCCAGCGTGGCTGCCCGATCCCCGGCGTGCGCGGTTCGCATGATCCGCTTGGCCTCGACCGGCCCGACTCCCGCCGCGAGCGCTCGGTAGGCGAGCGCCGAGCGCGCATGGATCTCGCGATAGCCCCGATGCCCGCCCGGCGACCGGTCGGCGGGCGGCAGCACACCGTCGCGTTCGAGATTGCGCACCTGCTGGACCGAGTACCCCGCGCGCCGCGCCACATCGATCGTGCGGCCGACGGGTGAGTTGAGGTTTACCACCAGAAACTCCTCGTCATCGGCGGAAAGTCCGCACAAGCGCTTCAATGAGACGCTCGAATCATGACATCAGACGAGATCATCGAGTACGTGACCGGCCTCGGCGGCGTCCTGCACCTCGCGCCGGGCCCCGGCGGCGAATGGCCCGAGATCAGCTGGGGCGACTCGTTCTTCTACTACGCCCCCGACGGCGTCGTCCCGGCCACCACCCAGCCCTTCGCCACCGTCGTGACCAAGGACTACCCGGACGACCGGAGCTCGCGCCTCGACCGCCCCGACACCTTCCGGGTCAATATCGCCGCGGGCCGGGAGGCGTTCGGCGCGTGGGCCGACCACCAGGCCGACCCGAGCGTCGACGACACCGTGATCGCCCACCCGGTCTACGCCGCGGCCAACTGGCTCGCCGTCGTGAATCCCGGCGAGCGCACCGACGCGGTCGTCCGCGACCTTCTGCGTTCCGCCCACGACCAGGCACGAATCCGTTTCGACCGCAGGACACGCTGAGAACGATCCTGTTCGTCACTGAGAATCGGTGCCAACATGGATCGCATGGACGAGGACGAGGTCGTCGTTGGCGGCCAACAGATGTCGACGGCCGAGGTGTCCCCACACGAGTCGTTCGATCTCTGGACGTCGATCATGAGCGAGTCGGTGCTGCCGTGCTCCATGGAGCCGCTCGGTGACGGGCCGTTCTACGGTGCCCTGACCCCGAAGGTCACGGCCGAGCCGATCTCGATGGCCATCGCGGCCAACTCGGCCGAGCTCGCTCGCCGCACTCGGCGCCATATCGCCCGCGCGCCGGCGCCGTACGCGCTGGCCTGCCTGACCCTGTCCGGCATCAGCGAGGTCTCCTGCGGCGATCATTACCTCCGCGCTCCCGCCGGAACGATGTTCATCGTCGACGGGGAGCGCCCGCAGGAGGCGCGAACCTCCGACTACCAGGGGCTGCTCGTCCGGGTCTCGAAGGAGGCGCTGCAGGACAATCTCGCCGACCCGGATCTCACCGCGCAGCGGATCGCGGCGGCGTGCGGGATGTCGCGGCGCAAGCTGTTCCGGGTGATCGGGGACGAGGGCGGCCCGACCACGCTGCTGCGCGCGATGCGCGTCGATCGCGCCCGCGAGCTGCTCACCTCGGCGCCGGAGCGAACGGTGTCGTCGATCGCGCGCGCGTGCGGATTCACCAGCGACCGGAACTTCTATCGGGTCTTCCGTGGCGAGACCGGGATGACACCCGCCGAATACCGGCAGTACATCGTGTCCCGGCCGTTGCCGCCCGGACTCGCCGGCGGTTGACGCATTCGTGCGAACGATGTGGCACTTTTGGTCGCTATCCGGTAGCTGCTGTCGGTTCCGGCGTCGGTCGAGTCTCGCCTCACCTGGTTCGACGTCTCGGCGCGGTACCGTTCAGTTGCCAGTTCAGATGCATTTCCGGGTGGGTTCCCGAGAGGGGATGGCATGACTGTCGACGATCGTTTGCTACGCACCGGCTCCCGGCCGCGAGCAACCAAGTGGTCCCTCGGCCCGGTCGAGCTGACGACCGGCGGGGTCGTGCTGACCGCCGCCGGTCTGGCGATGATCGGTCCGCTGATCGCGGCTCTGCTGATCCACCGCAGTGGGGGGCCCGGCGCCGACGCCGCCGCGACGACACCGCTCATCCTGCTGACGATCGCGATCGTCCTGGCGCTGTCCGCCGGCATCGCGTTGTTCGTGACCGCGAGCCGCCGCCGCTGAGAGGAAGTCACATGCCCACGTCGAAGTCTGGCAGCGCCGCCGGGTTCTCCGCCGAGGAACGCGCCGCGATGAAGGAGCACGCGCAGGAGCTGAGAACGGCGGCCAAGCGGGGCAAGACGTCCAAGGCCGACGGCGAGGCAGACCTGCTCGCCAAGATCGCCGAGATGGCCGAACCCGACCGCTCCATCGCGACCCGCATCCACCAGATCGTGATGACCACCGCCCCCGACCTCACCCCCAAGACCTGGTACGGCCAGCCCGCCTGGGCCAAGGACGGCAAGGTCGTCTGCTTCTTCCAGGCCGCCGCCAAGTTCAAGACCCGCTACGCCACCCTGGGCTTCAGCGACGCCGCCACCATCGACGACGGCACCATGTGGCCCACCGCCTTCGGTCTCACCGCTCTCACCGCGGCCGATGAAACCCGCATCGCCGCCCTGGTCAAGAAGGCTGTGAGCGGAACTTCTCGTGCTCGGCCAGCTCCATCTCGATGAACGCGCCGACCATCGCGCGCCAGATCGTCTCCGCGATATCCGGCGTGAGCCCGGCCGCTTCCGCGCGCTCGCGCACCGAGGCGATCAGCTGGGCGAACCGGTCCGGCGCGCGGACGGCGTGCTCGTCGCGCTTGAACGTCGCCGCCGTGCGCACGAGTTCCTGCCTGGCCGCGAGGAGTTCGATCACGGTGCTGTCGATCGCGTCGATGCGGGCGCGGACCTCGGCGAGGGAAGTCGGAGTACTCACGGCTGGCGACAGTAACAGCCGAACAAGCCTGCGGTAGCGGGGTTTTTGTCGCCGCTCGATGGCACGATGCCGGTGTGGGTGACTATTTCGAACGGATCATCGACGTCGAGGTCGCCGCGGACGACGCGGGCGCACTGGCCGAACAGACGGTCGACTGGATGGTCTCGCGTGGCTGGCTGCTGCGCGAGACCTCGCGCGACACGATGTACAGCCTCCAGGTCGACGAAGGCTATCGGCCGGGCCCCGAGTGGTCGCGGATCACCCAGGAGTGGGGCGCGGACTGGATGCCGGGCCCGGTCGCCGTCATCGTCGGCAGGTACCCGCACTTCGCCGGCCAGGGCGCCATCGAGCCCTCCGCCGCCGACTGCCCGCACTGCCGGGCCACCACCGTGATCATCGACTACCCGCAGCGGTGGGAAGCGGACAAGGCGGTCTGGCAGCCGTTCGCCGACGCCATCGACGCCTGGCGCGACACCGGCGCCGGCGCGGTGACCTGCGTTTCCTGCGGCACCGCGAGTCCGGTCACCGACTGGGAGTGGGCCGACGAATTCGCCCTCGGCGCCCTGGCTTTCGACTTCTGGGGCTGGCCGCCGCTCACCGACGAGTTCGTCGCCGAGCTGGGTGCCCGACTCGGCCATCGAATCGGGCACCACACCGGCAAGTTCTGACGGCGCCGTCAGCTCTGGGTCGCACCGTCCCCGGTGGAGGCGGGCACCACGTCCGCCGACTGACTCAGTACCGCGGGCATGCGATCGAAACCGTGCAGGGTCGACAGGCCACGACGGCGCGGTTCGCCGTCGAGCCGCAGGTCCGGGAAGCGTTCGAACAGGGCGGGCAGCGCGTTGATGCCTTCGAGCCTGGCCAGGCTCGCGCCGATGCAGGCGTGCACGCCGCTGCCGAAGGCGAGATGCTCCTTGGCGTTGGCGCGGGTGACGTCGAACCGATGCGGATCCTCGAACTTGGCCGGGTCGCGGTTGGCGCCGGCCAGCGACATGATCACCGACTTGCCCGGTTGCAGCGGCGCGCCGCCCAGTTCCACCGGTTCCAGCACGCGCCGCGCGGTCAGCTGCACCGGCGGCTCGAACCGCAGGATCTCCTCGATCGCGTTGGGCCAGTGCTGCGGCTCGGCGCGCAGGAGTTCGAGCTGGTCGGGATGGGCCAGCAACAGCGGAATCGCGTTGCCGAGCAGGTTCATGGTGGTCTCGAAGCCCGCGCCCATCAGCACGTTCGCGCTGGCCATCAGCTCGGTGGTGTTCAGCTCGCCGGAGGTCACCAGGGTGCTGAAGATGTCGTCGCCGGGGTCGCGGCGCACCTTCTCGATGTGGTCGGCCAGGTAGGTCTTCATCGCCGCGGTCGCGGTCATCGCGCGCTGGTGCGTCTCCCAGGAGATGCCGACATCGAGCAGCGGCGTGACCACTTCGCCCCAGGCCAGGAACATCTCGCGGTCGGAGTCCGGGAACCCGAGCATCTCGCCGATGACGGCCACCGGGACCTGCGCGGCGAATTCGCTGATCAGCTCGGCCGATCCCTTCGCCTCGAGCGCGTCGAGCAGTTCGGTGGTGACCTCACGCACCCGATCGCCCAGCCGGGACACCGCGCGCGGGGTGAACGCCGAGGCGACCGGCTTGCGCAGCCGGCTGTGCTCGGGCGGGTCCATCATGAACATCGACGGCGCTTCGATCGGATTGGGCGGCAACTCGATCGACTCGACATAGCGGCGAATCGGCCCCGGCAGCATCGGATCGATCGGGGTCCGCACGCCGAAGCGCCGGTCACGCAGGATCTCCTTGCACAGTCCGTGTTCGAAGACGGCGTACCCGGTCTTGACGGTCTGCACCCCGCCGTCGCCGCGCAGCTGATCGATCAGCGTGTACGGGTCGTTGCGGCCTTCGTCGCCACTGAGCAACTGCGCGAACGTGTCTCCCTTGCGGTGCAGGGCCATCAGCCCCAGCCGCGGCAACCCGTGCTCAGCCGCCCAGCGGACCGCATACCCTACGTTCATCAAACCCTCGATCCATCGCACGGAACTCGCAACGCGACGCCTCGACGCCCGAACCGCCGGATCGAACCCGCACGGTCCCAACCTCTTTCAGCACCACAGATGCCGACCGTCGCAGTTCAGCAGTCTTCCACGCTGGGTAGTCCCGCGCACCGTTTGTTTCGCGAACATCCCGCGACTGCTGAGCGCGGGTTCGTCCAGCCTCAGCGGCTCCTGGCCGGCGGCCTGATCCGGCTTCACTGGTCACGTCGGTGTCGGAGACGCTCACCAGCCAGTACCAGGGGATTCCAGCCGCGGCGTACTCACTCATCTTCTCGAGCCGGTCTGTCTTGACGTGGCTCGGTGAGATGACCTCGACGGCGATCTTCAGGTGGCGCGCAGGCACCGGCCGCACATCGGCCGGCACGAACTCGAACAGCGCGACGTCGGGGCCATGTGCACTCTGGCCGCGGCTTCGAGTATCGCCGGCAACCGGTGCGCGCCGATGACATCGGCCACCTATCCATCCGGCGGATCGGAGTCGGGCGTACTCGAGACAGCACCGCGAGCACGGGGTACGAGGCAGCAGTCTCGTCGGCGCAAAGTTTGAATACCGTTCAGAAAGCCCTTGACTGTGCTGCGTACGGCTGCCTACTCTCACAGTTATTGAATCTGATTCATAAATTGGAGGTCGGATGGGCGTCAATCGGCGTGGCGAAGCGTCGCGCGCGGCGCTGCTGGCGGCGGGCAAGGCCGCGTTCAGTAGCGACCGCTACGAGGAGGTCTCGATCGTGGACCTGGCGCGCTCGCTCGGTGTCGCCGCCGGTTCGATCAGCTACCACTTCGGCGGAAAGCGGGGCTTCTACCTGGCCGTTCTCGAACAGGCCGCCGAGGAGTTCTGGGGTGACCTGCTGGCGATGCGCGGCCCCGCGCTGGACCGGCTGACCCGCGGCATCGACCGATTGCTCGACGAGGCCGAGCAACAGCCGCGAGCCTTCGAAGCACTGTTCGCCGACGTGGCCGACGCTGAAGTGCGCCAGATTCGTGACCGCCACCAGATCCGCCTGACCGATGCCCTGGTCGTCGAGGTCACCGGGTCGGACTCCTCGCCGGTGTTGCGTGCCGCGATCAGCGGGTTCGTGTCGTTCGTCGAGGGGCTGGTGCTGCATTGGACGCGCACCCGCGATATCAGCCGCGACCAGGTCAAAGACCTCGTCGTCGGCAACATGTTCGGCACGGTGCTGGCCGCGCTGCGCACCGACCCGAGCATCGAGCTGACTCAGCGGGCCATCGACGCCGCGCTCTCCGATCCCCAAGCCGTGGCCTTCCTGGGCCCCCTGTCCACCGCGTCGAAGTCGATGGAGTGATCACCCATGTCCGAAGTGCTGCCCACCGGTCCCTCGCGGATCGTCGAGACGCCGCTCGCGCGAGCGGTCGCATGGGTCATCGGTCCTCGCGGGTTACGCAGCCGAGCCGCCCTGCGTAGCGAGGTCGAGGGCAAGGTGGTCGTGATCACCGGGGCGTCGTTCGGTGTCGGTGCGGCGACCGCCCGGTGGTTCGCCGCTGCGGGTGCCCGGGTGGTTGTCGCGGCCCGGTCGATGGATCGGCTGCTCGAGGTGGCCGAGGATATCAACGCCGCCGGCGGCGAGGCCTATCCGTACCGCCTCGATCTCACCGACGAGCAGTCGATCGCGGAATTCGCCGCAGCGGTGCGCTACGACTTGGGCGAGGTCGACGTCCTCATCCACAATGCGGGCAAGTCGTTGCGCCGCTCGATTCACCTGTCCTATGACCGGCCCAAGGACATCGCCGCGACGTCCGGCGCCAACTACCTCGGACCGATGCGGCTCACGCTGGCCCTGCTGCCGGGCATGCGAGCCCGCGGCAGTGGCCACATCGTGAACGTCTCCACCGTCGGGATCATGTTCCCCAACGCCCCCAAATGGGGCTTCTACCTGTCGTCGAAGCTGGCCTTCGACTGGTGGATGCGCGCGGTCGGCGCTGAAGCCCGCGCTGACGGAGTCACTCTGACCACCTTCTACGGCGGCCTGCTGCATACCCGGATGAGCGCGCCGAGCCGCTGGATGCGCGTGCTGCCCGGTCAGACACCGCAGGACGCGGCGAAGGTCCTGGCCAAGGCCGTCGTGAAGAAGCCGCGCACGATGACCCCGCTCTACGGCTTTCCCTCCGCGGTGATCGCTACCGTGTTCCGGCTACCGCTGGAAGTGCTGATGGAACGGGTCTTCCGCAACCTCGGTGACACCGATGCCTCGCTGTCGCGGTTGCGGCCGCCGACCCGGGGCGAGCCGGCCTCGTCGAATGTCACCGATTCCGCCGGTGGCGATCAGGAACAGGTGCGCACGAATGCCCGGTGAGCTGACCCAGGGCCTGCGTCAATGGGGTTCGGCGTTACCGGCGGTCGTTGCTTCGGGCATGCTCGCCCCGGTAGGCCCGCGCAAAGCCGTGGCGTTGGCGCGCGGCCTCTACCGGTTCGGGCCGACCCCGGCGATGTTGCTGGCGGCCAGCGCGATTCGTCACCCGGACAAGATCGCGATCATCGACGACGCCGGACAGCTGACCTATCGGCAGTTGCAGCAACGTGCCGAAGCGATCGCCGCGGCGCTGTACGCCGCGTGCGCGAGCCCGCCGATGTCGGTGGGCATCCTCTGCCGCAACCATCGCGGGTTCGCCGAAGCGATGGCCGCAGGTGCGCAACTGGGTGCGGAGTTGATCTTCATCAACACCGAGCTGCCCGCCCCGCAGCTGCACGCCGTCCTGGCCCGGCACAACCCCGACGTGCTGATCTACGACGACGAGTACGCCGCCGCCGTCGCGAAGGCCGACTACCAGGGCATGCGGGTGCTGGCGTGGCGCGAACCGCACGCCGACGACGCCGGACTGACGACGCTGGGCGAGCTGGCTTCCCGCAGTCACCCGCGCCCGCCGCGCGTTCGCCACGCGGTCAAGATGACCCTGTTGACCTCGGGCACCACCGGGCTGGCCAAGGGTGTGCCGCGGGCGGTGAAGCCGACCGCGATCGTGGCGCTCACACTGACCGCGATGGCGATCCTGCGACTGCGGTCCACCGACCGGGTGCTGGTCGCGCCGCCGATGTTCCACGGCTTCGGATTGTTGTCGCTGCTCGGTCCGCTGGCCCTGGGAGCGACCGCGATCTGCCGCCGTCGCTTCGACGCCGCTACCGCGCTCGACGACATCACCCGTCATCGAGTCACCGTGGTGATGGCGGTGCCGGTCATGCTGCAACGGCTGCTCGCCGTGCCGGAACTTGCTGAAAATGCTTCAGCACGTTCGGCATTGCGGATCATGGTCACCGGCGCCGCGCCGATCTCACCGACCACGATCGCGAACCTGATCGACGCCTTCGGACCGATCCTGGTCAATGGGTACGGCTCGACCGAGGCGGGCCTGGTCACGATCGCCACTCCCGCCGACCTCGTCGCCGCGCCCGACACCATCGGCCGGGCCGCGCTCGGGGTGTCGGTCCGCGTTCTGCGCGGTGACCGCACCGAAGCCGCGCCGGGAGAGGTCGGTGAGATCTTCGTGCGCAGCGGTCTGGAATACGCCGGATACACCCCTGACCCCGCGGCGAAAGTCTCGGTCAAGGAGGTCGTCGACGGGCATGTCTGCACCGGCGACATGGGCCATTTCGATGCGCAGCGCAGGTTGTTCATCGACGGCCGTGCCGACGACATGATCGTCTCCGGCGGGGAGAACATCTTCCCCGGCGAGGTCGAGGACCGCCTCGCCACTCACTCCGGCATCACCGACGCGGTCGTGATCGGCGTTCCGGATCCCGAATTCGGGCAAGTCCTCAACGCCTTCATCGTGCTCGGACCCGATGCGGTCGCGCCAGGAGAGGACGCGCTCAAACAGTTTGTGCGTGATGGGCTCGAGCGCTACAAGGTGCCCAAGCGATTCGTCGTGCTCGACGAGATCCCGCGAAACGCCAGCGGCAAGGTCCTACGGGCGAAATTGCAGGCCCCGGCCGGGTCCTGAACCGCCGCTCCGCTCGAACGGGAAGGTGTCCGACGCTCCCGCCTGCAACTCGATGGTGATGATCTGCCGTCCGCGCTGGTCCTGTTCGACGCGCAGCGGGTCGCAGCCGAGTCGCCACGGCATCGGATAGACCGCGTTGGCGGTCAGGAGGCCCTTGTCGTCGAGTATCGGGGCCTTCTCGGTGGGTACTGGGTGACGGCCTGTGCGGCCACCCAGAGTGACCTGACCTGCGGAAATTCTTGTGCCCTCGGCAGGATTCGAACCTGCGACACCCGCTTTAGGAGAGCGTACTACGGGCGTTCGGCCTGGTCACGGTGTTGGTTGGCATCGTTGGTGTCGATGGCCTGAGCTGGGAAAACTGCGCTTCGTGCGTTGGTACGTGATGGCTTCGGCTGGTGCTGCTGCGTACCAACTGCGTACCAAAGCGTGGCCTGACATGGCCCCTGGGTGACTTTCGCCTGCTTCCTCCTTCAGGCCCTGTCCCGAGGGAAGGCCGGTGATCTAACAGCTTGGGAAGCAGGCGAATAGGCGGGAAAAACGGCCTGACCTGGGCTACCGGTTGCGCGTGGGGTACCCGGATTTGCCCCCTTTGACCCTGGCTCAGGGCACGAATGGGGCACGGCCGGTAAGCGTCTCCAGGCGAGTTGCCCGCGCGGTCGAACGTCCGCTCATGCCGAAGCGAGGATGCAGGGCCAACGGAGCCTATCCAGGCCACGGCAGGTCGCTCAGTCCGATTCCAGGTAGCTGGTGCTGCGGAGTGAAGAGTGGCCACACCTCCGCCGTGTCGGCAGAATCAGTTGGTATGCAACGTATTCCGTTCGACGTGAAAGCCTATACACAGCGAGTTCAGTCGAGCTCCTGCTTTATCTGTGAGGTGGTCGTCCGCCCCGGCAGTGACGAATGGCATGAGGTGGTCGCTGAGACTGAGAACGACATCGCGTTCCTCTGCAAGTATCCGACCTTGCTAGGACACGTCCTCGTGGCTCCGAAGGTCCATCATGAGCACGTCGTGGGAGATTTCGCTGAGGACGCTTACCTCCAGTTGATGGCTCTGGTGTACAAGGTGGCGCGGGCAGTGGAAGCGACGGTCGAGGTCGAACGTACCTATCTGCTGAGTCTGGGCAGCCAGCAAGGTAATTCCCATGTGCATTGGCATATTTCGCCGCTGCCTCCAGGGGTCCCGTATCACGAGCAGCAATTCCATGCGCTGATGGCGGAGAATGGGGTGTTGCCTTGGACGCCGGAGCAGGCTAGTGCGTTGGCCCAACGTCTGCGTACTGCTCTAAGGAATTGATTACGCAGGGGTTGGTGGCGACGTCCTGCAATGCTGCTGATCGCTCGTTCTGGTGACCGGCGTTGGCCCTGTTCTGGGTTGGGTTGCACACCAAGGGGCTGGCTCACCGCCTGCCCGATACGGCCTGCCGTTCACGCGTAGAGGCTCACAGGTCAAGGGTTGCTCAGCAATCAGCGAAGCTGACGCCATCGGCGCCCTTGAGGTGTGAGGGGCGCGGGATCACAATGCAGGCCAACCCAGAACAGGGCCACGCGGCCACCGGTCGCGATACCACCAACCTCACCGCGGATTCCGTTCAGCAATTCACTCGCACCTGGTGACCGGCCAAGGCGATCGGGAAGTATGCCGGCCTTTTCGGCTGGGACCGGTGGCGGTTCGATGACCACCTGCACGGGTTCGGCAGGCTGGTCCTATGAGGCAAGCGACGAAGTCGTGCGGCAGTACGTATGCGACTCGGTGCGCTGGTGGCCGTCGATCGTGCTGGATGTCGGCCGATTCGGGCTCGGGAATTCCGTTCAGCAATTCTGACGGGCTGCTCCTGGCCCTCGTCAACGCTCTCGGGTCGATGCTGTCTGAGCTGTCAGGAGTCCCGGCGTCTGTGGATAGCGCGTGCTCGTCGCCGACTCGCCGCCGCGCCGGGCGGTGAGGTACGAGCAAGACCGTTGCGCGGCGTCTGCGCGGCGGCGGCGCGCACGCGCCGCCGCAGGCGCCCTTGACTCTATATAGCGAATTTCAGCAACAACCCTGTGCGGTGAGGTGCACGCTGAGAGGTTCAGAGGTGGATGACTGCGACGGTTTTATCGTCGTGCCGCTTCGCCCGTGGCAACCTCGCGCCGTTCGGATCGGTCTCAGCTTCCCAAGCTCGCATCACGTGGAGGAAGTCGCACAGCTGAGGCTGCGTCATCCGCGCGAGGTCTGCCCAGTTCGTGTTCAACCTGGGCATGGTGTCTGACACGCCATCTGTGGCTGCAATAGCCCACGAAACCTCATCGCGCGGATAGCGAACGTGCAGGGCATGGCTGGCTGCGTTCGGCTCGGCCTCGGCTATCCAGTAGCCGCCCGGCTGGTTCCGGTGCGATCTCTCGGCGGTCTGGAGGGCTTGCAAGATCGACCGGTGTTCTGCGTCGTATCCAGAACCGGCCGCGAGACGCTCGCGATATGTGTTCGCTTCGCGTAGGTCGAGCTCGGACAGCCGTTCGTCGGTGTGGACGGTAACGCCGCCGCCTCGGTGGCCGAAGACCGCCGACGAGTCGCCCAAGACCAAAGCCTCGACAGTTGAGGGATGAACTCGGATGAGAACCACAGTGCTAGACGGGGCGGCTCCGGGGCTGAGGTTCAATGCCGTGCTCGTCCGCTCGACTGCGGATCTCAGCACATCGGGGAGTTCCCGCCGTTCTTCGATGAGCTCGGCGAGGTCGTCGGCCAGGCGGTCAACGTACTTCCCCGCTGTCGGCATCGACGGATCGTGAGCCGTGGCGCCGTCCAACACGATGACGGCGTTGTTGGTGACAACCAAGCGGTCATCATCGGAGTTTGCGGCGAGCTGGGCAGCGGATACGGCGAGTCTCACAGCGCCACCGACTCAGGTCCAGCGAGCAAGCGACTCCCGGTTACGACGAGCTTCGCGTCGAACTCGCATTCAATGACGCAGTCCGTCAGCCTGGCGCCGGGGTCGTAGACGGTGGCGAGATTGTTCTTGAGCCAGTGCGCGACACCTTCGGACCCGATGGCGGTGATGCCAGCGATGTGGACAATCACGCGGTCGTCGGCAATACGCCGCGAGAGATAGCCGATGTCCTTGCGTGTGCCATTGGTCCGGAACGGCGAGGTATGGCGGTCGCCGGTATGAAGGTCCACGATCGCCCAACCATCTTCGCTCCGGTCGAAGGTGAGTAGCGGATCGTGTGCCAAGAGGTTGCGGGCGACCGGCGCTGACTTTGGACCGCAGACGATGACACAGTCACCTGCGGGAGCCTCTTCGGTGTCGGGGTGAATAGCGAAATCTGTTGTGGCCAAAGCATATTTGTCCATGAGGGCCTGGAGAATCGACCGGGTGGCCTCGTCGTTCGTATCGATGTATGCGCGCTCGCGCCCCTCCTCGATGCCAATCCGGCGCGGTACACCGATGGCGACCGGGCCGACACCGAAATAGGCGCGCTCTGGTGGTGGCGCAGATGTGCGGATCTGGCTAATACGACCCTTCGTCAAGCCAAGGCGCTCACCAATCTCAGAAAAGCTCAAACCGAGGTCCTGGTTTGCCTGTTCGATCGCGGCCTTTCGTAGGCGCGCTAGCTCCACCGAGCGTTGCTTGTAGATCCCGATGAGTTCGCCAGCGCGTAGCCCGCGCCGGATCGGGTCCGGGTCGTTGCGGATGGCTTCGAACTCATCGTGGGTGCTCACGACACAGAGTTTAGAACCTCTTGACGACATGGGGCGAGGGTCCTACTCTGAGTTTACGACTCATAAACCACCATCATCCACCAACGCTGGCTTGAGGGTTTACGAGTCATAAACTTGCAGCGCAACGCGGCCAACACCAGGGGGCAACCATGTACGCACAGACCACCAAGGCGGCTACGACCGCCGTTCTGCGTCCGACTCGCCTGAACTTCGCGGGTTGGTGCATGTACTGCTTCACCCGCAACTGCGCCGACGCGCGTTGCATCGCTGCTCATGCCGCGACGGCGTGGGCGATCTGCCCGACCTGCGACGGCTCCGAGTGCTCGTGCCGGGAAACGCTGACCCGCTGCGACTGCACGGGCGGTCTGGTCGAGATCGAGCGGCCCGCTGCCGACGTGATCGAGCTGGCGGCCTACACCGCTGAGGCGGCTGAGGGCTACTAGGAGGCACTCAACGAAGCAGCGAACGTGAGGGCTCGCGAGTTCGACCGCCGCCCCGCTGTGGGAGGGTGACGGATCGGACGTGTGGTTCTGATGGCTACCGCTCCGATCATCGGCGTAGCGCCGAACCGGGAAACCGCTGCCGACCGTCGCGCGATGCCCGACATCAAGGACATCGCCGAAGCTGCCGCCGAGAAGGAAGGCGTGTGCGCGCGGGTCGTGCCGATGCGGGCATTCGACCCGATCACCTCGCGGACCTCCTACGTCGGTGCCCCGTGCAAGTCGACCGTGGCCACGACCTGCCCGGCCTGCGCGAAGGCGAACAAGTACCTGCGCATCACCCAGCTGCGCGAAGGCTGGTGCGCCGAACACGAACCGGTCGACCCCGAGCCGGTCGTCACCCAGGCGCAACAGGACGTATTGACCGCTCGCGCAAGCCTTTTCAGCGACTACCACGATGCTCGCCGCGACGGTGACGACGAGCTCGCGGACGCGATCAAGGTGCTGGTGGCCGACCTCGACACCGAGGCGCGTGAACTCGGCGTGCGTGGCCGACTCCCCGCCCTCGACGAGAAGCCCCGCCGCAAGGCCAAGTCCACACGCCGCCGTGACGACCTGCCCGACCTGCCGCGTAAGAAGGTCGCCAAGACGACCGTGGGTCAGTCCTACGCCGAGGGCAAGTACCGACCGTCGACGTTCTTCACCCTCACCCTGCCCTCGTACGGGTCGATCAACCAGGTACGCGATCCGGAGACGGGCAAGATGGTCTCCGACGGCTCCCCGCGTGATCCGGACGCCTACGACTACGCCCGCCAGGCCCGCGACACGATCCACATGGCGCGGCTGTTCTCCAAGTGGATCGAGAACCTGCGGCGCGCGGTCGGCTGGAACGTCCAGTACTTCGCCACGGTGGAGCCGCAGCGCCGGGCCGCTCCGCACCTGCATATCGCGTTGCGGGGCTCGATCCCGACCAAGCTGCTCTACCAGGTCACCGCGGCGACCTACGTCAACATCTGGTGGCCGCACTACGACCGGCCCGTCTACGACAACACCAACATGCCGGTCTGGGACTACTCCGCCGGCACTTTCGTCGACCCCAAAACCCATCGCCCGCTGACCTACTGGGACGACGCGCTCGCGGTCATGGATTCCGTGGATGAGCTCGACCCGGCTCACACGCTCCAGTTCGGCGGCCAGTCCAAGGCGGTCCAGATCCTGGCCGGTTCCGACGGCATGGATCACAAGGTCCGCTACCTGACGAAGTACCTGACCAAGAGCGTCGGGGAAATCCTCGAACCGGGCTCGCGACGAGTGGCCGAACACTACGACCGGCTACACGCCGAGCTGGAGCACACGCCGTGCTCGCCGACGTGTTCGGTGTGGCTGACCTACGGCATCGTGCCCAAGGGCGCCAGCGAGAAGACCCAGCCGGGCAAGTGCCGGGGTATCGCACACCGCCGCGAATCGCTGGGGCTGCCGGGTCGGCGCTGCAAGAACTCGAACAAGTGGACCGGCAAGACCGTCCTTGACCACAAGGCCGAACGGCTCGAATACGTCCGCGAGTACCTCGCCGCCGTCGGTCTGGTCATGGCCGATACCTCGCACCTGAGGATCACTCCGGTACGCCCCGGCGACAAGGACGCACCACCACGCGCGCACCTGGTCTTGGACTTGGTCCAACGACGGATCGGTCAGCGCGCCCAATACATCACAGCTCGCCTCGCACAGGACGAAGGACCCCCGGGTGGTGGTGGTGTTTCACGGGAAACCATTGGGACACAACAGATTTCAACCGTCCAGACATCCGCAGCAGCATAGGGAGGAACCGGAAATGAACACCGAAGACACGTACCTGAGGGCCAAGGACTGCGAAGCGCTGACCGGGATTCCCGAAGCCACCTGGCGGTGGTGGGCGCACGTGGGCAAGGGTCCGGCCAGCTTCAAGCTCGGTGCTCGCCGTCGTGTGTGGCGCAAGTCGGTGATCCTGGCGTGGATCGCTGAGCAGGAGGCCGAAGCTCTCGGTGATGCCGCGTGAGCACCGTCCGCCGCAACCGTCGGGCCGGGGTCGAAGACCTCTGGACGAAGGAGGAGCGCCGACCGGACGGCACGCTGCATCGTGTCCCGTCCAAGCTGTGGGAGAAGGGAAAGCGTTGGCGTGCAAGGTATGTCGACACGATGGGCAAAGAGCACTCCAAGCGGTTCGCGCGCAAGGTCGACGCTCAGGCGTGGCTGGACGGACAAACATCGGCGGTCGTGACGGGCGCACACGCATCGCCCTCGGCTGGGCGGGTGACTGTCGATGTCGTGGCCAAGGCGTGGCTTGCTGGTCATCCGTCGTGGGAGCAGGGGACGCGTTCGCGGTACGAGTCCATCGTGAAGCGGCACATCCTGCCGAAGTGGGGGAGCCTCCGCCTCGGTGATCTGGTCGAGATGCACGACGAGATTCAGGAATGGGTGACCTCGCAGGTTGAGGGCGGCGCGGCGGGCGGCACTGTCCGGAAGAACCTCGGCGTGCTGTCCCAGATCTGCGATCACGCGGTGAAGACGCGAAAGATCGCGGTGAACCCGTGCCGCACGGTGGACCGGCCGAAACAGCGTCTCGCGAAGCGTCGCTACCTGTCCGGTGTGGAGGTAGAGCGGCTGGCCGAACAGGCGGGTAGCAACTGGCTGACGGTGATGGTGCTCGCCTACTGCGGTCTGAGGTTCGCCGAGCTGGCGGGTATGCAGGTCTCCGCTGTGTCGATCGCGCGCAACCGAATCCAGGTCGAGCGGACCATCACCGAGGTTGACGGGCAGTTGGTGACGAAGGCTCCCAAGGATCACCAACGGCGCAGTGTCGCGTTCCCGGCGTTCCTGGTCGAGCCGCTGACTCAACGTCTTGCCGGCCGAAGTGCTGACGCGGAGGTCTTCACCTCGTCGCAAGGTGCGGTGCTGCGGGTGCGCAACATGCGCCGGGATTGGTTCGACGCTGCCGCGAAAGCTGCCGGACTGGAAGGGCTCACACCGCACGAGCTCCGGCACACTGCGGCCTCGCTGGCGGTGTCTGAGGGCGCATCGGTGCTGGCGCTGCAACGGATGCTGGGACACGACAAGCCGAGCACCACGCTGGATTTCTACTCGGACCTGTTCGACGACGACCTCGACGACGTGGCCACCAAGCTCGACTCGGCCCGCAAGGGGTTCGCCGCTACTGCGTACAAACTGCGTACGGAACGGGTCGAAGGGTCGAACGGCAACGGAAAGAAAGTCGCCTGACCTGCATAAATGCTTGTGCCCTCGGCAGGATTCGAACCTGCGACACCCGCTTTAGGAGAGCGGTGCTCTATCCCCTGAGCTACGAAGGCGGGGTTGGTCGGGGTCGGGGTGGGGCCCGGTTCGACCGTGCCGAGTATAGCGTGCGGGGGCTGGGGGGTAGCAAAGCTGGGGACGGGGTGCGCGGTGTCGGCGAACACGGCGACACGCTGATCTGAAACGGGTGTGGGCCCCTGAGGTGGGGTTTCGGTGTTCTAGCGTTCCCGGTGGCTTCCGCCCGGCCTGGTCGGGCATTCGTGCACGCACTGACTTTCTGTCTTCTCGCGAGGAGTACGTGGTCATGGTTGTGGGGTCCCGCTTACGGCGGCACGGCGCGTCGAGTCGCGCCGTGCCGCCGGGGTTGTCCGTGTCGATCGGATGGCTCGGCGTGCGCAGGTGGTGAGGGCGCTCGTGCTGGCCGCGGCGGTGTGTGTGGGGCTGGGCGGGTGCGCGGTCGACGGCGGGCTGGTCGATCCGGATTCGGCGTCGTCGCAGGTGGATCGGGCTGCTGCGGCGCGCGCCGAGGCGATCGAGGGCGCGAGCGCGGCGACGCAATCGACCATGCTCGCGTTCTATCGGTCCGTCTGTTCGCTGCAGACCCGATATCGGGCGGAGCTGAAAGCGGCCGAGCGCGAAGCCGGGGCGCTCACGCCGGCGCAGTATCGCGACACGGCGGCGATGATCCTCGGTGGCCGGGCCGCCGCGGCCGACGGTGCGCGCGATACCGCCGGCCGGCTACCGATCCCGGACCTCTACCCCGACGAATGGCGCTCCGCGCAGGGGGAATTGGTCGGGCTCTTCGAGCGGCTCGGGCAGGCGGACCGCGCGCGGGCGGGCGAGATGGGCGGCGTGGATATCGCCGATACCGATCGGCTGCGCGGCGTCGCCAGGGATCTGCTCGCCGCCTCGGCACAGCAGATCGAGAACGAGAATCCGCGGATCAGGGTGGTCGCCCAGCGGCTGCCCGCGTCCAAGCAGGTTCGGCGGGACGCGGGGGAGTTGTCGGAGTGCCGCACGCCCAGCTGACGGGCGCGGCTTGTCGCCGACCGGAAGAACCAGTACTGACGAGACAGGAAGGAGTGGGTGATGCGCGCGGCCGGCTACGTCCGTGGTGTGCTGCTGACCGGCATGGTGTTCGCCGCGCTGTCGATCGCCGGCGTGGCCGCCGCCGAGGACACTCCGACCGCCCAGCACCTCCCGCTGGTCACGGCCGTCGGCCCGGACCTGTCGCCCCCGATCCTCGACGCTCTCCTGCCGGAGCTCGGACGATCCACCACGGAAGACGCGGCAGCAGGAGATGCTCCGTCATGGGAACTCGGACCGCCGTCGGCTGACCTGGGCCCCACGCTGGACCTGGTCCTCCCGAAGGGTTCATCGCCGGTCGAGCCGATCCTCTCGCTGCTCACCACGTTCGGGTTCGCGCTACCCGGCCAGGCCGAACCGACTCGGCCCACACCCGGTGCCGATCCCGCGGAGTCGGACCTCGCCGAGCCGTCCGTGGCGACCGGTCCTGCCGAGTCGGCAATCGGGGATGGTCCTGCGGACTCGGGCGATGCGGCCGAACGCGCGGTCGTCACCACGGGGGGCGTGGGGGGTGGCGGCCAGTCCTGCCCTGGGGAACTCTCGCCTGTGGACCCGGTGGGCGACGTACCCGGCGGCTCGGTCTGCCCCGCCGCGGTCGGCTACGGCCGGGCTGACCTCGATGCGGTCGCCACGATCCAGGTCGAGCCTCGGATGGTCCTGGCGGAGGTCGAGCCTCGGATGGTCCCGGCGGAAGTCGAGACCTGCATAGTCCCGATGCAGGCAGAGACCCGGAAGGTCCCGCCGCAGGTCCAGGCTCGGAAGTGTCCGGCGCAGGGCGGACTATCTGCGGCCGGTGTGCCCCCGCTCTGGGCGGACCGAGGCGATCCGATCGCCGCCGGCCGACTGTTACCCGGCATCCGGGTCGAGGCGGTGGTTACCGCGCGCAGTCGCGCCGACGGTCGGCACCGGCACGACGTGAGCTGCGACATGAGCCCAGACCCGCATGGCCGCAACATGATTCGTCGTGGCGTGGTGCCCCCGTCGCATCCCGGCCCCGGCTATCTCGGTGGCGCCAGGGCAGGTCCCGGCCCGCCGCCTGGTTCAGAACGCGTCGAATCCACCGCCGCTGTCGAACCCGCCGCTGTCGTATCCACCCTCGACACCATCGGAGCCGCCCCACCCCTCTGAATCCTGACCCGGGTCGTACCCCGGATCCTGGCCGACCTCGCCCTGGTCGAGTGCCGCTTCGCCGGTGCCGTCCTCGAAGGCCTGGGCGTCGTAGCCGACTCCGGACATCCCGGCGAACAATGTCGTGAACAGCAGTGCCGAACCGGCGCCCCAGGCGCCGGCGATCAGCGCGGGCTTCCACCACGGCTCCGAATACCACCCCGCGGGGACCGGCCGTCCGGCCACACGCCCGCCGGGGTAATAATTCGGCGTGCCCTGGGAGGGGGTGGGGGAAGCGGCGATGCGGCGACCGTTGTGCTCGACGACCCGTTGCTGGTCGACCTGTCCCGCGATGTCCTGACCATCGAGGGCCGGTACCGGCGGGCCCGGGTCCATATTCATCGCCGTGCGCGCAGCCCGGATGTAATAGAGCCCTTCCACTGCCGTCTGCTTGGCCAGGCGGGCCTGGACGGGTGAGTTCGCCCTGTCCATCTGCCCGCCCGCGGCGTTGTAGCGTTCGGACGCGTCGGCCAGCGCCTGCCGGGCCGCTTCGTTGCGCGGCGACAGCTGGTACACCTGGCCGCCGAGCCGTTCGATCGTCACTCTGGCATCGGCCTGCGCTTCGTCGAGTTCGCGCGCGGTCCGCTTGTTCTGCTCGGCGCGCAGATACAGCAGCGCGACCACGCACACGACGACGATCACGATCAACCACCACAGCATCGCGCACCTCTTTCGCCCGAGGTCTCGAGACGCCGTCCAGTTTACTGGCCGGTTGCCGGAACGGGCTGAGGCTGTGTGATCAGCGCGTTGCGGGGTAGCTCACCCGGCGAGATGGCGCGCGATCACCAGGCGCTGGATCTGGTTGGTGCCCTCGAAGATCTGCATGACCTTGGCCTCGCGCATGTAGCGCTCCACCGGGAAGTCCTGGGTGTAGCCGTAGCCGCCGAAGACCTGGACCGCGTCGGTGGTCACCTTCATCGCGGCGTCGGTGGCGACCAGCTTGGCGACGCTGGCCTGCCGCGAGTACGGCAGTCCGGCGTCGCGGCGGCGCGCGGCGTCGAGGTAGGTGGCGCGGGCGGTGTCGACGGCGGCGGCCATGTCGGCGAGGACGAAGCCCAGACCCTGGTGGTCGATGATCTTGCGGCCGAACGCCTCCCGCTCCTTCGCGTAGGCCACGGCCTCGTCGAGCGCGCGCTGGGCGACACCGGTGGCCACGGCGGCGATGCCGAGGCGGCCCGCGTCGAGGGCGCTGAAGGCGATCGACAGGCCCTGGCCCTCGTCGCCGATGCGGCGTTCGGTGGGCAGGAAGGCGTCGTCGTAGGCGGCGGTGGTGGTGGGGATGCCGCGCAGGCCCATCTTCTCCTCGGGCTTGCCGAAGCTCAGGCCCGCGGTGTCGGCGGGGACCAGGAAGCAGGAGATGCCGCGCGAGCCCTCGCCGGTACGGGCGAACAGGGTGTAGAAGTCGGCGCGGCCGCCGTTGGTGATCCACGCCTTGGTGCCGGTGAGCCGGTAGCCGCCGTCGACCGGGGTGGCGCGACAGCGCAGGGCGGCGGCGTCGGAGCCCGCGTGTGCCTCGGACAGGCTGTAGGCGCCGATGGTCTCGCCGGAGAGCATGCTCGCCAGCCACTGCTGCTTCTGCTCGTCGGTGCCATAGGTGAACAGCGGATGGCAGGACAGGCCGTGCACGCTCACCGCGACCGCGACGGCGGCCCAGCGGCTCGCCAGTTCCTCGAGCACCTGCAGGTAGACCTCGTAGGGCTGCGCGCCGCCGCCGAATTCCTCCGGATACGGCAGGCTCAGCAGCCCGGCCGCGCCGAGTGCGGGGAAGACGCCGTCGGGGAAGACGCCGGTCTTCTCGCTCTCGGCGACGCGCGGTTCGAGCACCTTGTCGGCGATGTCACGGGTCAGCTCGATCAGCTCGCGCGCTTCGTCGGTGGGCAGCATCCGGTCAACAGCCATGCTCGACACAGTACGTCCAGCACTGAATTGCGTGCAAGGCAGCATGGAATTTTCACCCTCTATACTGGGTCGATGCCCGAGCTGCCACCGAACAAGCATCAGGAGAAGAGTCTGCGAACGCGGACCCTGCTGCTCGATGCCGCGATCGAGAGCCTGGCCGAGGTCGGCTACGCGGGGGCCTCGATCGCCGACATCACCGCCAGGGCCGGGGTCACCCGGGGCGCGCAGCTGCACCAGTTCCACACCAGGAGCGAGCTGTTCGCGCAGACCATCGGACATCTCACCGAGCGGCAGCGAGAAGCCATGCAGCGCAAGGCCAAAGCCCTGCCGGGGGACAGCGCGGCGGGCGCGGTGCTGGTCGAACTGGTCACCGCGACGTTCGCCGGGCAGCTCGGCCGCGCCGCCGTCGAGCTCTACGTCGGCATCGCCAACGATCCGCCGCTGCGCCGGGAGATGCTGCGCGTCCAGCACGAGCTGACCGTCGAGCTGCTCGACCGCTGCGCCGGGCTGATCGACCCCGCGATCACCCGCGAGCGGCTGGAGAGCACCTTCTGGCTCACCATCAATCTGGTCCGCGGCGCCACTCTCGACGAGATGGTCGGGCGCGACCGGGTCCGCCGCAAGCAGGTGCTGGCCGACTGGACCGCGCTGGCCGACCTCGCCTTGCGCTGACCGGCCGGGCCTATCATCTGCGCATGAACGCAGACGGCGACCCGGTCCGCGCACCACTGGCCGAGGACCAGGTGGGGCTGGTCGTCGAGGTCTTCCGGATGCTCGCCGATCCGACCCGGGTCCAGGTGCTGTGGGCGCTGGCCGACCGTGAATTGTCGGTGAACGAACTGGCGACCGAGGTCGGCAAGCCGGGGCCGTCGGTGTCGCAGCATCTGGCCAAATTGCGGATGGCGCGGCTGGTGCGCACCCGTCGGGAGGGCACCACGATCTACTACAGCCTGGAGAACGACCACGTCCGCAGGCTGGTGGTCGACGCGGTGCACAACGCCGAGCACGCGGGCCCCGGCGTGCCCGCGCATCATCGCGGCCCCGACGCGCAACCGCCGCACCGCACGCAAGAGGGCTGACGCTGAACACACCGTTCACCAGGAAAAGTTACGCTGGGAAACGGTTGCCGCCCGCGCTCCCTTCGGTAGCATCCGCTTGTGACGTGGCTCATGCCGCGGCGAGACCGAAGGAGTTTTCGATGCTGAGCACCATGCAGGACGACCAGCTGTCGCTGGCCAAACTGCTCAACTATGCCGCCACCTTCCAGGGCAATTCGACCGTGTCCACCTGGACCGGCGACGGTGTGCGCACCATGACCTACCGTGAGCTCGGCGCCGACGCCGCACGGCTGGCCAACGCGCTGCGCGGGCTCGGCATCGAAGAGGGCGACCGCGTCGGCACCTTCATGTGGAACAACAACGAGCACATGGTCGCCTACATCGCGGTGCCCGCGATGGGCTCGGTGCTGCACGCGCTCAACATCCGCCTGTTCCCGGAGCAGCTGGTGTTCGTCGCCAACCACGCCGAGGACAAGGTCGTGCTCGTCGACGGCACCCTGGTGCCGCTGTTCGCTCAGTACCTACCGAACCTGAAGACGGTCGAGCACGTGATCGTCGTCAACGGCGACGCCGCCGCACTGACCGCGCCCGAAGGTGTGCAGGTGCACTCCTACCGCGAGCTGCTCGACAGCCAGTCCGCCGAGTTCGACTTCCCGGTCGTGGACGAGCGCTCCGCCGCCGCCATGTGCTACACCTCCGGCACCACCGGCGACCCGAAGGGCGTCGTCTACTCGCACCGCTCCAACTGGCTGCACGCGATGCAGGTGAACTCGCCCAACGGCATGGGTTTCCACGGCGGGGACTACGTGCTCGCGATCGTGCCGCTGTTCCACGCCAACGCGTGGGGCCTGCCGTACGCGGCGCTGATGTCGGGCGCGAACATCCTGATGCCGGACCGCTTCCTGCAGCCCGGCCCGCTGCTGGAGATGATGGCCGCCGAGAAGCCGACCTTCGCCGCCGCCGTGCCGACCATCTGGGGCGGCGTGCTGGCGGGTCTGGCCGCGCAGCCGCAGGACATCTCGCACCTGCGCACCGCCGTCGTCGGTGGCTCCGCGGTGCCGCCCGCCATGATGCGCGCGTTCGAGGAGAAGCACGGCGTGCGCATCCTGCACGCGTGGGGCATGACCGAGACCTCCCCGCTGGGCAGCGTCGCGCACGCGCCCGCGGGCGTCGAGGGCGAGGAGGCCTGGGCCTACCGCTACACGCAGGGCCGTTTCCCGGCCAATGTCGAGGCCCGGCTCGTCGGCGACGACGGCAAGGTCGTCCCGAACGACGGTGAGTCGCTCGGTGAGCTCGAGGTCCGCGGCGCGTGGATCACCGGCTCCTACTACTCGCCGACCGGGGCCGAGATCGACCCGGACAAGTTCGACGACGGCTGGCTGCGCACCGGCGACGTCGGCAAGATCAGCCCCGACGGCTACCTCACCCTGGTCGACCGCTCCAAGGACGTCATCAAGTCCGGCGGCGAGTGGATCTCCTCGGTGGACCTGGAGAACGCGGTGATGGGCCACCCGGCCGTCGCCGAGGCCGCCGTGATCGGCGTGCCGGACGAGAAGTGGGACGAGCGCCCGCTGGTCGCGATCGTGCTGGCCGAGGGCGCCGCCGCCGACGCCGTCGAACTGCGTGACTTCCTGGCCGACAAGTTCGCCAAGTGGCAGCTGCCGGAGCGCTGGACCTTCATCGCCGAGGTGCCCAAGACCAGTGTGGGCAAGTTCGACAAGAAGCGGCTGCGCGCGCAGTACGCCGAGGGCGAGCTGGATGTGACGACTGTGTAATTGGCGGCTGGCGCCGCGGGTTTCGGCCTCGTGACCTCGCCGCCGAGGGGTGATACTGCGCCTTCGGCGGTACGTCTCACCCCTC